>NZ_JACART010000007.1:160718-421740 GCF_013386445.1 Pseudomonas sp. P7759
GCTCCCTCGCCACAGGGAGCCGGTTTTTAAAGGTTCAGACGTAGAAGGATTTCAGTGGCGGAAAGCCATTGAACTCAACCGCGCTGTAGCTGGTGGTGTACGCACCGGTCGACAACCAGTACAGACGATCACCAATCGCCAGGTTCAGCGGCAGGCCGTACTTGTAGTTCTCGTACATGATGTCGGCGCTGTCGCAGGTTGGGCCGGCAATGACCACTTCTTCCATCTCGCCTTTCTTCTCGGTCCAGATCGGGAACTTGATGGCTTCGTCCATGGTTTCGATCAGGCCGGAGAACTTGCCCACATCCGTGTATACCCAACGCTCGACGGCGGTGCGGGATTTACGTGCAACCAATACCACTTCGCTGACCAGGATACCGGCGTTGGCGATCAACGAACGGCCCGGCTCCAGGATGATTTCCGGCAGGTCGTCACCGAAGTCTTCCTTGAGGAAACGGATGATTTCTTCAGCGTAGGTTTCCAGGCTGTTGGTGCGGGTGATGTAGTTGGCCGGGAAGCCACCGCCCATGTTGATCAGCTTGAGGTGGATGCCGTCTTCTTCCTTCAGGCGCTCGAAGATCACTTTGACCTTGGCAATGGCCGCGTCCCACACGCTGATGTCGCGCTGTTGCGAACCTACGTGGAACGAGATGCCGTAAGGCACCAGGCCCAGGTCACGGGCCAGGATCAGCAGGTCCATGGCCATGTCGGTCTGGCAGCCGAATTTGCGCGACAAAGGCCAGTCTGCCGTGGTCGAGCCTTCGGTGAGAATACGCACATACACTTTCGAACCCGGCGCGGCCTTGGCGATGTTGCGCAGGTCGGCTTCGGAGTCGGTGGAGAACAGGCGCACGCCTTTCTCGTAGAAGTAGCGGATGTCCTTGGATTTCTTGATGGTGTTGCCGTAGCTGATGCGGTCGGCGCTGACGCCACGGTCCATCACTTTATCCAGCTCGTAGATCGAGGCGATGTCGAAGCTCGAACCTTTCTCTTTGAGCAGGTCGATGATCTCGACAGCCGGGTTGGCCTTGACCGCGTAATACACCTTGGCGAATTCGAAACCGGCGCGCAGGTCATCGTAGGCCTGGCTGATCATCGCGGTGTCGATCACCACGAACGGGGTTTCTTGCTTGTCGGCGAACGCCTTCATTTTGTCAAAAGTGGCGCGCGCGAAATAATCTTCGACGTTGATCGACATGCTGGGAACTCCTAAGGGCAAACTAAATTGATCAATGGGTGCAAATGAACGTCCTCCGTATCCCCACTTTGGTTCGCCTACTTCCCAAGGCATGTCGCCGAAAGCAAAAAGGCCATGGGAATAACCGCTTCCCTTGGCCTTGCTGTCTCGTCGTCAGTACTTGAGCCGGATGGATCGTTTCCAGCATGGACGTTCGGCGCGAACTTTAGGGCGTGAGGGGCTTGAGATCAACTAAAAATGTCGCGTTTTTGCACGCGTTCGTCGCGCGAACCCGTGCAGCTACTTATGTAACCGACAGGTGTGACGGAATGATGTTCCCCGGAGGGGGCAAATCAGAGGGATTTGTGGTGTATTCATCGCAGGCAATCCAGCTCCCACAGGGGATTGCATTCCTACAGATGAATGCAGTCCATTGTGGGAGCCGGGCTTGCCCGCGATAGCGGTCTATCAGGCCAACGCAGTTTCGGCAGGCGAAACGATGCTGGTCTTGCCACCCCGGGACTTACCGGAACTCAGGTACTCGGCAATCGACTCTTGGGTCACTTCCCCAAGGAACACCCGCTCCGCATCCATCACCGGCAACCACGAACGGTTGAACTCGTACATGCGCGACAGCAGGATGCGCAAATGCTCGTCATACGCCGCCGTGGCGTTGAACTCGCGCAGGTACTGGCCGCAGGTGCCGGTCTGACGGTGCAGGTCGCGACGTCGTACATAACCCAGCGCCTTGTTCTCGGCGCAGGTGACCACCACATAGCGGCGGTCATGCTCGTCCATCAATTCCAGCGCATCGGCCACCGGGGTTTCCGGGCTCACCGACGGGGCGTTGTCTGCCGCGTCTTCGGCCTTCACCAGCAACAGGCGCTTGAGGGTGCTGTCCTGGCCCACGAAGTTGCTGACAAACTCGTCGGCCGGGTGCGCCAGCAGGGTGTCCGGATGATCGATCTGCAGCAGCTTGCCGGCGCGGAAGATCGCAATCTTGTCGCCCAGCTTGATCGCTTCGTCGATGTCGTGGCTGACCATGATCACGGTCTTGTTCAGCGCACGCTGCATCTCGAAGAACTCGTTCTGGATCATCTCGCGGTTGATCGGGTCGACTGCCCCGAACGGTTCATCCATCAACAGCAACGGCGCGTCGGCCGCCAGGGCACGGATCACACCGATGCGCTGTTGCTGGCCACCCGACAATTCACGCGGGTAGCGATGCAGGTATTGCTTGGGTTCCAGCTTGATCATGCTCATCAACTCGCGGGCGCGGTCGTGGCATTTTTGCTTGTCCCAGCCGAGCAATTTCGGCACGACCACGATGTTTTCCTCGATGGTCATGTTCGGGAACAGGCCGATCTGCTGGATCACATAACCGATATTGCGACGCAGGGTCACTTCGTCGAGGTCGGTGGTGTCTTCGCCGTTGATCAGGATCTTGCCCGAGGTGGGCTTGATCAGGCGGTTGATCATCTTCAGCGTGGTGCTTTTGCCGCAGCCCGACGGGCCGAGGAACACGCAAATCTCGCCTTCATTGACGGTCAGGCTTACATCGTTCACGGCGGTGACAGTCTTGCCGTTGCTTTGGAAGGTCTTGGACAGGTTTTGAAGTTCGATCATTTGAGCAATCCTTTTGGAGTCAGCGAGCGTTGCAGCCATTGCAAGAGCAAGTCGGCAAAAATGGCCAGGAGACTGACCAGCACGGCGCCGACGATCAGCATCGACATGTCGCTGCGGCTGATGGAAGCCAGAATAAGTACACCCAGGCCACCGGCACCGATGGTGGCGGCGATGGTCATCACACCAATGTTCATCACCACGGCGGTGCGCACACCGGCGAGGATCACCGGCACGGCGATAGGCAACTCGACCATGCGCAAGCGCTGGCCGAAGGTCATGCCGATGCCGCGTGCGGCTTCGCGAATACCCGGTTCCACGCCGGTGAGGGCGAGGTAGGTGTTACGCATGATCGGCAGCAGGGAGTAGAGGAACACGGCGGTGATCGCCGGCATTGGCCCCAGGCCCTGGCCGAACTTGGAGTAGAACGGCAGCAGCAGGCCGAACAGGGCGATGGACGGCACGGTCAGCAGCACCGTGGCGCTGGCTTGCAGCGGGCCGGCAAGCGTCGGGAAGCGCGTCATCAGGATGCCCAGGGGCACGCCGATCAGGATCGCGAGGATCACGGCGATACCGACCAGGGTGATGTGTTGCCCGGTCAGTTGTAGGACTTGGGCCCAATCAAGATGGGAAAAGGCGTTCAGGAATTCCATGTCTTCTCCTCTTATTGATTGATCGGATGTTGGCGCAGGAAATCGGCGGCAACCGCGGAGGGGCTTTCATGGTCGACGTCGACCCGCGCGTTCAACTGGCGCATGGTTTCGTCGTCGAACAGATCGGCCAATGGCTTGAGGTCAGCGGCCAGTTCCGGGTGCGCGTCGAGATACACCTGACGCACCACGGGCGCGGCGGTGTAGTCCGGGAAGTAGTGCTTGTCGTCTGCCAACAGCTTCAGTTTGAAGGCGTTCAGGCGACCGTCGGTGGTGTAGACCAGACCGGCAAACACCTGGCCATTACGCAGCGCGGTGTAGACCAGGCCGGCGTCCATCTGCCGGGTGTTTTTGCGCGTGAGGTTCATGTCGTACAGCTTGACCATGCCGGCCAGGCCGTCGGAACGGTTGGCGAACTCGGTGTCCAGGGCCACCAGGCGGTTGCTCTTGGCGTCTTGCGCCACGGCCTGGGTCAGGTCGCTGATGCTGTTGATCTCGGGATGCTCAGCCGCAACTTTCTCCGGCAGCGCCAGGGCGTAGGTGTTGCTGAAGCGCGACGGGGAGAGCCAGACCAGGCCTTTTTTCGCGTCGAGTTCTTTTACCCGAGCGTAGGACTGTTCGCTGTCGAGCTTCTCGTCAACGTGGTTGTAGGCCACCAACGACACGCCGGTGTATTCCCAGATCAGGTCCAGTTGCCCGCTTTCCTGGGCACTGCGCGCCAGGTTGCTGCCCAGGCCGCCGGTCACGCGGGTGTCATAGCCCTTGGTGCGCAGGTACTGGGAGGTGATTTCGGCCAGCAGGGTCTGTTCGGTGAACACCCGGGCGCCGATGCGGATCACCGGTTTTTCGGCGGCTTGCGCAATGCCTGCACACAGCAGGACGCAGCTCAATATCAAGGTCAGTTTTTTCATGTCGGTTCCTTAAGACGCACGCAGCCCGCGTTCCAGCCAGAGGCGGCTGGCCAGGGTCACCAGGCCGTCAAGCAGCAACGCCAGCAAAGCGGTACACGCGGCGCCGAGCAGCAATTGCGGCTGATTGTTCAGGGCAATACCGGGGAAGATCAGGCTGCCCAGGCTGTTGGCACCGATCAGGAAGGCCAGCGGCGCGGTACCGACGTTGATCGCCAGGGCCACGCGCACGCCACCGATGATGATCGGCACGGCGTTGGGCAATTCCACGCGAAACAGCACCTGGCGTGGCGTCATGCCAATGCCGGTAGCAGCTTCTTTCAGCGAGCCTTGAACGTTTTTCAGGCCTTCGTAGGTGTTGCGCACGATAGGCAGGAGGGAGGCGAGGAACAGCGCGAAGATCGCCGGGCCACTGCCGATGCCGAGGACGCCGAGGGCGATGGCCAGTACGGCCAGGGGAGGGACGGTGTTGCCGATGTTGAAGATCTGCATGAAGCGTTCTGCGCGCCCGACCATGTGCGGTCGGCTGAGCAGGATACCGGCGGGGATGCCCACAACGAGGGCCGCCAGCATGGAGACAAGAACGAGGATCAAGTGAGCTTGCAGGTAAAACAACAAATCGTCGCGGTACAGTTCGATCGTGTTGATGCCGATCCAGTGGACCAGCAGGGCCAGGAGGGCGACGACAACCGCTCCTCCTATCAGCCCTTTGCCATAGCGAATAGCCACAGGCGGACTCCTTTTTTCTTTTGTCGGCGAACACATTTCCGAGCGGCAATGCCATTCCTGGCTGTCGGCGAATGAGTTCGCGAAAAGCAGCTCGCCGATACCGGCAACGCGGTATGCGATCGAGCCATGAGCGCAGCCTCGTCAGGCTAACTTGCTGATTTATCAGCCCCTGTTCCGAGTGCGGTAGCAGGGGAGTGGACGTCTCGACCTTTTAAAAGGTTCCATACTTGGCAGCATTTAGCCACCCCTAATCGGGTGAACGGTGGTCCGGCCCCTGGGGTTTGCGCTATACTCGCCGCCCTTTTTTGACTCACCTGCCAGGCGATTTCCCATGACCCACCAGGCCGCCGAAGTCGCGAAACGCCGCACTTTCGCCATTATTTCCCACCCCGATGCCGGTAAAACCACCATCACCGAGAAACTCTTGCTGATGGGCAAGGCAATCGCGGTGGCCGGCACGGTGAAATCCCGCAAATCCGACCGCCATGCCACCTCCGACTGGATGGAAATGGAAAAACAACGGGGTATTTCCATTACCACGTCGGTCATGCAGTTCCCGTATCGCGACCACATGGTCAACCTGCTCGACACCCCCGGCCACGAAGACTTCTCCGAAGACACCTACCGCACCCTGACTGCGGTGGACTCGGCGCTGATGGTCCTCGACGGCGGTAAAGGCGTCGAGCCACGTACCATCGCGCTGATGGACGTGTGCCGTCTGCGTGACACCCCAATCGTCAGCTTCATCAACAAACTCGACCGCGACATCCGCGACCCGATCGAGCTGTTGGACGAAATCGAAGCCGTGCTGAAGATCAAGGCCGCGCCGATCACCTGGCCGATCGGTTGCTACCGCGACTTCAAGGGCGTGTACCACCTGGCGGAGGACTACATCATTGTCTACACCGCCGGCCACGGTCACGAACGCACCGAAACCAAGATCATCGAGAAACTCGACTCCGACGAAGCCCGCGCCCATTTGGGTGACGAGTACGATCGTTTTGTCGACCAGCTGGAACTGGTGCAGGGCGCCTGCCATGAGTTCAACCAGCAGGAGTTCCTCGACGGCCAGCTGACCCCGGTGTTCTTCGGTACCGCCCTGGGCAACTTTGGTGTCGACCATGTGCTCGACGCCGTGGTGGATTGGGCCCCGCGCCCACTGGCCCGTGTCGCCAACGAGCGCACCGTGGAACCAGTGGAAGAGAAATTCACCGGTTTCGTGTTCAAGATCCAGGCGAACATGGACCCCAAACACCGCGACCGCATCGCCTTCATGCGCATCTGCTCCGGCAAATACGAAAAAGGCATGAAGATGCGCCACGTGCGTACCGGCAAGGACGTGCGCATCGGCGACGCCCTGACGTTCTTCTCCTCCGAGCGTGAACAGCTCGAAGAAGCCTACGCCGGCGACATCATCGGCCTACACAACCACGGCACCATCCAGATCGGCGACACCTTCACCGAAGGCGAAGCCCTGGGCTTCACCGGTATCCCGCACTTCGCCCCGGAACTGTTCCGCCGCGTCCGCCTGCGTGATCCGCTCAAATCCAAGCAACTGCGCCAAGGCTTGCAGCAATTGGCGGAAGAGGGCGCCACCCAGGTGTTCTTCCCCGAGCGCAGCAACGACATCATCCTCGGCGCCGTCGGTGTGCTGCAGTTCGATGTGGTCGCCAGCCGCTTGAAAGAGGAATACAAGGTCGAATGCTCCTACGAGCCGATCACCGTGTACTCCGCGCGCTGGATCGATTGCAGCGATAAGAAGAAGTTGGAAGAGTTCTCCAACAAGGCTGTGGAAAACCTGGCGGTCGACGGCGGTGGTCACCTGACCTACCTGGCGCCGACACGGGTTAACCTGGCGCTGATGGAAGAGCGCTGGCCGGATGTGAAATTCCGTGCGACCCGCGAGCACCATTAAGGTCTGAGCGGTAAAAAGAAGGGTGAAGCTGTGATGGCTTCACCCTTTTTTGTGGCGAGAGTGACGTATCGGGTCTAGTTTTTTGGGTGCAGGATTTATCCACTGACTGAAAAGGAAAGCGCTGTGCCTAGTGTCAAACGCGTCATCTGCTGGATGCTGTTAGCCAGTCTGGGGCTGACCACGGTCCCGGCACTGGCGGGCGCTGGAACCCCTCAATGGAAAGACACCGGCCCTGTCACCAAGAAAAAGCAACAAGAGGTCAACTCCGGCAGCTGGAAACCACAAACCCAGCCTGCCCCGAAGGAGGACCAGGAAAATCCCTATAACGATGGCGAAGACAGCGAAACCTACGACGACGGCGAAACCTGACGCCCTGGCGTAAACCCGGCATCGGGGCTAGCGTCAAGGCTGGCGGCGGTGAACGGCTGTCGCGTGGGATTTACCTACTGACTGGACGGAATCAACCATGAGTATTTTTCAACGTGTTGTGTTGTTGATAAAAGTGATGGTGTTGTTGTCGTTGGGAATGTCGTCGGCCTGGGCGCATAACCCGGTGCAGAGCGGTGTTGTGTCGTCGGTGCATAGCCAGGATCTGCAACTGGCGAAGTCCGAGGCGGAGCCTGGCGATAAGGACCAGGGCGGCAGCGAAGGCGATGATGACTCCACCACCGACGAACCGGACAGCGATGATCCGGACGCTGAAGGCGACAGCCAGACGTAGGCTTCGCTCAAAAGAAAGCCCCTCCCGCCAGGCTGATGCGCAACCTGGTGGGAAGGGCTGTAGAACACAGGCAATGCCCTGGGCTTGATCACCCAGGGCATTTTTGTTGCGATGTCACGCCACGAACTGCTCCGCGTAGTGGCAGGCCACCTGGCGGTTGTCCAAGGCGCGCAGTTGTGGTTCCTCGGTGCTGCACCGTGCGGTCGCGTACGGGCAGCGCTTGTGGAAGGCGCAGCCAGGCGGCGGGTTCAGCGGGTTGGGCAGCTCGCCTACGATCTTGATCTTCGGCTTGTTCGGGTCCGGGTGGATGGTCGGAGTGGCCGACAGCAGCGCCTGGGTGTAGGGGTGCAGCGGACGGGCGTAGATGTCTTCCTTGGGACCGACTTCCACCGGACGGCCGAGGTACATCACCATCACGTCATCCGCGACGTGTTGCACCACCGCCAGGTTGTGGGAGATGAATACGTAGGCCGTGTTGAATTCCTGCTGCAGGTCCATGAACAGGTTGAGCACCTGGGCCTGGATCGACACGTCCAGTGCCGAGGTGGGTTCATCGGCCACCAGCACTTTGGGTTGCAGCATCATCGCGCGGGCCAGGGCAATGCGCTGGCGCTGACCGCCGGAGAACATGTGCGGGTAGCGCTGATAATGCTCGGGGCGCAGGCCCACTTGCTTCATCATCGCCTGCACTTTCTCGCGGCGTTCGGCAGCGGACAGGTTGGTGTTGATCAGCAGCGGCTCGCCGAGTTGATCACCGACTTTCTGCCGTGGGTTCAACGAGGCGTACGGGCTCTGGAACACCATCTGCACGTCTTTGCGCAGTTGTTTGCGCTGGGCCTTGTCGGCGCCGGCGACTTCCTGGCCGGCGATTTTCAGTGAACCCGAAGACGGCTCTTCAATCAGCGTGAGGGCACGGGCCAGGGTGGATTTGCCGCAGCCCGACTCGCCCACGACGGCGAGGGTCTTGCCGGCTTCCAGCTCGAAGGACACGCCATTGAGTGCGCGCACCAGCGCGTGGCCCTTGAACAGGCCACGGGACACTTCGTAGTGACGGGTCAGGTCGCGGGCGGTAAGAACGACGGCCATTACGCCACCTCCTGGTTCAAGGGGTAGAAGCAGCGCGCGAGGCTGTTGGTTTTGGGATCAAGCCCAGGACGCTGGGCACGGCAGGAGTCCTGCACATAGGGGCAGCGCGGCGACAGCAGGCAGCCCTGCGGACGGTCATAACGGCCCGGCACGATACCCGGCAGCGTGGCCAGGCGCGTGGCGCCCAGGCTATGTTCCGGAATCGCCTTGAGCAGTGCTTCGCTGTACGGATGCGCCGGAATGTCGAACAACTGCGGCACCTGGCCGACTTCAACGGCTTGGCCGGCATACATCACGCACACGCGCTGGGCGGTTTCCGCCACGACTGCAAGGTCGTGAGTGATCAGCACCAGGCCCATGTTCTGTTCTTTCTGCAGGGCCAGCAGCAGTTCCATGATCTGCGCCTGAATGGTCACGTCCAGTGCGGTGGTCGGCTCATCCGCGATCAGCAGTTTCGGCTCGCCGGCAATCGCCATGGCGATTGCCACGCGCTGGCTCATACCGCCGGACAGTTGGTGCGGGTAGGCATCCATACGGCTGGCGGCGCCTGGGATTTCAACCTTTTCCAACAGCTCGATGGCACGCTTGCGCGCTTGTTTGCCGGACATCTTCAGGTGCAGGCGCAGCACTTCTTCAATCTGGAAACCCACGGTGTAGCTGGGGTTGAGCGCGGTCATCGGGTCCTGGAACACCATCGCCAGGTCTTTGCCGACGATCTGGCGGCGCTGGCGGTTGCTCAGCTTGAGCATGTCCTTGCCGTCGAAGTTCAGCGCGTCGGCGGTGACGATGCCGGGGTGCTCGATCAGGCCCATCAGCGCCATCATGGTCACGGATTTACCCGAGCCCGACTCGCCAACGATGGCCAGGACTTCGCCTTTGTCGACCGAAATGTCGAGGCCATCGACCACCGGAACGGCGGTCTTGTCGCCGAAGCGCACGTTGAGATTCTTGATTTCTAACAGTGACATGGGAATCTCCTCAGGCGGCGTTCTTGAGTTTCGGGTCCAGCGCATCGCGCAGGCCGTCGCCCATCAAGTTGATTGCCAGCACGCTGAGCAAAATGGTCAAACCCGGCAGGCTCACCACCCACCAGGCGCGTTCGATGTAGTCACGGGCCGAAGCCAGCATGGTGCCCCACTCCGGGGTTGGCGGTTGTACGCCAAGGCCAAGGAAGCCCAGGGCCGCGGCATCGAGGATCGCCGAAGAGAAGCTCAAGGTGGCCTGTACGATCAGCGGCGCCATGCAGTTGGGCAGCACGGTGATGAACATCAGGCGTGGCAGGCCGGCACCGGCGAGGCGGGCGGCGGTCACGTAGTCACGGTTCAGCTCGCCCATCACCGCAGCGCGGGTCAGGCGGACATAGGACGGCAACGACACGATCGCGATGGCGATCACGGTGTTGATCAGGCCAGGGCCGAGGATCGCGACGATGGCCACGGCCAACAGCAGCGAAGGCAGGGCCAGCATGATGTCCATCAAACGCATGATGGTCGGGCCGAGCAAACGCGGGAAGAACCCGGCGAACAGGCCCAGCAGGATGCCCGGAATCAGCGACATCACCACCGACGACAAGCCGATCAGCAGCGACAGGCGCGAGCCCTGGATCAGGCGTGAGAGCAAGTCACGGCCCAGTTCGTCGGTGCCGAGCAGGAACTGGATCTGCCCGCCTTCCAGCCACGACGGCGGGGTCAGCAGGAAATCACGGTATTGCTCGCTCGGGTTATGCGGGGCAACCCAGGGGGCGAAGATCGCGCAGAACACGATCAGCACCATGAACAGCAGGCCGGCAACCGCGCCCTTGTTCTTGGAGAAGGCTTGCCAGAATTCTTTGTACGGGGACGGGTACAGCAGGCTTTGATCGACTGCTGACACTGGAGTAGGTGTGGTCATGGTCATGATCTCAGCGCTGGTGACGGATGCGTGGGTTGGCGAAGCCGTAGAGGATATCCACTACGAAGTTCACCAGGATCACCAGGCAGGCGATCAGCAGGATGCCGTTTTGCACCACCGGGTAGTCCCGCGCGCCAATGGCTTCGATCAGCCATTTGCCGATGCCGGGCCACGAGAAGATGGTCTCGGTCAAAACCGCACCGGCCAGCAGCGTGCCGACTTGCAGGCCGACCACGGTCAGTACCGGAATCAGCGCGTTACGCAGGCCGTGCACGAACACCACGCGCGCCGGCGACAGGCCCTTGGCCTTGGCGGTGCGGATGTAGTCTTCACGCAAGACTTCGAGCATCGACGAACGGGTCATCCGCGCGATCACGGCCAACGGAATGGTGCCGAGCACGATGGCCGGCAGGATCAGGTGGTGCAGGGCGTCGAAGAAAGCGTCCGGCTCGTCAGCCAGCAGGGTGTCGATCAGCATGAAGCCGGTGCGCGGCTCAATGTCGTAGAGCAGGTCGATCCGCCCGGAAACCGGGGTCCAGCCCAGGCTGACCGAGAAGAACATGATCAGGATCAGGCCCCACCAGAAGATCGGCATCGAATACCCCGCCAGGGAGATGCCCATCACCCCATGGTCGAACAGGGATCCTCGCTTGAGTGCCGCGATCACCCCGGCCAGCAGGCCCAGGATACCGGCGAACAACAGGGCGGCCATGGACAGTTCCAGGGTCGCCGGGAAGAGGGCGGTGAATTCAGTCCACACGCTGGTGCGGGTACGCAGCGATTCGCCCAGGTCACCCTGGGCCAGTTTGCCGACGTAATCCAGGTATTGCGCATACAACGGCTTGTTAAGGCCAAGGCGTTCCATTGCCTGTGCGTGCATCTCGGGGTCGACGCGCCGCTCGCCCATCATGACTTCGACGGGGTCGCCAGGGATCATGCGAATCAACGCAAACGTGAGCAACGTGATGCCGAAAAACGTGGGGATCAGTAACCCCAGTCGGCGGGCAATAAAACTAAACATCTTGTCGTGTACCTCAATCAGCCGGTTAGGCAGGTTCGGCACCGCCAATGTCGACGGTGCCGAGCGTTTCTCTTATTTACTTCACCTGGGTGGTGGCGAAGTTATTTGTACCCAGAGGGCTTTGAGTGAAGCCTTCTACGTTCTTGCGCATGGCGGTGAACAGTTTCGGATAAGCCATGGGAAGCCATGGTTGGTCCTTATCGAAAACGTCCTGTGCTTGTTCATAGAGTGCAGCGCGTTGGGCGGGTTCAGCGATGGCGCGCGCCTTGTCGATCAAGTCTTGAAACTCTTTGTTACACCAGCGGGCGTAGTTTTCGCCGTTTTTCGCTGCATCGCAACTCAGGTTTGGCGTCAGGAAGTTGTCCGGGTCGCCGTTATCACCGACCCAGCCGGCCGAAACCATGTCGTGCTCACCGTTTTTAGCACGCTTGAGCATTTCGCCCCATTCCATGACTTTGATATTCACCTTCAGGCCGATTTGCGCCAGATCCGCCTGCATGCGCTGGGCGCCGAGCATCGGGTTAGGGTTGGTCGGGCCGCCACCGTTACGGGTGAACAGGGTGAACTCAGTGCCTTCCGGTACGCCGGCTTCCTTGAGCAGGGCGCGGGCCTTGTCCAGATCGCGGGGCGGGTTCTTCAGCTTGTCGCTGAAACCCAGCAAGGTCGGCGGATAAGGACCGGTGCCCACTACCGCATTGCCTTTGCCGAACAGGGCTTCGGTGTAGCCGGCCTTGTCGAAAGCGATGTTGATCGCGTGACGCACCCGCGCATCGCTCATGTATTTGTGGGTGGTGTTCAGCGCGGTGTAACTGGTGGTCATCGCCGCCAGTTCATCGACTTTCAGGTTCGGGTCTTTCTTGATGCTTGGGATGTCATCCGGCTTGGGGAACAACGCGATCTGACATTCGTTGGCCTTGAGCCTCTGCAGGCGCACGTTGTTATCGGTTGAGATCGCCAGGATCAGCGGGTCTACCTGGGGTTTGCCACGGAAGTAGTCGGGGTTGGCCTTGAACCGCGCCTGGGCGTCTTTCTGATAACGAGTGAAGACGAACGGGCCGGTGCCGATGGGCTTGGCGTTGAGGTCTTCGGTCTTACCGGATGCGAGCAATTGGTCGGCGTATTCCTTCGAATGGATGGAAGAGAATGCCATGCCCAGGTCGGCCAAAAACGGTGCTTCAGGACGGGTCAGGGTGAAGACGACGGTGTGATCGTCGGTCTTTTCTACGCTCTTGAGCAGTTCCTTGAAGCCCATGCTTTCGAAGTACGGGTAGCCCACGAGGGACTTTTTATGCCACGGGTGATTCGGGTCCAGCTGGCGCTGGAAGCTCCAGAGCACGTCGTCGGCATTCAGGTTGCGCGTGGGTTTGAAGTAGTCGGTGGTGTGGAACTTGATGTCGTCACGCAGGTGAAAGGTGTAAGTCAGGCCATCGGCGCTGATTTCAGGCAGGTCTTTGGCCAGTGCCGGAACCACTTCGGTGGTGCCGGGCTTGAAGTCCACCAGACGGTTGAACATGGTCTCGGCAGCGGCGTCAGCGGTCACGGCCGTGGTGTACAGGACCGGGTCGAAACCTTCCGGGCTGGCTTCGGTGCAGACCACCAGTGGTTTGGCCGAAACGCCGATCGCCACGCTCAACAGCGCGGCAGCCATGGCGGCTTGTAGTGGGAGCAATTTCATTCGGAGCCCTCTGCAATCGATGGGACCAGACAAGCGTAGACGGCGGGCTCGTCCTGAGCCCGCCGTCTACCTGGCGCTAATTAAAGAATGTTGAACGGAACAGTGGTCACCAGACGGAACTCTTTGATGCTGCCGTCAGCCTGGAACTCGCTGCCACGGTGCTCAACATAAGTTGCGCGCACGGTAGTGGCCTTGAGCGGGCCACTCTGGATGGCGTAGGAGCCACCGATGCCGTATTCCTGGTGTTTTTCGCCGTCTTGGTTCTGGATGCCGTCGTAGGCGAACTTGGCCCGACCGTTGTTACCGGTGTAGTGGGTACCGTCGATGCCCCAGCCGCGCGCCGAGTAGATGTTGAACTTCAGGCCTGGCACGCCGTATTCGGCCATGTTGATGCCGTAGGCGACCTGGAAGGATTTCTCGTTCGGGCCGTTGAAGTCGGAGGTCAGGGAGTTGGCCAGGTAGATGCCGTTGGTTTCGTGCAGGTAGTCGAAGTATTCGTTACCGTTCACCGCCTGGTACGAGAAGGTCAGGCTGTGAGCCTGGTGGGCCAGGCCCAGGGACAGGGAGTAGGTATCGTTGTCGATTTCCCCCATCTCTTTTTTGCCTTCATCGACCGTCTTGTAGTAGTTGAAACCGGTGGTCAGCGCCAGTTGCTGAGCGTCGCCCAACTCGTGGGTTGCGCCGAAGTAGTACTGGTTCCAGAAGTCCTTCACGTTGGCGCCGAAGACGCTGACTTTCAGGCTTTTCAGTGGCTGGTAGTTCAGGCCCAGGGTGGACACCTTGTCGGTTTCCGCGCCATTGCCGTATTCGGTACGGAATTTCGACAGGCTCTGCTCGGAACGTGGCGAAACGCGATCGAAGATGCCGCCCTGGAACGACAGGTTGCTGAACTCTTCGCTGTTGAAGCTCACACCCTCAAAGCTCGACGGCAGGGCACGGTTGCCGATGGTGTCGACGATGCCGCTGCTGAAGTTCTGACGACCGGCGGTCAACGTGGTGTTCGACACACGGAACTGCACGTTGGCCAGGCCCAGTTTGCTCCACTGGCCGACTGCATCGCCATCGGAGTCAGCCAGGGTACGGTTGGAACCGCCCTTGATGTCGCGTTTGCTGCGGTCCAGGGCCACGGCGTTGTAGACCGCCAATTCAGTCTTCACGCCCACGGTACCCTGGGTGAAACCCGAGCTGGCGTTGATGATGGTGCCCTGTACCCAGTTGGTACGGTTACGGTCGGTCAGGGTCTGGCCATGTTTCTTGTATTCGAAGGTGCCGCCACGGTATTTGCTTTCGTGGGAGTACCAGTTACGCGTGGTGCCGCCCAGGCTGAAATCTTCGATAAAGCCCTTGGCCTCGCTTTGGGCGCTGGTGCCGGCCAGTGTGGTAGGAACGAAGTCCTGGCTGGCGGATTCAGCGTAGGCGGTGGCCGTGATGCTGCTGATGGCCAAGGCCAGAAGCGCTTTGCTGCTCAGTTTCATTGATGAAGCTCCTTTGGTTCTCTTTTTAATGCCGGTCTTTTTTGGTGATCCGGCTATTGGGTGTGTAACTCGTTCAAGCCTTTGCAAACGTTTGGCGTAGGAAATTTCCCAACAAAAGGCCGCGCGTTTGCAGCAAGGCGGTATCCGCCTTGCGCAATCCGGTTATTTTCTTATGGGGTGATACTGACGCCCGAGAACACGTTGCGGCCGAAGGGGCTCACTTTGAAACCTTCGACTTTGGCGCTTAACGGCTGGTTGACCGTCGAGTGGGCGACGGGCGTGATCGGCACCTGCTGCTTGAGCAGTTGCTGCGCCTGTTTGTACAGAACAGTCCTTTGTTCGCGGTCGGTCACGACCTTGGCTTGCTTGATCAGCTTGTCGTACGCCGGGTCACACCACATGGAGTAGTTGTTCCCGCCGATGGCGTCGCAGCTGTAGAGGGTGCCCAGCCAGTTGTCCGGGTCACCGTTGTCACCGGTCCAGCCGATCAGGCTCACATCGTGTTCACCGTTCTTGGTGCGCTTGATGTACTCGCCCCACTCGTAGCTGACGATCTTGACCTTGAGGCCGATCTTGGCCCAGTCGCTTTGCAGCATCTCGGCCATCAGCTTGGCGTTGGGGTTGTACGGACGTTGTACCGGCATCGCCCACAGGGTGATTTCGGTGCCTTCCTTCACGCCGGCGGCCTTGAGCAGTTCCTTGGCTTTTTCCGGGTTGTAGGCGGCGTCCTTGATGCTGTCGTCGTAGGACCACTGCGTCGGCGGCATGGCATTGACGGCCAATTGCCCGGCGCCCTGGTACACGGCGTTCAGGATGCTCTGCTTGTTCACCGCCATGTCCAGCGCCTGGCGCACTTCGAGCTGGTCGAAGGGCTTGTGACGCACGTTGTAGGCGATATAGCCAAGGTTGAACCCCGGCTTGGTCAGCAGTTGCAGGTTCGGGTCGGCCTTGAGGGCATCGACGTCAGCCGGACGCGGATGCAGGGTCACCTGGCACTCGCCGGCCTTGAGCTTTTGCACCCGCACCGACGCATCGGTGTTGATGGCGAAGATCAACTGGTCCAGCTTGACCTTGCTCGGGTCCCAGTACTGTTTGTTGGCCACATAACGGATCTGCGAATCTTTCTGATAACGCTGGAACACGAAAGGGCCAGTGCCGATCGGCTTCTGGTTGATGTCGCTCGGCTTACCGGCCTTGAGCAACTGCTCGGCGTATTCGGCCGAGAGGATCGCGGCGAAGCTCATGGCGATGTTCTGGATAAACGCGGCGTCGACCGTGTTCAAGGTCATCACCACGGTGTGCGGGTCGGTTTTGGCGACCTTGGCAATGTTCTTGTTCAGGCTCATCCCGTTGAAGTACGGAAACTCGGTGGGGTAGGCCTTGCGAAACGGATGGTCGGGGTCAAGCATGCGGTTGAAGGTGAACAGCACGTCGTCGGCGTTGAAGTCCCGCGTTGGCTTGAATTCCTTGTTGCTGTGGAATTTCACCCCTTCACGCAAATGGAAGGTGTAGGTCAGGCCATCTGGCGAAATATCCCACTTGGTTGCCAGCGCAGGTACGACACCGGTCTCGCCCTTTTCAAACTCAACCAAGCGGTTATACAGCGGCTCGGCCGCATCGTTATCGGTGGCGGTGGTGTATTGCGCGGTATCAAAACCGGCCGGACTGCCTTCCGAGCAGAACACCAGGCTCTGCTTGTCGGCGGCGTGGCCCATCGTGGCCACAGCCAGCAGGCTGGTGGCAAACATTGCGGATAGAACGGTGGTATGGCGCATGACGATCCCGATCCTTGATTGTAGTTGTCATCAGCGAGCAATCACCCTGGCGTTTGGCCAGGGTGACATCACTGATCCCACACGCAGCAAGTGCCATTCCGAATTGGTTGCCTCTGCTGTCCTACGACGTTATGGGTCGCGGACCTGGCAGTAAATGCACCAAATCGGATTGACCTTGTAGGCAACGGAGTCACGCATCGCAGTTCATTGCTGTAGGACGCAACGGTTTGCGGGTGTGGTCTGTTTCCTACGGTCTAGGCGGATGCAATAACGGCGACGTTAGGAAACGTCGCCGCCAATGATCCTTACTTGCCGCTGACGCTCACGCCGTAGAAGGAGTTCAAGCCAAACGGGCTGATCTTGAAGTCCTGCACGGTGGAACGCATGGGTTGATACACCGTCGAGTGCGCGATAGGTGTCATCGGGACAGCATCTTTGAGGATATGTTGCGCCTGCTTATACAGCTCGGTGCGTTTGGCGACGTCCGACGTAGCCTTGGCTTCTTTTACGATGCCGTCGAATTTCTTGTCGCACCATTTGGAGAAGTTGTTGCCTTGCAGCGAGTCGCAGCCGAACAGCACGTTCAGCCAGTTGTCCGGGTCACCATTGTCACCGCTCCAGCCAATGATCATGGCCTGGTTCTCGCCACCTTTGGAGCGCTTGATGTACTCGCCCCACTCGTAGCTGGTGATCTTCACGTTGAGACCGATCTTCTTCCAGTCGTTCTGCAGCATTTCTGCCATCAGCTTGGCGTTCGGGTTGTACGGACGCTGAACCGGCATGGCCCACAGGACGATTTCGGTACCTTCCTTGACGCCCGCTTCCTTGAGCAGCGACTTGGCTTTCTCAGGATCGTACTTGGCGTCCTTGATGGTGGTGTCATACGACCATTGGGTTGGCGGCATGGCGTTGACGGCCAGCTGGCCGGCGCCCTGGTACACGGAGTCGATGATCTGCTGCTTGTTCACCGACATGTCCAGCGCCTGGCGTACGCGCAGGTCGGCCAGCGGGTTGGGCTGGTCGCTGCCCTTGACCTTGTCCATGACGTTGTAGGCGATGTAGCCCAGGTTGAAACCGGCTTGGTGCGGCAGTTTCAGGTCCTTGTCATCGCCCAGCGCCTTGAGGTCGGCCGGGCGTGGGAACAGGGTGATCTGGCATTCGTTTTTCTTGAGCTTCTGGATACGCACCGACGGGTCGGTAGTGATGGCGAAGATCAGGTTGTCGATCTTCACGTCTTCAGGTTTCCAGTAGTCCTTGTTGCCGGTGTAACGGATGTTCGAGTCTTTCTGGTAGCTCTTGAACACGAACGGGCCAGTGCCGACCGGCTTCTGGTTGATGTCCGCGGCCTTGCCTTCTTTCAACAGTTGGGCGGCGTATTCAGCCGACTGGATCGAAGCGAAGCTCATTGCCAGGTTCTGAATGAAAGCCGCGTCCACAGTGCCAAGGGTGAACTTGACGGTGTGCTCGTCGACTTTCTCGATGTTCTTGATGTTGGTGTCCATCCCCATGTCCGTGAAGTACGGAAACTCGGTGGGGTAGGCCTTACGGAACGGATCGTCCTTGTTGATCATGCGGTTGAACGTGAACAGCACGTCATCGGCATTGAAGGTACGGGTCGGCTTGAAATACGAGGTGGTGTGGAACTTGACGCCATCACGCAGGTGGAAGGTGTAGGTCAAGCCATCCGGGGACACGTCCCAGCTGGTGGCCAGCCCAGGAATCACAGCGGTGCCGCCGCGTTCGAACTGGGTCAGGCGGTTGAACATGGTTTCGGCCGAGGCATCGAAGTCTGTTCCGGTGGTGTACTGGCCTGGATCAAAACCGGCCGGGCTCCCTTCGGAGCAGAACACCAGGTTAGTCGCCGCTTGGGCGAAAGGAGCTGCGGCCATAAGGCCAGCGCTAACAATTAACGGAATGACTGCGTGTTTAAGCATGTTGGCCTCATGATTTGTTGTCATTTTTGGTGGTGAGGGCGACCTCGTGAGTCGGCCTGCGGATACTTATGCAGGCGCCATACCCATTGCAAGATGCTGAACCGTTACAGAGGTAAAACAGTGGTACGAACGTACAGGAATGTCGCAATTATGAAAGTTTGTACATATTTGCGTCTATTTCGAGGGTTTTTTCGGTGCAGGCGGCGCACCAAAAATGACCAACCGAGGCGTCTAGCGCACTCGGTTGGGGCGTCGCTGTTACTTCTCTAGACTCACACCGTAGAACGGCGTCAAGCCGAAGGGGCTGATCTTGAAGTCCTTGACTTCCTTTCGCAGCGGTTGGAAAACCGTCGAGTTCGCGATAGGCGTTATAGGTACTTGTTCCTTAAGGATTTTTTGTGCCTGTTGATACCACTTGATGCGCTGCTCGCGGTCGTTGCTGACCTTGGCTTGCTGCACCAGTTTGTCGTAGGCCGGGTTACACCATTTGGCGTAGTTACTGCCCTTGACCGCAGCACAACTGTAGAGCACGCCCAGCCAGTTATCCGGGTCGCCATTGTCACCGGTCCAGCCATAAATCATGGCGTCATGCTCGCCATTCTTGGCGCGTTTGATGTATTCGCCCCATTCATAACTGACGATATTGGCCTTGATGCCGATTTTTTCCCAATCTTGCTGAATCATCTGTGCGGACATGCGCGCGTTGGGGTTGGAGGCGCGTTGTACGGTCATGGCCCACAGGTTGATGGTGGTACCGGGTGCAACCCCTGCTTCTTTTAGTAGCGCCTTGGCCTTCGCAGGATCGTGAGGCGCGTCCTTGATGCCGGGGTCATAAGACCACTGCGCAGGCGGCAGTGCGTTCTGCGCCAATTGTCCGGCGCTCTGGTACACGGCCTTGATGATTGCCGGCTTGTCGATTGCCATGTCCAGCGCCTGGCGCACCTTGAGCTGGTCCAGCGGCGGGTGGGTTACGTTGTAGGCCAGGAAACCCAGGTTGAAACCGGCTTGTTGCAGCACGCGCAAATTCGGGTCCTGTTTCATCACCTCGATATCCGCAGGGCGCGGGTATCCGCTGACCTGGCATTCACCGGCCTTGAGCTTTTGCAGGCGCGACGCCGCATCTGGCGTGATGGCGAACACCAGGTTGTCGAGCTTCACATCCTCGGGTTTCCAATACTGTTTGTTGGCTACGTAGCGGATCTGCGAATCCTTCTGGTAGCGCTTGAATACAAACGGCCCGGTGCCTACCGGTTTCTGGTTGATCTCTTCGGCCTTGCCTTGCTTGAGCAGTTGCGCGGCGTATTCGGCGGATTGCACCGAGGCGAAGCTCATGGCCAGGTTCTGTACGAACGACGCATCGACGTTATTGAGGTTGAAGCGCACGGTGTGCTCGTCGAGTTTGTCGACGCTCTTGATCGTGGTGTTCAAGCCCATGTCGGTGAAGTAGGGCGATTCGGAAGGGTAAGCCTGGCGAAACGGGCTTTGCGCATCCAGCAGGCGGTTGAAGGTAAACAGCACATCATCCGCGTTGAAGTCGCGGGTAGGGGTGAAGAAATCGGTGGTGTGGAACTTGACGCCATCGCGCAGGTGGAAGGTATACGTCAGGCCGTCCTTGGACACGTCCCAGCTCGTTGCCAGGCCAGGCTCGACTTCGGTGCCGCCGCGCTTGAACTGGGTCAGGCGGTTGAACACGGTTTCGGCAGACGCATCAAAATCGGTGCCGCTGGTGTACTGGCTGGGGTCGAAACCGGCGGGGCTGGCTTCGGAGCAGTAGACCAGGGTACTGGCCGCCTGGGCCAGTGGCATAAACGCCAGCAGGCCGGCGGCGAGGAGGAGCGGTTTTAAGGCAATTCTTTCCATGGAGACCCCTGAAGTGGCAGGCATATATAAGCTGCCCAAACGAAAACGGCGCTACCGAGGGTAACGCCGTTCAGGTTTATCAGGTAGGGGTCACGGCATCTGCACTTCAATCACGCCATCGGCGCTCATGTTGACCTGGCTGGTGCCGGCTTCCACTTCAGGCGTGGGTGCCGAATCGGCCATGGCCGCTTTCATCATCATGCCGCCACGGGCATACGGCATCGGGTAGCCGTTGGTGTTGAAGTTCAGGTTGACGATCTTGTAGCCCTTGCCACCCAGCGCATCGGTGGCCAGTTGCGCGCGTGCTTTAAACGCGGCGACGGCATCTTTGAGCAAGGCATCTTCGCTGGACTTGCGCGTGGCGTCGGCGATGGAGAACTCCATGTTGTCCATTTTCAGGGTGCTCTGCAGTTCGCCGGTGAGCTTGGACAATGCCGGGAAGTCCGCGCTTTCCAGGCGCAGTTCGGCGCGCTCACGCCAGCCGGTGATCTTCTGGTTCTTGCTGTCGTAGATCGGGTAGCTGTTGCGACTGCCTTGGCGCAGGGTCACTGCTTTGACTTCGCGCGCCTGGCCCAAGGCCTTGTTCATGGTGGTGGTGATTTCGGCGGCGAGCTTGGCCGGGTCGCTGTTCTGGGATTCGGTGTAGAGGGTCACGATCATCTTGTCGCGGGCCACCTCCTGGCTGACCTCGGCGCGCAGGGAAATCTGGTTGTAGTTCAGTGCCTCAGCGGCCAGTGCTGGCAGGCTGACCAGCGTGCCGACGCTAAGGGTGAGGGCGGCTGCACTGCGAGTGAAACGAGACATGGAAGCTCCTTGAGATAGTCGTGTTGGGTATGACTGTAGACGGTGGCATCGGGTTCTTCGGGTTTACACATTAGCTACAAGTTGTGGTGATGCCGACGAACGGTCATTCGCCCGGCCTGCGGCAAAGAGCCACACACGCCGTGCCAGCCCGCCTGCTTCGTTTATACTCCTGCCGATCCGCCTGCAGCGCTCACCGGGAGAGCACATGCTCGCCGCCGTAAAACTGACTTCCGCCACCCGCCAGAACCTCTGGCGCCTGACGTTCATCCGTACCCTGGTACTGGCCGCACAGGCCGGCTCCGTCGGGCTCGCCTATTGGTTCGACCTGCTGCCGCTGCCGTGGCTGCAACTGGGTGTGACCCTCGGTTTCTCCACTGTGCTCTGTGTGTTTACCGCGATCCGGTTGCGTACCACGTGGCCGGTGACCGAGCTGGAATACGCCCTGCAATTGGCCTGCGACCTGTTTATCCACAGTGTGTTGCTGTATTTCTCCGGCGGTTCCACCAACCCGTTCGTTTCGTATTACCTGGTGCCACTGACCATCGCTGCCGTGACCTTGCCGTGGCGCTATTCGGTGGTGCTGTCGGGTATTGCCCTGACGCTTTACACCTTGCTGCTGGCGCGGTTCTACCCACTGCAAACCTTCCCGATCGCCCGGGAAAACCTGCAGATCTACGGGATGTGGTTGAGTTTCGCGCTGTCCGCTGCGGTGATCACCTTCTTCGCGGCGCGCATGGCCGAAGAACTGCGTCGCCAGGAAGAACTGCGTGCCATTCGCCGTGAAGAGGGCCTGCGTGACCAGCAACTGTTGGCCGTCGCCACCCAGGCTGCCGGCGCCGCCCATGAGCTGGGCACGCCCCTGGCCACCATGAGCGTGCTGCTCAACGAAATGACCCAGGACCATCACGATCCGGCGCTGCAAGAAGACCTCGGCGTACTGCGCGAACAGGTCAAGCAGTGCAAGCAGACCCTGCAGCAACTGGTGCGCGCCGCCGAAGCCAATCGCCGCCTGGCGGTGGAAATGCAGGACGTGACCCAGTGGCTCGACGAAGCCCTGAACCGCTGGCACCTGATGCGCCCCGAAGCCAGTTACCGTTTCCACCTGCTGGGCCAGGGCAGCGTGCCGCGCATGGCGCCGCCACCGGACCTGACCCAGGCGCTGCTCAACCTGCTGAACAACGCCGCCGACGCTTGTCCCGAGGGGTTGGGCGTAGAGTTGGACTGGGACGCCGAAGACGTGACCATCAGCATTCGTGACCACGGCGCGGGCGTGCCGCTGGCCATTGCCGAGCAGATCGGCAAACCCTTCTTTACCACCAAGGGCAAAGGCTTCGGCCTTGGCCTGTTTTTGAGCAAGGCCAGCGTGACCCGCGCGGGCGGCTCAGTGAAGCTCTATAGTCATGAGGAAGGTGGCACGCTCACCGAGCTGCGCCTGCCCCGTGTCGCACGAGGAGATATCGATGAGTGACGAGATCCAAGTCGAAGGCGAAGAACTGCCGCACCTGTTGCTGGTAGATGACGACGCCACCTTTACCCGCGTGATGGCGCGCGCCATGAGCCGTCGCGGTTTCCGTGTCAGCACCGCAGGGTCGGCCGAGGAAGGCCTGACCATCGCCCAGGCCGACCTGCCGGACTACGCCGCGCTCGACCTGAAGATGGACGGCGACTCCGGCCTGGTGCTGCTGCCCAAGCTGCTGGAACTCGACCCGGAAATGCGCGTGGTGATCCTCACCGGTTACTCCAGCATCGCCACCGCCGTCGAGGCGATCAAGCGCGGCGCCTGTAACTACCTGTGTAAGCCGGCGGATGCCGATGACGTACTGGCCGCCTTGCTCTCCGAGCACGCCGACCTGGACACCCTGGTGCCGGAAAACCCAATGTCGGTGGACCGACTGCAGTGGGAACACATCCAGCGCGTGCTGACTGAGCACGAAGGCAACATCTCCGCCACTGCCCGCGCCCTGGGCATGCACCGCCGTACCTTGCAGCGCAAGTTGCAGAAGCGCCCGGTACGCCGCTGAGGCTGATCTGAACAACAGCTGAACAATCTGCTTCAGGCCGCACGGAGCCTCGAACCGATCAACTATGATCGGTTCGAACGCCTGTCACATTTTCTTACAGAGCCTGAACGATGAATCAGAACGCTGAGTATTCCGCGGTCAACGACGCGGTGCGTGGGCAATTTTTACGGCGGGTGTGGGGGTTGATCACGCCTTACTGGCGCAGCGAAGAAAAGGCTAAGGCCTGGCTGCTGCTGTTGGTAGTGCTGGGGTTGTCGCTGTTCAGTGTCGCCGTGTCGGTGTGGTTCAACAGCTGGAACCGTGATTTCTACAACGCGCTGGAAAACAAGGACTACGACGCCTTTACCCATCTGCTGATGTACTTCAGCGTGATTGCGGTGGTGTCGATCGTGACCGGCGTGTTCACCTCCTACCTGCAACAGATGCTCACCATCCGCTGGCGCCGCTGGCTGACGGAAACCTATTTCGCACAGTGGCTGGGCCACAAGAATTACTACCACCTGGAATACGGCGGCTACACCGACAACCCCGACCAGCGTATCTCCGAAGACCTCAACGCGTTTACCAGCAGCACGCTCACGCTGGGGCTGGGCTTTATCGCCAATTTGGTGAGCCTGGTGTCGTTCTCTGTGATCCTGTGGGGGGTGTCCGGCAGCATCGAAATCTGGGGCATTACCATTCCCGGCTACATGTTCTGGGCGGCATTGATCTACGCGGTGATCGGCAGTTGGTTGACCCACTTGATCGGTCGCAAGTTGATCGGCTTGAGCAACCGCCAACAGCGCTTTGAAGCTGACTTGCGTTTCAGTCTGGTGCGGGTGCGGGAGAACGCGGAAAGCATCGCGCTGTTCAATGGCGAGCCCAACGAACACCAGCAATTGAGCGCACGCTTCGGACGGGTGTGGAGCAACTTCTGGAACATCATGCAGCTCAAGAAGCGCCTTAATTTCTTTACCAGCGGTTACTCCCAGATCGCGATCATCTTTCCCTTTGTGGTCGCGGCGCCGCGTTACTTTTCCGGCAAGATCGAACTGGGCGTGCTGATGCAGGTGGCCCAGGCGTTCGGCAGTGTGCAGGGCAGCCTGAGTTGGTTCGTCGATGCCTACACGCTGTTGGCCAGTTGGCGCGCGACCTGTGATCGTCTGTTGAGTTTCGGCCAGGCCATGCAGGAAAACGAAAGCCGCACGATGGGCATTGGCTTGCAACACCAGGGTGGCGACTTGCAGGTCAAAGACCTGAGCCTGGACCTGGCGGACGGCCGGCATTTGCTGCAAGGCGCCGACCTGACAGTGGCTGAAGGCGAGCGGCTGATGCTCAGTGGGCGTTCCGGCAGTGGCAAGTCGACCTTGCTACGCGCCATGGGCAACCTGTGGCCCAACGGCCACGGCACTATTCGCCTGCCGGCCGAACGTTATTTGTTCCTGCCGCAAAAACCTTATCTGCCGATTGGCACGCTGAAGGCGGTGTTGAGTTATCCACAGGACGACAGCGTCTACCCGGCCGAACGTTATGCACAGGTCCTGGAAACCTGCCGCCTGCCGCATCTGGTTGGGCGGCTGGAGGAAGCCAACCACTGGCAGCGCATGCTCTCGCCGGGCGAGCAGCAGCGCCTGGCCTTCGCCCGCGCCTTGTTGTTCGCGCCGCAATGGCTGTACATGGACGAAGCCACGTCGGCCATGGATGAAGAGGACGAGGCCACGCTGTATCAGGCGCTGATCGATGAGCTGCCGGGGCTGAGCATCGTCAGCGTCGGCCATCGCAGTAGCCTCAAGCGTTTCCATGGTCGGCATGTGCGGATCGAGGGTGGGATGTTGCAAGAACAGTCGGCGTAAACGCCGGCCAACAAAAAGCCCGGCTGATCATCGATCAGCCGGGCTTTTTAGTGCTTGAAGATTAAGTTACTTCTTCAAACCGTAATGCTCATCCAGCATGCCTGGGGCGTTCGGCGTTTTTGGCGCGTAGTCCCGTGGTGGCTCCTGGTTTTCCCGTGGCGGGGTCAGGCGCTCCCGTGGGGTTTGCGGTGCATCGGAATGCAACGCGGCCAGCAGGCGCTGGCGGGTGATGTCGTCGAGGGCCAGGCGGTTTGCGCCATCCGCGAGATGATCCTGTACTTCCTGGTAGCTCTGGGTGAGCTTCTTGACCAGGGTCGCGGTGCTGTTGAAGTGGGTAACAACCTCGTTCTGATAACTGTCAAAACGTTCCTGAATGTCATCCAACTGACGCTGCGTGCGGTTAGGCGCGGCATTCGGCAGCAAGCGAGCAACCAGGAAACCAATGGCGACACCGGCAACCAGGGCAAGAGTCGGCAACAACCAAACTAAGAGCGAGTGTTCCACGAGTCCTTCCTCTATAAACGGCTTTGCTTTACGTTAACGGCTCAAACCTGCGCTGTATACCGCGATTAAGCTCGCAATGATGCCAAGCACAGACTTTTAGCTAGACGAGTCGACCCATTGAGAGGTCACGGAGTTCATCTCTTGCTCATGCGTGAAACCCCCGTTTTGATCGATGGCCCGGTAGGCCAATTGGAAGCCCTGTACCTGGATCACCCCGAGCCACGTGGCCTGGCGCTGATCTGTCACCCCAACCCGGTACAGGGTGGGACCATGCTCAATAAAGTGGTATCGACCCTGCAACGCACCGCCCGCGATGCCGGTTTGATTACCTTGCGTTTCAATTACCGTGGCGTTGGCGCCAGTGCCGGCACCCACGACATGAGCACCGGTGAAGTGGATGACGCCGAAGCGGCCGCCACTTGGCTGCGGGAAAAACACCCGGACCTGCCGATCACCTTGCTCGGCTTTTCGTTCGGTGGCTACGTGGCTGCCAGCCTCGGCGGGCGCCTGGAAGCCAAGGGTGAAAAACTGTCACATTTGTTCATGGTTGCCGCAGCGGTGATGCGCCTGCGCGATACCGATGCGCTGCCACAGGGCTGCCCATTGACCCTGATCCAGCCGGAAACCGACGAAGTGGTCGACCCACAGACCGTCTACGACTGGTCCGCCGCCTTGAATCGCCCCCATGAGCTGCTGAAAGTGGCAGAATGCGGACACTTTTTTCACGGCAAGCTCACCGATCTGAAGGATCTGGTGCTGCCGCGACTTTCGAATTGATAGCAGTCTGATAAGCGATTACCCATGACGACTCGTACCCGTATCCTCACCGGCATCACCACCACCGGCACGCCGCACCTGGGCAACTACGCCGGTGCGATCCGCCCGGCGATCCTCGCGAGCCAGGACGCCAATGCCGACTCCTTCTACTTCCTGGCCGACTACCACGCCCTGATCAAGTGCGATGACCCGCAGCGCATCCAGCGCTCGCGCATGGAAATCGCCGCGACCTGGCTGGCCGGTGGCCTGGATGTGAACCGGGTGACCTTCTACCGCCAGTCCGACATCCCGGAAATCCCCGAGCTGACCTGGCTGCTCACCTGCGTGGCCGCCAAGGGCCTGCTCAACCGTGCCCATGCGTACAAGGCCTCGGTGGACAAGAACGTGGAAGCCGGCGAAGACCCGGATGCGGGCATCAGCATGGGCCTCTACAGCTACCCGGTGCTGATGGCGGCGGACATCCTGATGTTCAACGCGCACAAGGTGCCGGTCGGTCGCGACCAGATCCAGCACGTGGAAATGGCCCGTGATATCGGCCAGCGCTTCAACCACCTGTTCGGCAACGGTAAAGAATTCTTCACCATGCCCGAGGCGCTGATCGAAGAAAGCGTCGCCACCTTGCCGGGCCTGGATGGCCGCAAGATGTCGAAAAGCTACGACAACACCATCCCATTGTTCACCAGCGCCAAGGACATGAAGGACGCGATCTCGCGGATCGTCACTGATTCCCGCGCGCCGGGCGAAGCCAAGGACCCGGATAACTCGCACCTGTTTACCCTGTACCAGGCATTTGCCAGCAAGGCCCAGGAAGAAGAGTTCCGCGCCGAACTGCTGCAAGGGCTGGGCTGGGGCGAGGCGAAGAGCCGTCTGTTCCAACTGCTGGATGGACAACTGGGCGAAGCCCGCGAACGCTATCACCAGTTGATGTCGCGTCCTTCGGACATGGAAGACCTGCTGCTGATCGGCGCCAAGAAAGCGCGCGCCGTGGCTGCACCGTTCCTGGCTGAGCTGCGTGAAGCCGTGGGTCTGCGTTCGTTCGTCAACCAGGCTGCGGCGCCGGTCGCCGCCAAGAAGAAAACCGCCAAAGCCGCGCGCTTCGTGAGCTTTCGCGAGGACGACGGCAGCTTCCGCTTCCGCCTGTTGGCGGCCGATGGCGAGCAACTGCTGTTGTCGCGCAATTTTGCCGACGGCAAGGCGGCGGGCGCGGTGACCAAGCAACTGCAAAGCGGCGACGCGCTGGACGTACGCACCGAAGCCTTGGGCTTCAGCGTATGGCTGGACGGTGCCGTGGTGGCCGACAGTGCCGAGTTCGCCGACGAAGTGTCGCGCAATGCGGCCATCCAAGCCTTGCGCGTTGCGTTGACCCCCATCGAGGATTAACCCGACCAAGGGTTGATTGCCATTATCCGGGGCCGTCGTTACAGTGACGGCCCGTTTTTGTTGCCTTGCTAACGAAATTATGACGCCCCTAGAACGATATCAAGCTGATCTGAAACGCCCTGAATTCTTCCATGACGCGGCCCAGGAAAATGCGGTGCGTCATTTGCAGCGCCTGTACGACGACCTGATCGCGGCCTCGCAGAACAAGCCGGGAATGTTCAGCAAGCTGTTTGGCAAGAAAGACCACACGCCGGTCAAAGGCCTGTACTTCTGGGGCGGCGTAGGCCGGGGCAAGACTTACCTGGTCGACACCTTCTTCGAAGCGCTGCCGTTCAAGGAAAAGGTGCGCACGCACTTCCACCGCTTCATGAAGCGCGTGCACGAAGAGATGAAGACCCTGCCGGGCGAGAAAAACCCGCTGACCATCATCGCCAAGCGTTTCTCCGAAGAAGCGCGGGTGATCTGCTTCGATGAGTTCTTTGTCTCCGACATCACCGACGCCATGATCCTCGGCACCCTGATGGAAGAACTGTTCAAGAACGGCGTGACCCTGGTGGCCACCTCGAACATCGTGCCCGACGGCTTGTACAAGGACGGCCTGCAACGCGCACGCTTCCTGCCAGCCATTGCGCTGATCAAGCAGAACACCGAAATCGTCAACGTCGACAGCGGCGTCGACTACCGCCTGCGTCACCTGGAGCAAGCGGAGCTGTTCCACTTCCCGCTGAACGAAGCGGCCCACGAAAGCCTGAAAAAAAGCTTCCGCGCCCTCACGCCGGAATGCACCCAGGCGGTGGAAAACGACAAGCTGATGATCGAGAACCGCGAAATCATCGCGCTGCGTACCTGCGATGACGTGGCCTGGTTCGAGTTCCGCCAGCTGTGCGACGGCCCGCGTAGCCAGAACGACTACATCGAACTGGGCAAGATCTTCCACGCCGTGATCCTCAGCGGTGTGGAGCAGATGAGCGTCACCACCGACGACATCGCGCGACGTTTCATCAACATGGTCGACGAGTTCTACGACCGTAACGTGAAGCTGATCATCTCGGCTGAGGTTGAGTTGAAGGACCTCTACACCGGCGGGCGCTTGAACTTCGAATTCCAGCGCACGCTGAGCCGCTTGCTGGAAATGCAGTCGCATGAGTTCCTGTCACGTGGGCACAAGCCGTAAGAACGATGTAGATCAAATGTGGGAGCGGGCTTGCTCGCGAATGCGGTGGATCAGTCAACACTTCAAGTGACTGACACTCCGCATTCGCGAGCAAGCCCGCTCCCACATTTTTTACCGCGTCCAACCTTATCTATGCGGCCTGCTGAAACTGCTGCCGATACTGGTTCGGCGACAGTTCCGTGTGCTGCCGGAACAACCGCGCAAAGAAACTCGCATCGTCATACCCCACCTCATAACTGATGGTCTTGATGCTCTTGCGGCTGCCCGAGAGCAGTCCCTTGGCCGTCTCGATACGCAGCCGTTGCAAGTAATGCAGCGGTTTGTCACCGGTAGCGGTCTGGAAGCGGCGCATGAAGTTGCGGATGCTCATGCCGTGTTCCCGGGCCACGTCTTCGAAGCGGAATTTGTCGGCGAAGTGTTCCTCCAGCCAATGCTGGATCTGCAGGATGATCACATCCTGGTGCAGCTTCTGTCCGCCAAACCCGATGCGTCCCGGTGAATAGCTGCGCTGCACTTCGTAGAGAATGTCGCGGGCCACGGCCTGGGCGATGTTGGCGCCGCAGAAGCGTTCGATCAGGTAGATATAGAGGTCGCATGCCGAAGTGGTGCCGCCGGCGCAATACAGGTTATCGGCGTCAGTGAGGTGCTTGTCCTGGTTGAGCTGAACCTTGGGGAAGCGTTCGCTGAAGGCATTGAAGAAACGCCAGTAGGTGGTCGCTTCCTTGCCATCGAGCAAGCCGGCTTCGGCCAGCCAGAACACCCCGGTGGCTTCGCCGCACAACACGGCGCCGCGTGCATGTTGCTCACGCAACCAGGGCAGCACTTGCGGGTAGCGGGTGCACAGGGCATCGAAGTCATCCCAGAAGGCCGGTAGCACGATGATGTCGGCGTCTTCCAGGCCGCCGTCCACCGGCATGATCACATCACTGAAGCTGCGTACCGATTGTCCATCGGGGCTGACCAGGCGTGTTTCAAACGCGGGGGTCAGGCCCTGGCCCAGTTGCTTGCCGTAACGCAGGCTGGCGAGGTGGAAGAAATCCTTGGCTTGCATGAGGGTTGAAGCGAATACCCGATCAATGGCCAAAATGCTGACGCGCCGCAACGGCGTGGAGATTTGGTTAGACATAATTTCATTTATTCTTATAGGGGAAAGTGGTCACCAGACGGCTGGATCGTCTTATTTTTTGTCGCATGTGTCCAGTGTCCCGTGCTGCCTTCGCGGCATAGGCTCTGTGGGCTCGTCCTTGTCCGACAATCCACGCAGGTGACCCATGATTCCCAGAACCTTGTTCAGCCCGGAACACGAACTCTTCCGCGAGAGCGTGCGCACCTTCCTCGAAAAAGACGCCGCGCCGTTCCATGGGCAATGGGAGAAACAGGGCTACATCGACCGTGATTTGTGGAGCAAGGCGGGGGAGGCGGGGATGCTGTGTTCCCACCTGCCGGAAGAATATGGCGGGCTGGGCGCGGACTTTTTGTACAGCGCGGTGGTGATCGAAGAGATCAGCCGGCTGGGCCTGACCGGCATCGGTTTTTCCCTGCACTCGGATATTGTTGCGCCGTATATCCTGCATTACGGCAGTGAGGCGCTGAAGCACAAGTACCTGCCCAAGTTGATCTCTGGGGAGATGGTCACGGCCATTGCGATGACCGAGCCGGGCGCCGGTTCCGACCTGCAAGGGGTGAAAACCACGGCAGTGCTGGACGGCGATGACTACGTGATCAATGGCTCCAAAACCTTCATCACGAACGGCTATCTGGCCGAGTTGGTGATCGTGGTGGCCAAGACCGATCCCAAGGCGGGCGCCAAGGGCACCAGCCTGTTCCTCGTGGAAGCCGACACGCCGGGCTTCGACAAGGGCAAGCGCTTGGAAAAGGTGGGCATGAAGGCCCAAGACACCTCGGAGCTGTTCTTCCAGGATGTGCGGGTGCCCAAGGAAAACCTGCTGGGCCAGGCGGGCATGGGCTTCGCTTACCTGATGCAGGAGTTGCCGCAGGAGCGGCTGACGGTTGCGATTGGCGCCTTGTCGTCAGCCGAGGCGGCGCTGGAGTGGACCCTGACCTACACCCGCGAACGCAAGGCGTTCGGCAAGGCGATTGCCGACTTCCAGAACACGCGCTTCAAGCTGGCGGAGATGGCCACCGAGATTCAGATCGGTCGGGTATTTGTCGACCAGTGCATGGCGTTGCACCTGGAAGGCAAGCTGGATGTGCCTACGGCGGCGATGGCCAAGTACTGGGCCACGGACCTGCAATGCAAGGTGCTCGATGAGTGCGTGCAGTTGCACGGCGGTTACGGCTTTATGTGGGAGTACCCGATTGCACGGGCGTGGGCGGATGCGCGGGTGCAGCGGATTTATGCGGGGACCAATGAGATCATGAAGGAGATTATTGCGCGGGCGCTTTGATGATTTAGTTGTGCTGTTGAGGGCCTCTTCGCGAGCAAGCCCGCTCCCACATTCGACCGCATTCTCATGTCTGAGCTCGGTCAAGTGTGGGAGCGGGCTTGCTCGCGAAAGCGGTTTACCGGTCAATCAAGGCGCAGGATTTGGGTGATCCTTCTGGATCGCCTCAATCCCTTCCAGCACCTCTTTCGACAGCTTCAGGTCGGCACTGGCAATGTTGCTATCCAGTTGCTCCAGCGACGTGGCACCAATGATATTGCTGGTCACAAACGGCTGCTGCGTCACAAACGCCAACGCCATCTGCGCCGGGTCCAGGCCGTGCTCCCGTGCCAATGCCACATAACGGCTGCACGCCGCTTCCGACTGCGGGTTGAAGTAGCGGCTGAAGCGGCTGTACTCGGTCAGGCGCGCCTTGGCCGGGCGTGCGCCGTTCTCGTACTTGCCGCTGAGCATGCCAAACGCCAGTGGCGAGTAGGCCAGCAGGCCGCATTGCTCGCGAATCGCAACTTCCGCCAGGCCCACCTCAAAGCTGCGGTTGAGCAGGTTGTAGGGGTTCTGGATCGACACCGCGCGGGTCCAGCCACGGGCTTCGGCCAGGGCCAGGAATTTCATGGTGCCCCACGGGGTTTCGTTGGACAGGCCGATGTGGCGGATCTTGCCGGCTTTCACTTGCTCGTCCAGCGCTTCGAGGGTTTCTTCCAGTGGGGTGAGGTCGTCTTCGTCCTTGTGCTTGTAGCTCAGTTGGCCGAAGAAGTTGGTGCTGCGCTCCGGCCAGTGCAGTTGGTAGAGGTCGATCCAGTCGGTCTGCAGGCGTTTGAGGCTGGCATCCAGGGCCTCGACGATGTGCTTGCGGTTGTGGCGCAGGTGGCCATCGCGAATGTAGTCGATGGTGTTACCGGGGCCGGCGATCTTGCTGGCCAGGATCCAGTCGGCACGGTCGCCACGGCTTTTGAAGTAATTGCCGATGTAGCGTTCGGTGGTGGCATAGGTGTCGGCCTTGGGCGGCACCGGGTACATTTCGGCCGTGTCGAGGAAGTTGATCCCCGCGCCCTTGGCCCGCTCGATCTGCGCGAAGGCCTCTGCCTCACTGTTCTGCTCGCCCCAGGTCATGGTGCCCAAGGCTATCGCGCTCACGTTCAGATCCGTACGGCCCAGCTGTCGATAATCCATCGGGTACTCCTTCAGGGAAAACAATCATAAAAGCAGGTTGAATTTTTTTTCGCAATCTGCATAATTGCCCACCTCTTTCTGCAGTGGAAGTGATGCGCCGCCTGCCGAAGAATCTTGCCGTTGAACGGACGCGCCGACCCGAGCCCCCGATAGCGTCTGTATCCGGCTGCCTTTGACTTGTCAAAGTACGCACTATTCAGTAAGATCCGCCGTCTAATTTACAGGGCGGCCCCTGAGGCTATTAAAGAATGACAACTTTTACTGCAAAACCGGAAACAGTTCAGCGCGACTGGTTTGTCGTCGACGCCGCTGGTCAGACCCTGGGTCGTCTGGCCACTGAAGTCGCCAGCCGTCTGCGTGGCAAGCACAAGCCTGAGTACACCCCTCACGTTGACACTGGTGACTACATTGTCATCATCAACGCTGAGCAGGTTCGTGTAACCGGCAACAAAGCAAGCGACAAAATGTACTACCGTCACTCCGGTTTCCCAGGCGGTATCAAGTCTTCCAACTTCGAAGGCCTGATTGCCAAGAAGCCTGAAGCCCCGATCGAAATCGCGGTCAAAGGCATGCTGCCTAAGGGCCCACTGGGTCGCGATATGTTTCGCAAGCTGAAAGTCTATGCGGGCGCTGTACACCCTCATGCTGCTCAGCAGCCCCAAGAACTGAAGTTTTAACGGAATAGTTCATTATGTCGGCGACTCAAAATTACGGCACTGGCCGTCGCAAAACCGCAACCGCTCGCGTTTTCCTGCGTCCGGGTACTGGTAACATCTCGATCAACAACCGCTCCCTGGACAACTTCTTCGGCCGCGAAACTGCCCGCATGGTAGTTCGTCAGCCGCTGGAACTGACCGAGACCGTTGAAAAGTTCGACATCTACGTCACCGTTATCGGTGGCGGTGTAAGTGGTCAAGCTGGCGCAATCCGCCACGGTATCACTCGCGCTCTGATGCAGTACGACGAAACCCTGCGTGGCGCTCTGCGCAAAGCTGGCTTCGTGACTCGCGATGCTCGTGAAGTTGAACGTAAGAAAGTCGGTCTGCGTAAAGCGCGTAAGCGTCCGCAGTACTCGAAGCGTTAATTCGCTTTACGTTCCACAAAAACGCCCAGCCTCCTCACGGAGCTGGGCGTTTTTTATTGCCTGCGATTTATGCATAAAAATCGCCGTGACAACTTGCCACATCCGTAGACCCCCTATACTACAAGGCCTGGAGGCTGAGCTCCCGGCAATTCCCTTGTCAGACGTGGGGCTTTTCATTACCATTCGGCAAAATTTTTATAAGTAAAGATTCAACACTTAGTAGACGCCTGATTTAACAGGCCAAAAAGCTGATGGGAGAGGACTGAATGAGCAATGACGGCGTGAATGCAGGCCGGCGTCGCTTCTTGGTAGCAGCCACATCCGTGGTGGGTGCTGCAGGAGCGGTGGGGGCTGCGGTCCCGTTCGTGGGGTCATGGTTTCCCAGTGCCAAGGCGAAAGCCGCAGGTGCACCGGTGAAGGTGAATATCAGCAAGATCGAGCCAGGGCAGCAGATGATTGCTGAATGGCGCGGCCAGCCGGTCTTCATTGTTCGTCGTACTGAGGAAATCCTGGGGAATCTCAAAAAGATCGAAGGCCAGTTGTCTGACCCCAAATCCGAGAAGTCCGACCAACCCGCCTACGCCAAGAACGAAGTGCGTTCGATCAAGCCAGAGATCCTGCTGCTGGTCGGTCTCTGTACCCACTTGGGTTGCTCGCCTACCTTCCGCCCGGAAGTGGCCCCTGTCGATTTGGGCAAGGATTGGGTCGGCGGTTATTTCTGCCCCTGCCACGGCTCCCACTACGACCTTGCTGGCCGCGTCTACAAGTCCCAGCCTGCTCCGTTGAACCTGCCGGTTCCTCCGCACAACTACGAATCTGACGACATCATTGTCATTGGCCTCGATAAGGAGAACGCGTGATGAGCAAGTTCATGGATTGGGTGGATGCGCGCTTCCCCGCCACTAAAATGTGGGAAGACCATCTCAGCAAATATTACGCGCCAAAAAACTTCAACTTCTTCTACTTCTTTGGCTCCCTGGCATTGCTGGTGCTGGTCAACCAGATCGTCACCGGTGTGTGGCTGACCATGAGCTACACCCCGTCGGCGGAAGAGGCATTCGCCTCCGTCGAGTACATCATGCGTGATGTCGAGTACGGCTCGATCCTGCGCCTGCTGCATTCCACCGGCGCGTCAGCGTTCTTTATCGTCGTCTACCTGCACATGTTCCGTGGCCTGCTCTACGGCTCGTACCAGAAGCCCCGCGAGCTGGTGTGGGTGTTCGGCATGCTGATCTACCTGGCGTTGATGGCCGAAGCCTTCATGGGTTACCTGCTGCCGTGGGGCCAGATGTCGTACTGGGGCGCCCAGGTGATCATCTCGCTGTTCGGTGCCATTCCGGTGATCGGCAACGACCTGACCCAGTGGATCCGTGGTGACTACCTGATCTCGGGCATCACCCTGAACCGCTTCTTCGCCCTGCACGTGGTGGCCTTGCCGATCGTGATCCTGGGCCTGGTGGTACTGCACATCCTGGCGCTGCACGAAGTGGGTTCCAACAACCCGGATGGCGTGGACATCAAGAAGCACAAGGACGAAAACGGCATCCCGCTGGATGGCATTCCGTTCCACCCTTACTACACCGTGAAAGACATTGTCGGCGTGGTGGTGTTCCTGTTCGTGTTCTGCTCGATCGTGTTCTTTTTCCCGGAGATGGGTGGTTATTTCCTGGAGAAACCCAACTTCGAACAGGCCAACGCCTTCAAGACCCCTGAGCACATTGCCCCGGTCTGGTACTTCACGCCGTTCTACGCGATCTTGCGGGCGATCCCCGACAAGCTCATGGGCGTGATCGCCATGGGTGCGGCTATCGCGGTGCTGTTCGTGTTGCCTTGGCTCGACCGAAGCCCGGTCAAGTCCATGCGGTACAAGGGCTGGCTGAGCAAGATCTGGCTGTGGGTGTTCTGCATCTCCTTCGTGATCCTGGGTGTGCTGGGCGTATTGGCGCCGACTCCTGAGCGTACGTTGCTGTCGCAGGTCTGCACCTTCCTGTACTTCGCCTACTTCATTCTGATGCCGTTCTACACCCGGCTCGAGAAGACCAAACCGGTTCCGGAAAGGGTGACTGGCTGATGAAAAAGTTATTCGTTGCATTGATGCTTGCGGCCTTGCCGCTACTGTCCTTCGCTGCCGAGCACGGCGGACCGGAACTGGAAAAAGTCGATATCGACGTGTCGGACAAGGCTGCCATGCAGGACGGCGCACGCACCTTCGCCAACTACTGCATGGGCTGCCACAGCGCCAAGTTCCAGCGTTACGAGCGGGTGGCCGATGACCTCGGTATCCCCCATGAAATGATGCTGGAAAAACTGGTGTTCACCGGCGCCAAGATCGGCGACCACATGACCATCGGCATGAAGCCTGCGGACGCCAAGACCTGGTTCGGCGCCGCACCGCCAGACTTGACCCTGGTGGCTCGTGTACGCGGCACCGACTGGCTCTATGGTTACCTGAAATCCTTCTACGAAGACCCGGCGCGTCCGTATGGCGTGAACAACCGTGTGTTCCCGAACGTCGGCATGCCTAACGTTCTGGTCGGCCTGCAAGGCAAGCAAGTGGTAGGATGCAAGCAGATCCAGGTCGTTGAAGACGGCAAGAAGCAATACGATCCGTTGACCGGCACGCCGTTGACTCATGAAGCGTGCGATCAACTGAAGATAGAAACCCCAGGTTCGTTGACAGACGAGCAGTTCGACGAGAAGGTCAAGAACCTCGTGACCTTCCTGGCCTACTCGGCCAACCCGGTCAAACTGGAGCATCAGCGCATTGGTACCTATGTGCTGCTGTACCTGGCGTTCTTCTTCGTATTCGCCTACCTGCTCAAACGCGAATACTGGAAGGATGTGCATTGATCCAACCGTAAGCAATTGCTGTTAATCTTGCGCGCCCAGCGGCATCTCTGAATACGTAGCGACCTGGTTTAACCGGTTGTTACAGGGATGCTCTCTGGGCGCGCTCGTTTTTGAGCTTTCGATAATTTCAACAAGCGAGGAGGACCGCCATGGGCGTGACCAATCGGTTGGCCTGTTACTCCGACCCCGCCGACCACTATTCCCACCGAGTGCGCATCGTGCTCGCAGAGAAGGGTGTCAGCGCCGAGATCATCAGTGTGGAGGCGGGTCGTCACCCACCGAAACTGATCGAAGTGAACCCTTACGGCAGCTTGCCCACCCTGGTCGATCGTGACCTGGCGTTGTGGGAGTCGACCGTGGTGATGGAATACCTGGATGAGCGTTACCCGCATCCGCCTTTGCTGCCGGTGTACCCGGTGGCGCGTGCCAACAGCCGCCTGCTGATCCATCGGATCCAGCGTGACTGGTGCGGGCTGGTGGATGTGATTCTGGATTCGCGTACAAAAGAAGCCGTTCGGGTACAGGCGCGTAAGGAATTGCGCGAGAGCCTGACCGGCGTTTCGCCGTTGTTCGCCGATAAGCCTTTTTTCCTCAGTGAGGAACAAAGCTTGGTGGATTGCTGCCTATTACCGATACTCTGGCGTTTGCCGATTCTCGGTATTGAACTGCCGCGGCCTGCCAAGCCGCTGCTTGATTACATGGAGCGCCAGTTTGCGCGTGAGGCTTTCCAGGCGAGTCTGTCTGGTGTCGAACGCGATATGCGCTAAGGCTTAAGGAGCCGCTGATGAACTCCAGTCGACCCTACTTGGTCCGCGCGCTCTATGAGTGGATTGTGGACAACGATTGCACCCCGCACATGCTGGTCAATTCCGAATTTCCTGCGGTTCAGGTGCCGGAAGGTTTTGCCAGTGATGGGCAGATTGTGTTGAACGTATCGCCGAGTGCCGTGCGCCACCTGCACATGGACAACGAAGCCGTGAGCTTCGAAGGGCGTTTCGGCGGCGTGCCGCATACGCTGTTCGTGCCGATTGGCGCCATCCTCGGCATCTATGCCCGGGAGAACGGCCAAGGCATGGTGTTCGATCTGGAGTCGCCTTTCGAGGATGACGAAACGATCGAAAACGAAGATGGCGATGACCTGCCGCCACCGGATTCCGAGCCACCGCGCCCCAGCGGCCGGCCGAGCCTGAAAGTGGTGAAATAACGCGCGTCCCTCTCGGGATGCGCTGAGAAAATGCCTCGACCTGTGTCGGGGTATTTTTTTGCGCGAAGGATAAGGATGAAAGTCGCGCCTGGACGGTGATCGTACAACCACCATGGGCTATGATGCGTGCTCAAGCTCACCGAGAAAGATGATCCATCATGGAAAACGCCAACACCGCCCCTCGTCTTCCCCGCAAGCGCCGCAGCCTTGCCCAGGAATTGGTCACGGTGTTGTCCGAGCAGATCCGCGACGGCCAACTCAAGCGGGGCGACAAGTTGCCCACCGAGTCGGCGATCATGGAAGCCCATGGGGTCAGTCGCACGGTGGTGCGTGAAGCCATTTCACGCTTGCAGGCGGCAGGGCAGGTCGAGACCCGTCATGGTATCGGCACCTTTGTGCTGGATACGCCGAGCCCGAGCGGTTTCCGCATCGACCCGGCCACCGTGGTGACCCTGCGTGATGTGCTGGCGATCCTGGAGCTGCGGATCAGCCTGGAAGTCGAGTCTGCAGGATTAGCTGCGTTGCGCCGCAGCGACGAACAACTGGCCGCCATGCGCGCGGCGCTCGATGCCTTGAATGAAAGCGCGGCCCACGCCGGCGATGCGGTGGCCTCCGACTTTGCATTCCACCTGGAAATTGCCCTGTCCACCGGCAACCGCTACTTCACCGATATCATGACGCACCTGGGCACCAGCATCATTCCGCGCACCCGCCTGAATTCGGCGCGCCTGGCCCATGATGACCAGCAGCACTACATGGGGCGCTTGAGTCGTGAGCATGAAGAGATTTACGAAGCGATTGCACGTCAGGATTCGGACGCGGCGCGGGCGGCGATGCGGTTGCATCTGACCAATAGTCGGGAGCGGCTGCGCCATGCCCATGAAGAGGCGCAGGCGCAGCGGGGGTAGTAGCGTTCGACTGTGAAACGGTTTAATCAAAATACAAATCAATGCCCTGGACTGCGTCATTTGCGTCGTACTGGAATACCTTTTTTGTTAGCGTGAATTCCGGCCCGCCATCGAATTGAGCGTGATCCCCCACCATGATTATCTCTTCAACGGCAACGCATGCGTTCTCCCCATGGTTTTTTTTGGGGTGAGCTTTGACGCTGATCTTTTTTTTGCTAGCCATGATGTACCTCGTTGACTTTTGAATGAGTGAGTAGCAAACGTGGATTGCACCTTTGGGTGCTGCAGGGCTATGCCCCAACCATGTCCAAGCTACTGTCAGCGAGTGCAGTGTTGATACTGTCAGAATTAACAGTAGCGACGAACGGCGCCCATGTGTGCGATTGCACACATGGGGTTATGGTCACCTCAAAGTTGCGGGCTATTCGGCTTGTAGTCCTTCAACAACAAATACGTACTCCACCCCCACCAATCATTCGTCCAGTGCTTGTCGTTCAGGTCATTCACCTCCTTGCGGCGCAGCACCTTGTCTCCCTCCGCCTTGAACAGCGGCGAAAAATTATTCGCCGGGTTCTGCGCCGCATTCAGGTCCGGCACATATAACGGCGCCTTGAAATTGGCCGGGGAGGGCGCGATACCGCTGATGAAAGTTTCGAAAATTTCATCCGCCGAAGCCTGCACGGCACGTTTGACCTGCACCCGATTGTCCGCATCAATCGCGTCGAAGTAGCGCTTGTCCCCATAGGCGTGCCACTGATCGCCCAGGGCATTGCGCACCTTGAGCCCGAACTTGCTGTCTTCGTCGTGCATGAAGCGGCTGATCAGCGAGCCCAGTTCACCCGGTGTCACCACCGCTGCCAGTTGTTTGCGCGGTACACGCAAATGGCCGGCCGAGAACAGGTCGGTCAAAAAGTGATCAGCAAAACTGTTCATCGCATACGCCAGTTCCAGCGCCTGGTCGGTGCCGGTCTGGTGCGCCACGACGGCTTGTTGCAGTGCTGCCGTGTGCCCCGCCAGGTAGGCTGACAGCGCCCATTCACCGAAATGGTCGGCATTGTCCGCCGCCAGTTTCAGGTAACGTCCCAACGGAATCAGCGCCGAAACTGCGCTGCCGCCGCCAGTGATGCGGTTCCATTCCTCGGACAACGTATCACCCAAGGCGTCATAGGCTTCATGGGCCTGTTTTCCGTCCTTGATCGCCTGCTTGACCGCAGTGATCTCCTTTTGCATCACCGCGAGGATCTTGTGCGCTTCCTCCCGTGAGGTGGGCAGTACTGCCAGGCTGTTGAAGGCGGCGGTAAAGCGTTGCACGCGGTCGGCAGGGGAGGCGCCATCGCTGATTGGTTGGCCGGGGATGCCATAGAAGTCGCCGCCCAGGGCGATCACTTGGCCATAGGTCAGCGCCAGCCCGTTGGGCAGGTGCAGCTCGACTTGATGGGCGGGAATCGCCGGAGCGTCCTTGGCGAAGCGCAACAGGGTTTCATCGCCGATGGCAGTGTGTTCACCGCCTTCGAAGCGCAGAGTCGGTGGGGTTTTTTCGGGTGTCGCGAGTTCAAGACCTGACATGTTAGCTCCTTGCTATGTCGTAGGAATCTTCCGCAATAACTGTATGTATATACAGTCAAATCGAGCATAGAGGAAAAAATTCCTACGTCAAGAAGGCGCGCATCCACAGCGCCCACAATGAAGTCTGATGAATTGCAGTTGACGAATCTTTTTATAGTTGTACGATGACGTACGACATCACCAAAACCAACAACAACCTTTCGACAGAAAGTCTTCGCCCAGGGTGTTCGAATAATGAATCCACAAGAACTGAAGTCCATCCTTTCCCACGGTCTGCTGTCTTTCCCGGTGACCGATTTCAACGCCCAGGGTGACTTCCACCAGGCGGGCTACATCAAGCGCCTGGAATGGCTGGCCCCGTACGGCGCCACCGCCTTGTTCGCGGCCGGCGGTACCGGTGAGTTTTTCTCCCTCGCCGCCAGCGAATATTCCCAAGTGGTGAAAACCGCCGTTGATACCTGCGCCACCAGCGTGCCGATCCTGGCCGGTGTCGGCGGTTCGACCCGCCAAGCCATCGAATACGCCCAGGAAGCCGAGCGCCTCGGCGCCAAAGGCCTGCTGCTGCTGCCGCACTACCTCACCGAAGCCAGCCAGGACGGCGTTGCCGCCCACGTTGAAGCCGTGTGCAAATCGGTCAAGATCGGTGTGGTGGTCTACAACCGCAACGTCTGCCGCCTGACCGCGCCGCTGCTGGAACGCCTGGCCGAGCGCTGCCCGAACCTGATCGGCTACAAGGATGGCCTGGGTGATATCGAGTTGATGGTGTCGATCCGTCGCCGCCTCGGTGATCGTTTCAGCTACCTCGGCGGCCTGCCGACGGCAGAGGTTTACGCCGCTGCCTACAAGGCCCTGGGGGTGCCGGTGTACTCCTCGGCGGTGTTCAACTTCATCCCGAAAACCGCGATGGACTTCTACCACGCGATTGCCAAGGACGATCACGCCACCGTTTCCAAGATCATCGACGACTTCTTCCTGCCGTACCTGGACATCCGTAACCGCAAGGCCGGGTATGCCGTGAGCATCGTCAAGGCCGGTGCAAAAATCGCCGGCTACGACGCAGGCCCGGTGCGCACGCCGCTGACCGACCTGTTGCCGGAAGAATATGAAGCCCTGGCCGCGCTGATCGACAAGCAAGGCGCGCAATAACCCATCTACAAGGCCGCTGAGAGATCAGCGGCCTTTTGCGTCAGGAGAAGATTCGTGTCCCAAGCCCAACGTTTTGACAACTACATCAATGGCCAATGGGTGGCCGGTGCCGACTATTGCGTCAACCTCAACCCGTCGGAGTTGTCCGATGTCATTGGCGAATACGCGAAGGCGGATGTTGCCCAAGTTAGCGCCGCCATCGACGCAGCCCGCGCCGCATTCCCGGCCTGGTCCACTTCCGGGATCCAGGCTCGCCATGATTCTTTGGATAAAGTCGGCAGCGAAATCCTCGCCCGCCGCGAAGAACTCGGCACCCTGCTGGCCCGTGAAGAGGGCAAGACCCTGCCCGAAGCCATCGGTGAAGTGACCCGCGCCGGTAACATCTTCAAGTTCTTTGCGGGTGAATGCCTGCGCCTGTCTGGCGACTACGTACCGTCGGTTCGTCCGGGCGTCAACGTCGAAGTCACCCGTGAAGCCCTGGGTGTGGTTGGCCTGATCACACCGTGGAACTTCCCGATTGCCATCCCCGCCTGGAAAATCGCCCCGGCCCTGGCCTACGGCAACTGCGTGGTGATCAAGCCCGCCGAGCTGGTACCGGGCTGCGCCTGGGCCCTGGCCGAAATCATCTCCCGCGCTGGCTTCCCGGCTGGCGTGTTCAACCTGGTGATGGGCAGCGGTCGTGTGGTCGGCGACGTGCTGGTCAATAGCCCGAAAGTCGATGGCATCAGCTTCACCGGTTCTGTGGGTGTCGGTCGTCAGATCGCTGTCAGCTGCGTGTCGCGTCAGGCCAAAGTGCAGTTGGAAATGGGCGGCAAGAATCCACAGATCATCCTCGACGACGCCGACCTCAAGCAGGCCGTCGAGTTGTCGGTGCAGAGCGCGTTTTACTCCACCGGCCAGCGTTGCACCGCTTCCAGCCGCTTGATTGTCACCGCCGGTATCCATGACCAGTTCGTCGCGGCCATGGCCGAACGCATGAAGTCGATCAAAGTCGGCCACGCCTTGAAAAGCGGCACCGATATCGGCCCCGTGGTTTCCCAGGCGCAGTTGGATCAAGACCTCAAGTACATCGACATCGGCCAAAGCGAAGGTGCGCGGTTGGTCAGCGGTGGCGGCCTGGTGACGTGTGACACCGAAGGCTACTACCTGGCTCCAACGCTGTTTGCCGACAGCGAAGCGGCCATGCGCATTAGCCGTGAAGAGATCTTCGGGCCGGTGGCCAACGTGGTGCGCGTGGCGGATTACGAAGCGGCGCTGGCCATGGCCAACGACACCGAGTTCGGTTTGTCGGCGGGCATTGCCACTACCTCGCTCAAGTACGCCAACCACTTCAAGCGCCACTCCCAGGCCGGGATGGTGATGGTCAACCTGCCGACCGCCGGTGTGGATTACCACGTTCCGTTCGGTGGCCGTAAGGGCTCATCCTATGGTTCGCGCGAGCAAGGTCGCTATGCGCAAGAGTTCTACACCGTGGTGAAGACCAGCTACATCGGTTCGTAACGCGCAACACCTTGTGGGGCCGGATGCCTGCCGGTCCCACACTGAAAACAGAAAACCATTACCCGCAAAAAAAATAATTAGTGGGAGTACTTCTACATGCAAGCGACCAAGCCGACCCACGTCCGCTATTTGATCCTGCTCATGCTGTTCCTGGTGACCACGATCAACTACGCCGACCGGGCCACCATCGCCATCGCGGGCTCCAGCCTGCAAAAAGACCTCGGTATCGACGCGGTCACCCTCGGTTATATCTTCTCTGCATTCGGTTGGGCCTACGTGGCCGGGCAAATTCCCGGTGGCTGGCTGCTGGACCGGTTCGGTTCCAAGAAAGTCTATGCCCTGAGCATCTTCACCTGGTCACTGTTCACTGTGCTGCAAGGCTATGTCGGTGAGTTTGGTGTCTCCACCGCCGTGGTTGCGCTGTTTATGCTGCGCTTTATGGTTGGCCTGGCCGAAGCGCCTTCGTTTCCCGGAAATGCCCGTATTGTCGCGGCGTGGTTTCCTACCGCTGAACGCGGCACAGCTTCAGCGATCTTCAACTCGGCGCAATACTTCGCCACCGTGCTGTTCGCGCCGTTGATGGGCTGGATCGTCTACCGCTTCGGCTGGCAGCACGTGTTTATCGTGATGGGTGTGATCGGCATCGTCTTCTCGGGGATCTGGTTGAAAGTTATCCACAGCCCGCGCCAGCACCCGCTGATCAACGAAGCTGAGTTCAATCACATCGCCGCCAATGGCGCGATGGTCGATATGGATCAGGACAAAGGCAAGGGTAAGAAAACCGACGGGCCGAAGTGGGATTACATCCGCCAGTTGCTGACCAACCGCATGATGCTCGGCGTGTACCTGGGCCAGTATTGCATCAATGGCATCACCTACTTCTTCCTGACCTGGTTCCCGGTGTACCTGGTGCAGGACCGTGGAATGACCATCCTCAAGGCCGGCTTCATCGCCTCGTTGCCGGCGATCTGCGGGTTTATCGGTGGCGTGCTCGGCGGGGTGATTTCCGATTACCTGCTACGCAAAGGTCATTCCCTGACCTTCGCCCGTAAAGCGCCGATCATTGGTGGCCTGCTGATCTCCAGCAGCATCGTGGCCTGTAACTATGTGGATATCGAATGGATGGTGGTGGGCTTCATGGCCTTGGCCTTCTTCGGTAAAGGCGTTGGCGCACTGGGTTGGGCGGTGGTGTCCGACACCTCGCCGAAACAAATCGCCGGCCTCAGTGGTGGCCTGTTCAATACATTCGGTAACCTCGCGTCGATTACCACGCCGATCGTTATTGGCTACATCATCAGCACCACCGGTTCGTTCAAATGGGCCTTGGTGTTCGTCGGCGCCAATGCGCTGGTGGCGGTGTTCAGCTACCTGGTCATCGTTGGGCCGATCAAACGTGTAGTCCTCAAAGAGCCGCCTACCAAAGGGCCAGAGTTGACCAACCTAACCGAAGCGCATTCCTGAGGGGCCGTGTGATGCAGTTGATTGAACATGCCGACTCGCCGCGCTCGATTCGTTTGCACGAACGCGACAACGTGGTGATCGTGGTCAATGACCAGGGCGTTCCGGCCGGGACCGAATTCCCGGACGGCCTGGTGACCGTGGATTTCATCCCGCAGAGCCACAAGGTGACCCTGGAAGACATCCCCGAAGGCGGTCAGATTATTCGCTACGGCCAGACCATCGGTTACGCCTTGGCACCGATCCCGCGCGGCAGTTGGGTGCAGGAGGATCAACTGCGCATGCCCACCGCGCCGCCGTTGGACAGCTTGCCACTGTCCACCGAGGTGCCTGAGGCCCAGGCGCCGTTGGAAGGTTTTACCTTCGAGGGTTACCGCAACGCGGATGGCACGGTGGGTACGCGCAATATCCTCGGCATCACCACCACGGTGCAATGCGTCACCGGCGTGCTGGACCATGCGGTCAAGCGCATCAAGGACGAATTACTGCCCAAGTATCCGCACGTCGACGACGTGGTGGCGCTGACCCACAGCTACGGCTGCGGCGTGGCGATCACCGCCACCGATGCCTACATACCGATCCGCACGGTGCGCAACCTGGCGCGCAACCCGAACCTGGGCGGCGAAGCCCTGGTCATCAGTCTGGGTTGCGAGAAATTGCAGGCCGGGCAGGTGATGCACGACAACGACAGCTCGGTTGACCTGAGTGAGCCCTGGCTGTATCGGCTGCAGGATTCCAGCCACGGCTTTACCGAGATGATCGAGCAGATCATGGAACTGGCCGAGACGCGCCTGAAGAAACTCGACCAGCGCCGCCGGGAAACCGTGCCGGCGTCCGAGCTGATCCTGGGCATGCAGTGTGGCGGCAGTGATGCATTTTCCGGCATCACCGCCAACCCGGCGCTGGGCTATGCCTCGGATTTGCTGTTGCGGGCCGGCGCGACGGTGATGTTTTCCGAAGTCACTGAAGTCCGCGATGCCATCTACCTGCTGACGTCTCGCGCGCAAAGCAAGGAAGTTGCCCAGGAGCTGGTCCGCGAAATGGACTGGTATGACCGTTACCTGGCCAAGGGCGAGGCGGATCGCAGCGCCAACACTACGCCCGGCAACAAGAAGGGCGGGTTGTCGAACATTGTCGAGAAGTCCCTGGGCTCCATCGTCAAATCCGGCAGCAGCGCAATCAACGGCGTGCTCGGCCCAGGCGAGCGTTTCAAGGGCAAAGGCCTGATTTTTTGCGCCACGCCAGCCAGTGACTTTGTATGCGGCACCTTGCAACTGGCGGCGGGGATGAACCTGCATGTGTTCACCACCGGGCGTGGTACGCCGTATGGGCTGGCGATGGCGCCGGTGGTGAAGGTCTCGACGCGTACGGAGCTGGCGCAGCGTTGGCCGGACTTGATCGATATCGACGCGGGGCGTATTGCCACGGGACGGGCGAGCATCGAGGAACTGGGCTGGGAGTTGTTTCACTTCTACCTGGATGTAGCCAGTGGCAGGAAGCAGACGTGGGCGGAGCATCACAAGCTGCATAACGACATCACCCTGTTCAACCCTGCGCCGATTACCTGAACCCGCAATAACCTGTGGCGAGGGAGCTTGCTCCCGCTGGACTGCGCAGCAGGCCTGTTTTTAGGGCCGCTGCGCGCCCCAGCGGGAGCAAGCTCCCTCGCCACAAGCGCTAGACCAGACGAAGCGGCCTACACTGGCTTATCATTAGCCACCTAACGACGCTCACCAAGGTTCTCCCCGGCATGCTGGCAATTTTCCTCACGACCCTGACCATCACCGCGCCGGTGTTTGCCATGCTTTTCCTGGGGGTGTTGCTCAAGCGCATCAACTGGATCAACGACAATTTCATCCACACGGCCTCGTCCCTGGTGTTCAACGTCACCATGCCGGCGCTGCTGTTCCTCGGTATCTTGCATGCCGACCTGCACTCGGCGCTCAAACCGGGGCTGCTGATCTACTTTGCGGTTGCGACCTTGCTCAGCTTCGCCCTGGCCTGGGGCTGGGCGATCTTTCGTTGCCCGCGTGAAGACCGGGGCATCTACACCCAGGGCGCGTTTCGCGGCAACAACGGCGTGATTGGCTTGGCGCTGGCGGCCAGCATGTACGGTGACTATGGGATTTCCCTTGGTGCGATTCTCGCGGCGCTGGTGATCCTGTTCTACAACACGCTGTCGACCATCGTGCTGGCGGTGTACAGCCCGGTGATCAAGTCCGATCCGTGGAGCATCTGCAAAAGTGTGGTGGCCAACCCGCTGATTATCAGCGTGATCGTGGCGGCGCCGTTCGCTTATTTTCAGATTGGCCTGCCTGGCTGGTTGGAAAAATCCATGCAGTATCTGGCCGATACCACCTTGCCGTTGGCCCTGATCTGCATTGGCGGCACCTTGTCCCTGGCAGCGTTGCGCAAGAGCGGCAATAGGGCGCTGAGCGCGAGTTTGATGAAGATGGTCTGGCTGCCGGTGGCGGCGACCTTGGGCGCGTGGTTGCTGGGCTTTCGCGGGCCGGAGCTGGGGATTCTGTTCCTGTACTTCGGTGCGCCGACCGCAGCTGCCAGTTTTGTGATGGCCAGGGCGGCCGAGGGTAATCATGAGCTGGCGGCGGCGATTATCGTGATCACCACCTTGATGGCGGCGGTGACCACGAATATCGGAATCTTCGTGTTGCAGGCCGGCGGCTGGATCTAGCCTTCTTTCTGGTAGGTGTCGATCACTTCCTGCGCCGCGCGGAACGCATCAATCGCCGCCGGCACACCGGCATACACCGCGCAATGCAGCAGCGCCTCGCGGATCTCTTCCACGGTACAGCCATTGTTCAGCGCGCCGCGCACATGGCCTTTGAGCTCCTGCGGGCACTTGAGCGCGGTCAGGGCGGCGAGGGTGATCAGGCTGCGGGTTTTCAGCGGCAAGCCTTCGCGGTTCCACACACTGCCCCAGGCGTGCTCGTTGACGAAATCCTGCAGCGGCTGGGTGAACTCGGTGGCATTGCCCAGGGCGCGGTCGACGAACACATCGCCCATGACCTGGCGACGCATCTCAACCCCGGGCTTTTTCTGATCGGTCATTGCGATTCCCTCTTGTGTTGACGGCGCCAGGCTCGCAGCGTGCTGAACAACAGAAAAGCCACCAGCACTGGCAGGACGTAATACAGCATCAGGTTTTCAAGCTTGGTGGCCAGGGGCATGCCCGTGGTGAACGCCATTACATGCAGCCCGTACGCCAGGTACAGGCCCAGCAGCACCAGGCCTTCGGCGCGGGTCACCCGGTAGCCGGTGTAGAACACCGGCAGGCACAGCACCACCACGCCGAGCATCACCGGCAGGTCGAAGTCCAGGGCATTGGGCGATACCGACAGCGGCGAGGGCGCGAGCAGGGCAGTCAGGCCCAATACGCCCAGCAGGTTAAACAGGTTGCTGCCAATCACGTTGCCCACGGCGATGTCCCGCTCGCCGCGCAGGGCGGCGATCAACGAGGTCGCCAGGCATGGCAGCGAGGTGCCGACGCCAATCAAAGTCAGGCCGATCACACGTTCCGACAGGCCCAGGTCGCTCGCCACATCCACCGCCGCGCCCAACAACAAATGGCCGGCCAGCACCAGGATCAGCAGCCCGCCGAGCATCAGCAACACGCTGCTAAGCCAGGGCGCGCGGGCCACGGTGTCCAATGTGCGTGGGCGGCGGGAATGGCGCGTCTGGTAATGCAGTACGCCGAGGTACGCGACCAAGGCAACCAGCAACAGCAAGCCATCAAGCGGCGTGAGTTCTTCGTTGGCGGCGAGGGTGAACACCAGCAGCCCGGCCAGGATCATCACCGGAATATCCAGGCGCACCAGTTGGCGTGAGACCCGCAGCGGAATGATCAGCGCCGACAGGCCCAGGGTCACCAGGATATTGAAGATGCTGCTGCCGATCACACTGCCCACGGCGATATCGGTGTTGCCGGCCAGGGTGGCTTGCAGGCTGACGGTCATCTGCGGCGCGCTGCTGCCGAAGGCGACGATTGTCAGGCCGATGATCAGCGGTCGCACCTTGAGGCTCGCGGCCAGGCGCACGGCGGCGCGCACCAGGATTTCGGCGCCGATGATCAGCAGCACCAGACCGCTGACCAATTCCAGCAGGCTCCAGGGCGAGAGGGCGGTTAATCCGAAAATGGCCTGGGCTCCGTTTAGTTGCTTAGCGCTTGTACGCGCACTCGCGCCGTACCGCTGCTGATCATACCCAGCTGCTCGGCTGCCTTGCGTGAAAGATCGATCAGGCGCCCACGGGTATGCGGGCCGCGATCATTGATGCGGACAACCACGGATTTGTCGTTGTCGAGATTGGTGACCTTGACCTGGGTGCCGAACGGCAATTGCCGGTGGGCGGCGGTCAGGGCGTTCTGGTTGAAGGGTTCACCGCTGGCGGTCTTTTTGCCATGGTGCCGGGCGCCGTAATAGGAGGCGGTGCCGGTTTCGTCGTAGCCGTTGGGGTTGATGACGCCGCTGGCGCAGCCGGCCAACAGGGAGAACAAGGCCAGGAGGCCGAGTAGACGCTTCATGCAAGGTGTCCCCGAAAAAGTGCGCCCCCGAAGGGGCGCGTGTGCTGGTCAGCCTTCGAGCTTGCTTTTCAGCAATTCGTTCACCTGCTGCGGGTTGGCCTTGCCCTTGGAGGCTTTCATCGCCTGGCCCACAAAGAAGCCGAACATCTTGCCGCGCTTGGCCTCGTCTGCCGCACGGTATTGCTCGACCTGCTCGGCGTTGGCCGCGAGCATTTCATCCAATACGGCCGAAATCGCGCCGCTGTCGGTGACTTGCTTGAGGCCACGCTTCTCGATGATCTCGTCCGCGCTGCCTTCGCCTGCGGCCATGGCTTCGAACACGGTCTTGGCGATCTTGCCGGAGATGGTGTTGTCCTTGATGCGCAGCAGCATGCCGCCCAACTGCTCGGCGGTGACCGGGGCTTCGTCGATTTCCAGGCCCTGTTTGTTCAACAGACTGCCCAGCTCAACCATCACCCAGTTGGCCGCCAGTTTGGCGTCGCCGGCAATGCTCACGACTTTTTCGAAGTAGTTGGCTTGCTCACGGCTGGAGGCCAGCACGCTGGCATCGTAGACCGACAGGCCGAACTGCGCCTGGAAGCGCTCGCGTTTCTGCTGCGGCAGTTCCGGCAGGGTGGCGCGCACGTCATTGAGGAACGAGTCCTCGATGACCACCGGCAACAGGTCCGGGTCGGGGAAGTAACGATAGTCGTTGGCTTCCTCTTTGCTGCGCATGGCGCGGGTTTCGTCTTTGTTCGGGTCGTACAGGCGCGTCTGCTGGATGACCTTGCCGCCGTCTTCGATCAGCTCGATCTGGCGACGCACTTCGCTGTTGATCGCCTTCTCGATGAAGCGGAACGAGTTGACGTTCTTGATCTCGCAGCGAGTGCCGTACTCGGCTTGGCCCTTTGGACGGATCGACACGTTGCAGTCGCAACGCAGCGAGCCTTCGGCCATGTTGCCGTCGCAAATGCCCAGGTAACGCACCAGCGCGTGGATGGTCTTGACGTAGGCCACGGCTTCCTTGGCGCTGCGCATGTCCGGCTCGGAGACGATTTCCAGCAGCGGCGTACCGGCACGGTTCAGGTCGATACCGGTGGCGCCTGGGAATTCTTCGTGCAGGCTCTTGCCGGCATCTTCTTCCAGGTGCGCACGGGTTACGCCGACGCGCTTGATGGTGCCGTCTTCCAGCGGGATGTCCAGGTGGCCCTTGCCGACGATCGGCAGTTCCATCTGGCTGATCTGGTAGCCCTTGGGCAGGTCCGGGTAGAAGTAGTTCTTGCGCGCGAACACGTTGTGCTGGCCGATCTCGGCGTCAATCGCCAGGCCGAACATCACCGCCATGCGCACCGCTTCCTGGTTCAGCACCGGCAGTACGCCAGGCATGCCCAGGTCGACCAGGCTGGCCTGGGTGTTCGGCTCAGAGCCGAACGTGGTGGCGCTACCGGAGAAAATCTTCGATTGGGTGGCGAGCTGGGTATGAATCTCCAGCCCGATCACAACTTCCCATTGCATAGTGTTCTCCTCAGAAGCCGGTAGGGGTGCGAGTGTGCCAGTCGGTGTTCAACTGGTACTGGTGCGCCACATTGAGCAGGCGGCCTTCCTGGAAATACGGGGCGAGCAATTGCACGCCGACCGGCAGGCCATCGACGAAACCTGCTGGCATGGACAAGCCCGGCAGGCCCGCGAGGTTGGCGGTGATGGTGTACAGGTCTTCGAGGTACGCAGCCACCGGGTCGCCGTTCTTGGCGCCAAGCTTCCAGGCCGGGTTCGGCGTGGTTGGGCCGAGGATCACGTCGACTTGCTCAAAGGCCGCCATGAAGTCGTTCTTCACCAGGCGACGGATTTTCTGCGCCTTGAGGTAGTACGCGTCGTAGTAGCCGGCCGACAGGGCATAGGCACCGACCATGATCCGGCGTTGGACTTCGGCACCGAAACCTTCGCCACGGGAGCGCTTATAAAGGTCGGTGAGGTCTTTCGGGTTTTCGCAGCGGTAGCCGAAACGCACGCCGTCGAACCGCGACAGGTTGGAAGAGGCTTCTGCCGGTGCGATCACGTAGTAGGCAGGAATCGCGTGCTGGTTGTTCGGCAGGCTGATTTCCTTGATCACGGCACCGAGGCTTTCCAGCGTCTTGACGCTGTTGTGCACCAGCTCTGCAATGCGCGGGTCGAGACCGGCGCTGAAGTATTCCTTCGGCACGCCGATGCGCAGGCCCTTGAGCGAGGTGTTCAGGCTGGCACTGTAGTCCGGCACCGGCTCGTCGATGCTGGTGGAGTCCTGTTGATCGAAGCCTGCCATGCCTTGTAACAAAATTGCGCAGTCTTCGGCGGTGCGCGCCAAAGGGCCACCCTGATCGAGACTGGAGGCGTAGGCGATCATGCCCCAACGGGAAACCCGACCGTAGGTCGGCTTCAGGCCGGTGAGGTTGGTGAAGGCCGCTGGCTGGCGGATCGAGCCGCCCGTGTCGGTGGCCGTAGCCGCGGGCAGGAAGCGCGCGGCAACCGCGGCCGCCGAACCGCCGGACGAACCGCCGGGCACGTGCTCCAGGTTCCACGGGTTTTTCACCGCGCCGTAGTAGCTCGACTCGTTGGCCGAACCCATGGCGAATTCGTCCATGTTGGTCTTGCCCAGGGTCACGGCCCCGGCGGCAGCCAGCTTGGACACCACGGTGGCGTCGTAGGGTGCTTTAAAGTTGTCGAGCATCTTCGAGCCGCAACTGGTGCGAATGCCCTGGGTGCAGAACAGGTCTTTGTGGGCGATTGGAGCGCCCAGCAGCGCGCCATTTTCACCGTTGGCGCGACGTGCGTCGGCGGCCTTGGCCTGGCTCAGGGCCAGTTCTTCGGTGAGGCTGATGAAGCTGTTGACCTTTGGATCGTGCTCGGCGATGCGCGCCAGCAAGGTCTTGGTCAGCTCTTCGGAAGAAAACTTTTTGTCGGCGAGACCGCGGGCGATCTCGGCCAGAGTCATGTGATGCATTGCAGGCTCTTTCCCTTTAGTCGATGACTTTCGGAACCAGGTACAGGCCGTTTTCGACCGCTGGCGCGATGGACTGGTAGGCCTCGCGATTATTACTCTCGGTCACGACGTCTGCGCGCAGGCGCTGGCTGGCTTCCAGCGGGTGAGCCAGGGGCTCGATACCGTCGGTATTCACGGCCTGCATTTGGTCGACCAGCCCGAGAATGCTGTTCAGGGCTGCGGTGGTCTGTGGAAGATCGGCATCATTGAGGCCAAGCGAGGCCAGGTGCGCGATTTTTTCCACGTCGGAGCGTTCAAGCGTCATGGGAATCTCCAGTGGAAAACAGAACGGAGGCTGTCCGTGTGTTAGATTGTCGGAACACTACCGCATTTCTACGGTCTTACGGCCGCGATTGTGGGGTTAGGTGCACAGAAAGTCGGCCAATTTAGCACATTGGCGCCTTGCCCAAAATCCCTGTCGTTGTTAGAGTTTGCCGCACTTTTTTACCCACGCGTTGCCTAGGGTCCCTTTCCCATGTTCAAGAAACTGCGTGGCATGTTTTCCAGCGATCTTTCCATTGACCTGGGCACTGCCAACACCCTTATTTACGTGCGCGAGCGCGGTATCGTCCTGAATGAGCCATCGGTTGTGGCTATTCGGACGCACGGTAACCAGAAAAGTGTCGTTGCCGTCGGCACCGAGGCCAAGCGCATGCTCGGCCGTACACCGGGCAATATTGCCGCCATCCGTCCGATGAAAGACGGCGTGATCGCCGACTTCAGCGTCTGCGAGAAGATGCTGCAGTACTTCATCAACAAGGTTCACGAAAACAGTTTCCTGCAGCCCAGCCCTCGTGTGCTGATCTGCGTTCCGTGCAAGTCCACCCAGGTTGAGCGTCGTGCCATCCGTGAATCGGCCCTCGGTGCCGGTGCCCGTGAAGTGTTCCTGATCGAAGAGCCAATGGCGGCTGCGATCGGTGCCGGCCTGCCGGTTGAAGAAGCACGCGGTTCGATGGTGGTGGATATCGGTGGTGGTACCACTGAAATCGCCCTGATCTCCCTGAACGGTGTGGTGTATGCCGAATCCGTACGCGTCGGCGGCGACCGTTTCGACGAAGCGATCATCACCTATGTACGTCGTAACTACGGCAGCCTGATCGGTGAATCCACCGCTGAGCGCATCAAGCAGGAAATCGGCACCGCCTACCCAGGCGGCGAAGTGCGCGAAGTTGACGTGCGCGGTCGCAACCTGGCCGAAGGTGTTCCACGTGCCTTCACCCTGAACTCCAATGAAGTGCTGGAAGCTCTGCAAGAGTCCCTGGCTACCATCGTTCAGGCGGTGAAAAGCGCCCTGGAGCAATCGCCGCCGGAACTGGCTTCCGATATCGCCGAGCGTGGCCTGGTGCTGACCGGTGGTGGCGCCTTGCTGCGCGACCTCGACAAGCTGCTGGCCCAAGAGACTGGCCTGCCGGTGATCGTTGCCGAAGACCCGCTGACCTGCGTTGCCCGTGGCGGTGGTCGTGCACTGGAAATGATGGATAAACACACCATGGACCTGCTCTCCAGCGAATAAGTCATTGCTGGTTAGCCCATGTTTCGCCCGCAGGCAGCACTTTGCAGTGCTGCCTGTTGGCGTTTATCTTCTTCAATCTGCATCCAGGCCGGTTAGATGCCGTATGAATAAAGAGAACATTTGCCTGGGAGGAGCGGCTTATTAAACCGCTTTTCGCCAAAGGCCCCTCATTGGGCGTGCGCCTGTTGGTGCTGGTCGTGCTTTCGGTCGCGCTGATGGTGGTCGATGCCCGCTTTGCACTGCTCAAGCCCGTGCGCAGCCAGATGTCGCTGGTGTTGATGCAGACTTACTGGATCACCGACCTGCCGCAACGTCTGTACCAGGGCGTGGCCAGCCAATTTGGCAGCCGCACCGAACTGGTCGCCGAAAACGAAAAACTCAAGACCGAAAACCTGCTGTTGCAGGGGCGCATGCAAAAGCTCGCGGCCCTCACCGAGCAGAACGTTCGGCTGCGCGAGTTGCTCAATTCTTCTGCGCTGGTCAATGAAAAGGTCGAAGTGGCCGAGTTGATCGGCATGGACCCCAACCCCTTCACCCATCGCATCATCATCAACAAGGGTGAGCGCGACGGTGTGGTCCTGGGCCAGCCGGTGCTCGACGCCCGTGGCCTGATGGGCCAGGTGGTTGAGCTGATGCCCTACACCTCGCGGGTCTTGCTGCTGACGGACACCACCCACAGCATTCCGGTGCAGGTGAACCGCAACGGCCTGCGCGCGATTGCCAGCGGCACCGGTAACCCGGAGCGCCTGGAATTGCGCCACGTGGCTGACACCGCCGACATCAAGGAAGGCGACCTGCTGGTCAGCTCCGGCCTGGGTCAGCGTTTTCCGGCGGGTTACCCGGTGGCGACGGTAAAGGAAGTGATCCACGATTCCGGGCAGCCGTTTGCCATTGTGCGTGCTGTGCCGACGGCTGCGTTGAACCGCAGCCGCTACCTGCTGCTGGTGTTCAGCGACAACCGTACGCCGGAAGAGCGCGCCAACGACGCCGCGCAGGCGCAGGAAGCGGAAGACAAGCAAAACGGTACAGCGCCGATTGTTCCGGCGACCGTGCCCAAACCGGCATTCGTCGGACCGCCTGCACCGACAGCGGCTCCGGCAGCGGCTGTAGCCACCCCGGTCAAGCCGGCCGCTCACACCACGCGCCCCGCCAAGCCAACCGTGACTAAACCACCGGCCGCGACCCCGGCTGCCAAGCCTCCGGCAACTGCTCCGGCAACCACGCGGCAGAGGGAGGAATAATGGCCAGTACTCATTCGCGCAACGGCTGGATCGTCTGGCTCACCTTTGCTATCGGTTTGCTGCTGAGCGTTTCGCCCTTGCCGCAGTTCATGGAAATTCTGCGCCCGCTTTGGCTGGCGCTGTTGCTGGCGTTCTGGTCGCTGAACCTGCCACATAAGGTCGGCATGGTCACGGCGATGTTCCTGGGCTTGGCGGAAGATGTGCTCTATGGCACCTTGCTGGGCCAGAACGCGTTGATCCTGACCCTGATCACCTTCCTGGTGCTGTCGTTGCAACAACGCCTGCGCATGTTCCCGATGTGGCAGCAATGCCTGGTGATCCTGGTGATCTTCGGCCTGGCGCAGTTGGTTCAGCTATGGCTGAGTGCGTTGACCGGTAACCGCCAGCCAACCCTGGCGCTGGTATTGCCGGCGCTGGTCAGTGCCTTGCTGTGGCCATGGATCAGCTTCGGTCTGCGTGGGTTGCGTCGTCGCTATAAAATCAATTGAATGGATTGCGAGGCTCTGCCTGGTTATCGAACCCTACAGGGAGAGTCTGCAATGAATACGCTTTACCTGGCCTCGGGCTCCCCGAGGCGGCGTGAACTGTTGACCCAGATCGGCGTGCCTTTCACCGTGGTCAGTGCCGCTATCGATGAAACTCCTCTTACAAACGAATCCGCTGTTTCCTATGTCGAGCGCCTTGCGTGTGGCAAGGCAGCGGCGGGTTTTGCTGTGCTCGAAAACACCTCCGACGCCTGTGTGTTGGGTGCCGACACCGCCGTAATCGTCGATGGAAAAATCCTCGGTAAGCCCGTCGATCAGGCCGATGCCCTGGCCATGTTGATGGCGCTGGCGGGCCGTGAGCATGAAGTACTCACCGCCATTGCCCTCACCGATGGCCAGCGCTGCGAGACTGTTTGTGTAAGCAGTCATGTACGGTTTCGCGAGATTTCCGTCGAGGAAGCAACCACCTACTGGCACAGTGGCGAGCCCCAGGACAAAGCGGGCGGCTATGCTATTCAAGGGTTGGGCTCGGTGTTCGTCGCAGGGCTCAATGGCAGTTATTCCGCCGTGGTAGGCCTGCCGGTGTGCGAAACCGCGCAACTGCTCGGCCAATTCGGCATACCCTGTTGGCAAAACCTTACCGCGCGCTGAACGCCGTACTCCAGCGCCCAGCCTTAAGCGATCGGTCACTATTGTGAAAACGCCTGAACGAGACCCAGCCATGAGTGAAGAGATTCTGATCAATATCACGCCGATGGAATCGCGCGTGGCGGTGGTAGAGAACGGTGTTCTGCAAGAAGTGCACGTGGAGCGCACCCAGAAGCGCGGGATCGTCGGCAATATCTACAAAGGCAAGGTGGTGCGGGTTTTGCCAGGCATGCAGGCGGCCTTCGTCGACATCGGCCTGGACCGTGCCGCGTTTATCCATGCTTCGGAAATTTCCCTGCGCGAAGGGCCAGCGGTAGAAAGCATCAGCGCCCTGGTACACGAAGGGCAGAGCCTGGTGGTGCAAGTCACCAAGGACCCCATCGGCTCCAAAGGCGCGCGCCTGACCACGCAACTGTCGATTCCGTCGCGTTACCTGGTGTACATGCCGCGCACTGCTCATGTCGGTATTTCCCTGAAGATCGAAGACGAAGGCGAGCGCGAGCGGCTGAAGAAGGTGGTCAGCGACTGCGTGGCGGCCGAAGGCATCAAGGAGGCGGGCGGTTTTATCCTGCGCACTGCCGCTGAAGGTGCCGGCGCCGATGAAATCCTCATGGACATCCGCTACCTGCGGCGCCTGTGGGACCAGATCGGTGCCCAGATCAAGACTATCGGCGCGCCCAGCGTGATCTACGAAGACCTCGGCCTGGCCCTGCGCACGCTGCGCGACCTGGTCAGCCCGAAGATTGAGAAAATTCGTATCGACTCGCGGGAAACCTTCCAGCGCACCACGCAATTTGTTGCCGAGCTGATGCCGGAAATTGCCGACCGTCTGGAACACTATCCCGGCGAGCGACCGATCTTCGACCTGTATGGCGTCGAAGACGAAATCCAGAAAGCCCTGGAACGCAAAGTACCGCTCAAGTCCGGCGGCTACCTGGTGGTGGACCCGGCGGAAGCCATGACCACCATTGACGTCAACACCGGTGCGTTCGTCGGCCATCGCAACCTCGAAGAAACCATCTTCAAGACCAACCTTGAAGCCGCCACCGCGATCGCGCGCCAACTGCGCCTGCGTAACCTGGGCGGCATCATCATCATCGACTTCATCGACATGGAAGATGAAGAACACCAGCGCCAGGTGCTGCGTACCCTGGAGAAACAGCTGGAGCGCGACCACGCCAAGACCAACATCATCGGCATCACCGAGTTGGGCCTGGTGCAGATGACACGCAAGCGCACCCGCGAAAGCCTGGAACAGGTGCTGTGCGAGCCGTGCAGCAGTTGCCAGGGCCGCGGTAAATTGAAGACCCCGGAAACCGTTTGCTACGAGATTTTCCGCGAAATCCTGCGAGAGGCGCGAGCCTACCAGGCCGAGGGTTACAGAGTGCTCGCCAACCAGAAAGTGGTCGACCGGCTGCTGGACGAAGAATCCGGTAACGTTGCCGAACTGGAGGGATTTATCGGCCGCACGATACGCTTCCAGGTCGAAACCATGTATTCCCAGGAACAATACGACGTGGTGCTGCTCTGATCCCCAATCGTTTTCTTTTTACGAGACGGGCAGACCTTGATCTGCCGTCCGACTACTGCCTTGAGGGTCGCCTGACATGGAGCGTCTGATACGCTTTTTTGCCGCTTTGACCCGTTGGGGCCTGGGCCTCTGTGCCTTGCTGCTGGTATTGGCAGCGGTGTATGTGAGCCTGGGTCGTGAGTTGACGCCACTGGTGGCCGAGTACCGTGCAGAGATCGAAGCCAAGGCCCAGGCCGCGGTGGACATGCCGTTGCACATTGGCAGCCTTGAAGGCCGCTGGAGCGGCTTCGCGCCGGTATTGCGGGCCCATGATGTGATGGTAGGCGAGGGCAGCAGTGCCTTGCGCCTGGACCAGGTCGAAGTGGTGCCGGACATGTGGGCCAGCCTGATGGCCCGCGAAGTGCGTATTGCTCATTTGCAGGTCAGTGGCTTGCAGCTTAGCGTCAAGGAAGACAAGGACGGCAAATGGGCGTTGCAGGGCCTGCCGGTGCAGGACGACCAACCTGTCGACCCTGAGCAACTGCTCAAGAACATGCAAAAGGTCAAGCGCCTGTCGCTGCTCGACAGCCAGGTGACCTTGCAGCCGTTTGACCAGGCGCCTGTGACCCTGACGTATGTCGGCCTGAGCCTGCACACCGGCGTCACCCGCCAACGCCTGGATGCGCGTCTGACCCTGCCCGACGGCCAGCCTTTGGCAGTGAGCCTGCGTACCCGTATCCGCGCCAGCCAGTGGAAGGACGGCGAGGTCCAGGCTTACCTGAGCCTGCCGCAAAGCGACTGGGCCAAGTGGATTCCAGCCAAGCTGACCCAGCGATGGAAGCTCACCCAATTCAAGGCCGGCGGTGAATTCTGGCTGACCTGGGCCAAAGGCACCGTGCAGAGCGCAGTAGTGCGCCTCAACTCGCCGCAGGTAAAAGGCAGCTACGCCGATCGCAAACCTGTGCATATCGAGAACCTGGCGCTCACGGCTTACCTGCAACGCAGTGATAGCGGCCTGAAGGTGCTGTTCGACTCGCTGGCGATGAACCTTGGGGAAACCCGCTGGGAGTCGCGCCTGCAACTTCATCAAACCCTGGCCACCGACAAGGATCAGGAAGTCTGGAAGCTCCAGGCCGACCGTCTGGATCTGACGCCGATCACGCCACTGCTCAATGCCCTGGCGCCACTGCCGGAAGGTTTTGCCAAGACCATTCAGCACCTCAAGGCCACGGGCCTGCTGCGTAATGTGCTGGTGGATTTTCGCCCTCAAGACACCACCGATCAAAAAGTCAGCTTCGCCGCCAACCTCGAACGCATTGGTTTTGATGCCTACTTTGGCGCACCGGCCGCGCGCAACGTGTCCGGCAGCATCAGTGGTGACCTGGGCCACGGCGAGTTGCGCATGGACAGCAAGGACTTTTCCCTGCACCTCGACCCGATCTTTGCCAAACCGTGGCAGTACATCCAGGCCAACGCGCGCCTGACGTGGAAGCTCGACAAGGAAGGCTTCACCCTGATCGCGCCCTACATCAAGGTGTTGGGTGAGGAGGGCAAAGTCGCTGCGGATTTCTTGATTCGCCTGCACTTTGACCACAACCAGGAAGACTATATGGACCTACGGGTCGGCATGGTCGATGGCGATGGGCGATTCACCCCCAAATACCTGCCGGCGGTGTTAAGCCCGGCGTTGGATGAGTGGCTGCGCACGGCGATTCTCAAGGGCGCGGTGGACCAGGGTTTCTTCCAGTACCAGGGCTCGCTGAACCACGACGCACTGCCGGCCTCGCGCAATATCAGTCTGTTCTTCAAGGTGCATGACGCCGAACTGGCGTTCCAGCCGGGCTGGCCGCATGTGAGCAAGGTCACTGGCGAAGTGTTTGTCGAGGAGAGCGGTGTGCGCATCCTGGCCAGCAAGGGCCAGCTCCTCGACACCAAGGTCAAGGACATCTACGTCAATATCCCCCACGCGCCGGAGGGCAAGGACAGCCATCTGTTGCTGACCGGCGGGTTTGCCGGTGGCTTGGGCGATGGTTTGAAAATCCTCCAGGAAGCGCCGATCGGCACCGCATCGACATTTGCCGGCTGGAAGGGCGAGGGCGACCTGCAGGGCAGTCTTGACCTGGATGTGCCGTTGGCCAAGGGCACTGATCCTAAGATTGTGGTGGACTTCAAGACGGATAAATCGCGCCTGCAACTGACCGAACCGACCCTGGACCTCACCCAGCTCAAGGGCGATTTCCGCTTCGACAGCGCCAAAGGCCTCAGTGGCCAGAACATCACGGCCCAGGCGTTTGACCGGCCGATCACCGCGCAGATCGTTGCCGATGGCAAGCCGGGCAATATCAGCACGCGGGTGAATGCCAAGGGCCAGGTGACGGTCAAGCGGCTGACGGACTGGTTGAAAATCAGCCAGCCGTTGCCGGTGTCCGGCGATATTCCCTACCAGCTGCAATTGACCCTCGACGGCGCCGATAGCCAATTGATGGTCAACTCCAACCTGAAAGGCGTTGCCGTGGACCTGCCGGCACCGTTCGGTATGCCGGCCAGCCAGGGGCGTGACAGTGTGTTCCGCATGACCTTGCAGGGGGCGGAGCGGCGTTATTGGTTCGACTATGGCGAACTGGCCAACTTCACCTTTGCGGCGCCGCCGGACAAATTCAATGAAGGGCGCGGTGAGCTTTTCCTGGGTGATGGCGATGCCGTGTTGCCAGGGGCCAAGGGCTTGCGCATTCGCGGCGTGCTGTCTGAGCTCGATATCGATCCGTGGAAGAAGCTGGTTGACCGCTACGCGGGCAACGATCCGGGCGGTAGCGCCAAGCAGTTGCTCAGCGGCGCTGACTTCAAGGTGGGCAAGCTGACCGGTTTTGGCACCCAGTTTGATCAGGTCAATTTGCAATTGGCACGTAAGCCTGCGGCCTGGGGCTTGCAACTCGACAGTCAGCAAGCCAAGGGCACGGTCAACCTGCCGGACGCCAAGGGCGCACCGATTGCGGTCAACCTGCAATATGTGAAGCTGCCGGCGGTGGATCCGACGGTGCAGGCTGACGAAAACGCGCCAGATCCCTTGGCGGGCATCGACCCCAAGGACATTCCGGCGCTGGATATCGCCATTGATCAATTGTTCCAAGGACCGGATCTGATTGGTGCCTGGTCGCTGAGAATCCGCCCGACGGCCAAAGGCCTGGCTTTCAATAATCTGGACCTCGGCCTCAAGGGCATGCAGCTCAAGGGCGCCGGTGGTTGGGAAGGGACGGCCGGCGACAGCAGCAGTTGGTATAAAGGCCGCCTGGATGGCAAGAATATCGGCGATGTACTCAAGGGCTGGGGATATGCGCCAACCGTCACCAGCCAGGATTTCCACCTGGATGTCGATGGTCGGTGGCCTGGTTCGCCAGCCTATGTCGGGCCCAAGCGCTTCTCCGGCAGCCTCGATGCGGCGTTCCGCAATGGCCAGTTCGTCGAAGTGGAAGGCGGCGCCCAGGCGCTACGGGTGTTTGGCCTGCTGAACTTCAACTCCATTGGGCGCCGTCTGCGCCTGGACTTCTCGGACTTGCTCGGCAAGGGCTTGAGCTATGACCGTGTGAAGGGCTTGCTGGCGGCGAGCAACGGCGTGTTCGTGACCCGTGAGCCGATCACCATGACCGGGCCTTCCACTAACCTGGAACTCAACGGCACCCTGGACCTGGTCGCAGACCGTGTCGACGCCAAGCTGCTGGTCACCTTGCCGGTGACCAATAACCTGCCGATCGCCGCGCTGATCGTGGGCGCGCCTGCCATTGGTGGCGCGCTGTTCCTGATCGACAAGTTGATCGGTGATCGTGTTGCGCGCTTCGCCAGTGTGCAATACAAGGTGGAAGGCCCGTGGAAGGACCCGAAAATCACCTTCGACAAGCCATTTGAAAAGCCAAACTGAGGGCCTGTGGAGTAGCATGGCCGCATGCCCATGACGGAGAGACGGCCCATGTCCTTTGCGGTAATTCAAATGGTCAGCCAGAGCGATGTGCTGGCCAACCTGGCTCAGGCCCGGCGCCTGCTGGAACAAGCTGCGGCGGGTGGTGCGAAGCTGGCGGTCTTGCCGGAAAACTTCGCCGCCATGGGCCGCCGCGACGTGGCCGACATCGGTCGCGCCGAAGCACTGGGCGAGGGCCCGATCCTACCGTGGTTGAAACAGACCGCCCGCGACCTCACCTTATGGATAGTGGCAGGCACTTTGCCGCTGCCACCAAAGGACCAGCCAAACGCCAAGTCCAATGCCTGCTCGTTGCTGGTCGATGATCAGGGCGAAATCGTTGCCCGTTACGACAAGTTGCACCTGTTCGATGTGGATGTCGCCGATGCCCGTGGCCGTTATCGCGAATCCGACGACTATGCTTTCGGAGGCAATGTGGTGGTGGCGGACACGCCCGTCGGCCGCTTGGGCCTGACAGTGTGCTACGACCTGCGCTTCCCCGAGCTGTACAGCGAGTTGCGCGCGGCAGGGGCTGAATTGATTACCGCGCCTTCCGCGTTTACCGCGGTGACCGGCGCGGCGCACTGGGATGTGCTGATTCGCGCACGCGCCATCGAGACCCAGTGCTACCTGCTGGCGGCTGCTCAAGGCGGTGTGCATCCGGGACCACGGGAAACCTATGGTCATGCGGCGATTGTCGACCCCTGGGGGCGGGTGCTGGCACAACAGGATCAAGGCGAAGCGGTGTTGCTGGCCGCACGCGATAGCAGTGAACAAGCGTCGATAAGGGCGCGCATGCCGGTGGTCAACCATCGGCGCTTTTTCTCGCAGGGCGCACAGCGACCTGCTTCGGAACGATGAATTTAAGGCCATACCTATGAGCGAGTTGTTGTCCTCAGTCAGTGATCACCTCCTGGCACCCGGTGGCGTGACCATCGAAAGCTTGCAAACCGTACTCGGCGACCTGGCCGGGCCGGGCATCGACGCGGCTGACCTGTATTTCCAGGGGCAGATTTCCGAGTCCTGGGCTCTGGAAGACGGCATCGTCAAGGAAGGTAGCTTCAACCTCGACCAGGGGGTGGGCGTGCGTGCGCAGTCCGGTGAAAAAACCGGTTTTGCCTACAGCAACGCGATCACCCTGGAAGCCCTGGGCCTGGCGGCGCGTGCTGCGCGCTCGATCTCCCGCGCAGGGCAGAATGGCACGGTGCAGGCGTTCAGCACTCAGGACGTGGCGCAGTTGTACGCGCCGGATAACCCCCTGGAAGTGATCAGCCGTGCGGAAAAGGTCGAGCTGCTCAAGCGTATCGACGCCGCTACCCGCGCTCTCGACCCGCGTATCCAGCAGGTCACCGTGAGCATGGCCGGTGTGTGGGAGCGCATTTTGGTGGCGTCCACCGACGGCGGCCTGGCGGCGGATGTGCGGCCGCTGGTGCGCTTCAACGTCAGTGTGATCGTCGAACAGAACGGTCGCCGCGAGCGCGGTGGTCATGGCGGCGGCGGGCGTACCGACTACCGTTATTTCCTCGCCGACGACCGTGCCATGGGTTACGCCCGTGAAGCGTTGCGCCAGGCGCTGGTCAATCTGGAAGCCATTCCGGCGCCGGCCGGCACGTTGCCGGTGGTGTTGGGTTCGGGCTGGTCCGGCGTGCTGCTGCACGAAGCGGTCGGCCATGGCCTGGAAGGTGACTTCAACCGCAAGGGCAGTTCGGCCTACAGCGGGCGCATGGGTGAAATGGTTGCGTCCAAACTCTGCACCATCGTCGATGACGGCACCCTGGCCGGTCGCCGGGGCTCTCTGAGCGTCGACGACGAAGGCACCCCGACCGAGTGCACCACCCTGATTGAAAACGGCGTGCTCAAGGGCTACATGCAAGACAAGCTCAACGCCCGCCTGATGGGCGTGGCGCGCACCGGTAACGGCCGCCGTGAATCCTATGCGCACCTGCCGATGCCACGCATGACCAACACCTACATGCTCGGTGGTGAAAGCGACCCGGCCGAGATCATCGCTTCGGTAAAACGCGGTATCTACTGCGCCAACCTCGGTGGTGGCCAGGTGGATATCACCAGCGGCAAGTTCGTGTTCTCCACCAGCGAGGCGTACCTGATCGAGGACGGCAAGATCACCGCGCCGGTCAAAGGTGCAACGTTGATCGGTAACGGTCCGGAAGCCATGAGCAAGGTATCGATGGTCGGTAACGACCTGTCGCTGGACAGTGGCGTAGGCACCTGCGGGAAGGACGGGCAGTCGGTACCGGTGGGTGTCGGCCAGCCAACGCTGAAGATTGATGCGATCACCGTGGGTGGCACGGGGTCGTAAGAAAGGTGGAGCTTCGGGTGGCGAAAACCGCCACCCGGGGAAGAGGATCAGCGCAGGCCGCGTTGAGTCTCGTCCAGCTCTCGGATGTACTTGAAGATTTTACGGCTGGTGGCCGGCGCCTTGTTATGCGCCAGTTCGTGCTGGGCCTGACGGATCAGGGAGCGCAGTTGCTGGCGGTCCGCGTCCGGGTAGTCCACCACGAATTTCTCCAGCACCGCGTCATCGCCCGAGATCAGGCGGTCACGCCAACGTTCCAGGTTATGGAAGCGTTCGTTGTACTGGCGAGTCGAGGCATCGGTTTGATCGAGCAAGGTCAGAATGGCGTCTATGTCCTGATCGCGCATGAGTTTGCCGATAAACGAGATGTGCCGTTTACGCGCGATATTCGCGGTGTGCTTGGGCGCATCGGCCAGGGCACGACGCATTTCGTCGGTCAGTGGCAGTTTTGCAATCAAGTCTTTTTTGAGCGTTGTAAGGCGCTCGCCGAGGTCAACCAGAGCATGCAGCTCACGTTTGACCTGGGTTTTGCTTTTCTCCCCATCGAGGGAGTCGTCGTAAGAATCAACCATGGTGGCAGTCCGCAAAGAAACGCCGCCATGATAACCAGTCGGGGGCCGCTTGTCCGGCCCGGTCGCTCGATGGCCTTAACCGAAAGCAGAATTTGAGTGGAGAAAACCATGAGTGCAGCCCAAAGCGTCGGTCCGCAAGCGTTACCGGCACTGCAGGAACAAGTCGAGCAGATCCTCGCCGAGGCCAAGCGCCAGGGGGCCAGTGCCTGTGAAGTGGCGGTGTCGCTGGAGCAGGGGCTGTCGACGTCGGTGCGCCAGCGGGAAGTGGAAACCGTTGAGTTCAACCGCGACCAGGGTTTTGGTATCACCTTGTATGTCGGGCAGCGCAAAGGTTCGGCCAGTACCTCGGCCAGTGGTCCGGAAGCGATTCGCGAGACAGTGGCGGCTGCGTTGGCAATCGCCAAGCACACCTCCGAGGACGAAAGCTCGGGCCTGGCCGACAAGGCGCTGATGGCCAAGGACCTGAAGGACTTCGATCTGTTTCACGCCTGGGACATCACCCCCGAACAGGCCATTGAAAAGGCGCTGATCTGCGAAGCCGCCGCGTTCGACGCAGATGCCCGCATCAAGAATGCGGATGGCACCACGTTGAGCACGCACCAGGGCTGCCGCGTATATGGCAACAGCCACGGCTTTATCGGTGGTTATGCGTCCACCCGCCATAGCTTGAGCTGCGTGATGATCGCCGAGGCTGATGGCCAGATGCAGCGCGATTACTGGTACGACGTGAACCGCCAGGGCGAGTTGCTGGCGGACCCGGTCAGCATTGGTCAGCGCGCCGCGCAGCGTGCGGCGAGCCGTCTGGGTGCGCGCCCAGTACCGACCTGTGAAGTGCCGGTGCTGTTTTCGGCAGAACTGGCCGGTGGGCTGTTTGGCAGTTTCCTGGGGGCGATTTCCGGTGGCAACTTGTACCGTAAGTCCTCGTTCCTGGAGGGGGCGATTGGCCAGAAGCTGTTCCCTGAATGGCTGACTATTGATGAGCGCCCGCACTTGATGCGCGCCATGGGCAGTACGTCGTTCGACGGTGATGGTCTGGCGACCTATGCAAAGCCGTTCGTCGAGAAGGGCGAGTTGGTGTCTTACGTGCTGGGCACGTACGCCGGTCGCAAGCTGGGCCTGCCAAGCACCGCAAACTCCGGAGGCGTACACAACCTGTTCGTCACCCATGGCGATGAAGACCAAGCTGCGCTGCTGCGGCGCATGGGGCGTGGCTTGCTGGTGACCGAGCTGATGGGCCATGGCTTGAACATGGTCACCGGTGATTATTCACGCGGCGCGGCGGGTTTCTGGGTGGAAAATGGCGAGATCCAGTTCGCCGTCCAGGAAGTGACCATCGCCGGCAATATGCGCGACATGTTCAAGCAGATCGTCGCCGTGGGTAATGATCTGGAATTGCGCAGCAACATTCGCACAGGTTCGGTGTTGATCGAGCGAATGACTGTCGCCGGCAGCTGATCCCTCTAACGCGTAAGCCAAAAAGGCGCGCCACCTATCAGGTGGCGCGCCTTTTTTTGTGGGCGTTTTGTAAGCGGATCAATCTGCCGCTATTGTTTTGATTCTCAATATCATTTAATAATAAATATCATTACCGAATGAGCGTGGATCATGAGTTCTGTCCTGCATGAGGATCCTTATCTGGAAAGCTGGCGCTGGATGAGTCGCCAGATTCGCTGTGGCCTCGATCCCAACGAGCCGCGTCTGATCGAACATTACCTCAATGAAGGTCGATACCTGGCGTGCTGCACCGCCACCCATCCGTGGACGATCGCAGAAACCTCATTCCGCCTGCTGCTCGATACCGCCAGCGACATCGCGCTGCCCTGGCATTGGCGCTCCCTGTGTCTGGATCAGGCGTGGCGCCCACTGCGTGACCTGGAAAAACTCTCTCACTGCGCCTGCCGCCTCAAGCGCTGGCAGTCCTTTGCGTGGCGATTGGCGACCTGCGAATTGCTGCCGTCCATTTCTCACTCCGACCTGGTGCAAGGATCTAACGATGAGTAACACCCGTATCGAACGCGACAGCATGGGCGAACTGCAAGTGCCGACCGAGGCCTTGTACGGTGCGCAAACCCAGCGCGCGGTGAACAATTTCCCGATCAGTCATCAACGCATGCCGGCGCAATTCATCCGCGCCCTGATCCTGGCCAAGGCCGCCGCCGCCAAGGTCAACGTCGACCTCAAGCAAATCAGCGAAGGGCAGGGCAAGGCCATCGTCGACGCCGCCCAAGGCTTGTTGGAAGGCGACTTCATGCCGCATTTCCCGGTGGATATCTTCCAGACCGGCTCCGGCACCAGCTCCAACATGAACGCCAACGAAGTGATTGCCACCCTGGCCACCCGCTTGCTCGGCGAGTCGGTCAACCCCAACGACCACGTGAACTGCGGCCAGAGCAGCAACGACATCATCCCGACCACGATCCACGTCAGTGCCGCATTGGTCCTGCATGAACAAACACTCCCGGCCCTGCTGCACCTGGTGCAGGTCATCGAGAAAAAAGCCGAAGAGGTTCACCCATTTATCAAGACCGGCCGCACGCACCTGATGGACGCCATGCCGGTACGCATGAGCCAGGTGCTCAACGGTTGGGCGCAGCAGCTCAAGGCCAATATCGGTCATCTGCAGGACCTTCTGCCGAGCCTGCAAGCGCTGGCTCAGGGCGGTACGGCGGTCGGCACCGGAATCAACGCACACCCTGAATTCGCTGCACGGTTCAGCCAGCAGTTGAGCAGCCTGACCGGCGTGAAATTCACCCCCGGCAAGAACCTGTTCGCTCTGATTGGCTCCCAGGACACGGCCGTTGCAGTCTCTGGCCAGTTGAAAGCCACCGCCGTGTCGCTGATGAAAATCGCCAACGACCTGCGCTGGATGAACTCCGGCCCGCTCGCCGGCCTGGGTGAAATCGAGCTGGAAGGCTTGCAGCCGGGCTCTTCGATCATGCCCGGCAAGGTCAACCCGGTGATTCCGGAAGCCACGGCAATGGTTGCCGCTCAGGTCATCGGCAATGACACGGTGATCACCGTCGCCGGTCAGTCAGGCAATTTCGAGCTGAATGTGATGCTGCCGATCATTGCGCAGAACCTGCTCAGCAGCCTCGAACTGCTGGCCAATTCCAGCCGTTTGTTGGCCGACAAAGCCATCGCCAGCTTCAAGGTCAACGAAGCCAAGCTCAAGGAAGCGCTGTCGCGCAACCCGATCCTGGTGACCGCACTCAACCCCATCATCGGTTACCAAAAGGCTGCTGAAATCGCCAAGAAGGCCTATCAACAAGGCCGTCCGGTGATTGACGTCGCCCTTGAACACACGGATTTGCCGCGCAGCCAACTGGAGATCCTGCTGGACCCGGAAAAGCTCACCGCTGGCGGCGTGTAATCACCGACCCTGCTTTGGAGGCTCACCATGGAGCACTGGAAACGCACGATCGAACGGGCCAATCGCTGCTTTATGGCGGGCGAGTTGGTGGACGCTCGCGAGGCCTACTTGCAAGCCCTGGCCCTGGCCCAAGTGTTGTTCGAACGCTGGGCGGATGCCGACGAAGCAGTGGCGGCTTGCGTCATTTCCCATCACAACCTGGCGGACCTGCACCTGCGCCTGAACCAGCCGGAGGAGAGCGCGGAGTACCTGTGCGCTATCCATCAGCGCTTGTTGCAGACCATGCAGGACTCGCGTCTGAGCCCGCAATTGCGCGAAGCGGCGTTGCGTCAGAGCAGCAAGACCTACGTCGAGCTATTGAATTTCATCAGCGATCACGGCGAGTACCCGCGTACCCATCGCCTGTTGGGTGGCGCTGCGGCGCAACCCGCCACTCCTCATTATGGAGCACATTGATATGACTTATACCCTGCCTGCATTGCCGTACGCCTATGACGCCCTGGAACCGCATATCGATGCGCAAACCATGGAAATCCACTACACCAAGCATCACCAGACCTACATCAACAACCTCAACGCCGCCGTCGAGGGCACCGAGTTCGTCGGCTGGCCGGTCGAGAAGCTGGTCTCCAGCGTGCAGCAACTGCCGGAAAAACTGCGCGCAGCCGTGATCAATCAGGGCGGTGGCCATGCCAACCACTCGCTGTTCTGGGCGGTGATGTCGCCCAAAGGCGGTGGCAAGCCCGAAGGCGCACTGGGCAAGGCTGTCGACGAACAACTGGGTGGTTTCGACAGCTTCAAGGAGGCTTTCACCAAGGCCGCATTGACCCGTTTCGGCAGTGGCTGGGCCTGGCTGAGCGTCACCCCGCAAAAGACCCTGGTAGTGGAAAGCAGTGGTAACCAGGACAGCCCGTTGATGAACGGCAACACCCCTATCCTCGGTCTGGACGTGTGGGAGCACGCTTACTACCTGCTGTACCAGAACCGCCGTCCGGAATACATCAATGCCTTCTACAGTGTTATCAACTGGCCAGAAGTTGCTGCCCGCTATCAAGCCGCCGTGGCCTGACATTCACCTCATAACAAGATCTAAGGCCGACTATGGGCACTGAAACACTGGCGATCAGCAGCGGGAGAATGTTTCGTTATGCGTTTGGCTCGCTGTTGCTGTTGGCAGGTACTGCATTGCTGGTGGCCCATGGGCTGGCCTGGCTGAACCTGGAACCGCGCATTCTGCGCGCCCTGCAGGGCGGATCCATCTGCGCACTCGGCACGGCGCTCGGTGCGGTGCCGGTGCTGGTCATTCGACGGATGCCGGTGGCGTTGAGCGATACGCTGCTGGGGTTTGGGGCTGGAGTCATGCTGGCGGCGACAGCGTTTTCGCTGATCGTGCCGGGCATTGCCGCAGCTGAAGGTCTGGGGCTTTCGCCCTGGGGCGCCAGTGGTTTGATCAGTTTTGGCATCATGTTGGGTGCTTTCGGGCTGTATCTGGTGGACCGCAAGGTCTCCGGCGCCAGTCCGGAAATGTTGGTGGGCACAGCGGAAAAGCCGGTGATTCCGCCGCGTATCTGGCTGTTCGTGTTTGCCATCATCGCCCACAACATCCCGGAAGGTATGGCGGTCGGCGTCTCGGCGGGCGGCGGCATGCCGGATGCCGACAGCCTGGCCATGGGCATTGCCTTGCAGGATGTACCCGAAGGGCTGGTGATTGCGTTGGTGTTGGCCGGGGCAGGGATGTCGCGGGTCAAGGCGTTCCTGATCGGCGCAGCATCAGGCCTGGTGGAGCCGGTATTTGCTGTGCTCTGCGCCTGGTTGGTGAGCCTGGCCGAGGTGCTCTTGCCGCTGGGACTGGCCCTGGCAGCCGGCGCGATGCTGTTGGTGGTGACTCACGAAGTGATCCCCGAGTCGCGACGCAATGGTCACGAAAAACTCGCCAGCCTGGGGCTGTGCATCGGGTTCTGCTTGATGATGGTGATGGATACCGCGTTGGGGTGAAGCCGTTGCGGCTTCACGCCTGTCTCAAAGGGTGAGCTTACTCACCCTCATCAAAGAAATTGTTGATCAGCGCTACCAGTGCGGCCATCGCTTCGTCTTCCTGCTCACCTTCTGTCTTCAAATGAATCTTGGTGCCCTTGCCGGCTGCCAACATCATCATGGCCATGATGCTTTTACCGTCGACCATGGACTCTGGCGTGCGACCGGCGCGGATCTGGCAGGGAAACTGCCCGGCCACGCCGACGAATTTGGCCGAGGCACGGGCGTGCAGGCCCAGTTTGTTGATGATTTCAATTTCCAGAGCGGGCATCGCGAAGGTGTTCCTTTCAGCTAAGGTCGCGGTGGCGGACCTGGACGTTCTTGAGGGTTTGTTGCAACACCTGGCCCAGGCGCTCGGTCAAGTAGACGGAGCGGTGGTGCCCGCCGGTGCAGCCGATGGCAATGGTGACATAGGCGCGGTTGCTTGCGGCAAAACGCGGTAGCCATTTGAGCAGGTAGCTGGAGATGTCCTGGAACATCTCCTCCACATCCGGTTGCGCGGCCAGGTAATCGGCCACGGGCTGATCCAGCCCCGACTGTTCACGCAGTTCCGGCTTCCAGTAAGGGTTGGGCAGGCAACGTACGTCGAACACCAGATCGGCATCCACTGGCATGCCGCGCTTGAACCCAAACGACTCCACCAGGAACGCCGTGCCCGGCTCCGGCTGGTTCAGCAGGCGCAGCTTGATGGCATCGCGCAACTGGTACAGGTTGAGGCTGGTGGTGTTGATCTTGAGGTCGGCGAGGTCAATGATCGGCCCCAGCAGCTTGGTTTCGTCTTCGATGGCTTCGGCCAGGGAGCGGTGAGGGCTGCTGAGGGGGTGACGCCGGCGGGTTTCCGAGAATCGCTTGAGCAGCGTCTCTTCGTCGGCATCCAGGTACAGTACGTCGCAATGAATGTGCTTGGCCCGTACTTCCTCGAGCAATTGCGGGAATCGCTCAAGGTGGCTGGGCAGGTTGCGGGCATCAATCGAAACGGCGACCAGCGGTTGCGCCAGTTCGGTGTGGATCAACGCGCGTTCTGCCAGTTCCGGCAGCAGGCCGGCGGGCAAGTTGTCGATGCAATAGAAACCGTTGTCCTCAAGCACATTGAGGGCGGTACTTTTACCCGAGCCGGAGCGGCCGCTGACGATGATCAAACGCATGATTACTGCCCGCTCTGTTCATCCAGGACAACCTGATACAGCGCCTCGTTGCTGCTGGCGCTGCGCAGTTTGTCGCGCACTTCCTTGCGATCGAGCATGCTGGCGATCTGCCTAAGCAGTTCCAGGTGCGCATCAGTGGCGGCTTGCGGGACCAGCAGAACGAACAGCAGGTCAACCGGGGCGCCGTCGATGGCATCGAAATCGATGGGGGCTTCCAGGTGCAGCAGGGCGCTGACGGGGGTTTCGCAGCCCTTGAGACGGCAGTGAGGAATGGCGATGCCGTTGCCAAAACCGGTGGAACCGAGTTTTTCACGGGCAATCAGCGCGTCGAAGACATCTTGCATCTCCAGATCCGGCACTTCGCGCGCGATCAGGTTGGCAATTTGTTCGAGGGCTTTCTTCTTGCTGCCGCCCGGCACGTTCACGAGGGAACGGCCGGGGGTCAGGATGGTTTCAAGTCGGATCATGGGGGGAGGGTTAACGACCTGTACCTTGCATCAGGTGCAGATTCTTTTCCTTATGCTTTATGAGTTGGCGGTCAAGCTTGTCGTAGAGCGAGTCAATCGCCGCGTACATGTCTTCATGCTCCGCATTGGCGACCAGCTTTGCATTCGGTACGTGCAGGGTGGCCTCGATTTTCTGCTTGAGCTTATCGACCTCCATGATGACCTGCACGTTGGTGATCTTGTCAAAATGCCCCGCCAGCTTGTTCAGCTTGCTTTCGGTGTATTCACGCAGGGGTTTGGTGACTTCCAGCTGGTGTCCACTGATGTTGACTTGCATACAGCTTCTCCTTCGTTGCCAGTGCATAAAGCGGTGGGCAGGAATACCCACCACTGGAACGCTGTGGCCCGCCCGTCACATCAAACGCTTACGCTCGCTGGAAGGCGCGATCCCGAGGGACTCGCGGTACTTGGCGACGGTTCGACGGGCGACCTGAATGCCTTGTGCCTCCAGTAAACCAGCGATCTTACTGTCACTCAATGGCTTTTTCTGATTTTCCGCGGCAACCAGTTTTTTGATGATCGCGCGGATCGCCGTGGACGAGCATTCACCGCCTTCGGAGGTGCTGACGTGGCTGGAGAAAAAGTATTTCAGTTCATAAATACCCCGTGGGGTATGCATGAATTTCTGCGTGGTGACGCGCGAAATCGTCGATTCATGCATGCCCACCGCTTCGGCGATGTCATGCAGCACCAGCGGTTTCATGGCTTCGTCGCCGTATTCCAGGAAGCCGCGCTGGTGCTCGACGATCTGGGTGGCCACTTTCATCAGGGTTTCGTTGCGGCTTTGCAGGCTCTTGATGAACCAGCGCGCTTCCTGCAACTGGTTGCGCATGAAGGTGTTGTCGGCGCTGGTGTCGGCGCGACGCACGAAACCGGCATATTGCGGATTGACCCGCAGGCGTGGCACCGACTCCTGGTTCAGCTCCACCAGCCAGCGCTCGTTGTCCTTGCGCACGATCACGTCAGGCACCACGTATTCGGCTTCGCTGGACTCGATTTGCGAGCCCGGGCGCGGGTTGAGGCTCTGTACCAGCTCGATCACCTGGCGCAGGTCGTCTTCCTTGAGCTTCATGCGGCGCATCAACTGGCTGTAGTCGCGGCTGCCCAGCAGGTCAATGTAATCGGTAACCAGGCGCTGGGCCTCGGCCAGCCAAGGTGTCTTGACTGGCAGTTGGCGCAATTGCAGCAGCAGGCATTCGCTCAGGGTACGCGCGCCGATACCGGCGGGTTCGAACTGCTGGATGCGGTGCAGGACGGCTTCAATCTCGTCCAGCTCGATATCCAGTTCCGGGTCGAAGGCTTCGAGAATCTCTTCAAGCGTCTCGTCTAGATAACCCTGGTTGTTGATGCAGTCGATCAGGGTTACGGCGATCAGGCGGTCGGTGTCCGACATCGGCGCCAGGTTCAGTTGCCACAGCAGATGGCTATGCAGGCTCTCGCCGGCGGAGGTGCGGGTAGTGAAGTCCCACTCGTCATCGTCATTGCTGGGCAGGCTGCTGGCGCTGGTCTGGTAGACGTCTTCCCAGGCCGTGTCGACGGGAAGCTCGTTGGGGATACGTTCGTTCCATTCGCCTTCCTCAAGGTTATCCACCGTAGGGGCGGTTTCCTGATAGGAGGGTTCCTGCACGTCGGAATTGGGTTTTTGCTCGATGTTATCGGCCAGCGGGTCTGCGTTATCGAAGTCGTCGCCTTCTTCCTGGCGTTCGAGCATCGGATTGGACTCCAGGGCCTCCTGGATTTCCTGTTGCAGGTCCAAGGTCGACAATTGGAGCAGGCGGATGGCCTGTTGCAGCTGAGGTGTCATCGTCAGCTGCTGGCCCATTCTCAGGACTAGCGATGGTTTCATGGCAGGGGCTTAACACCTTATTCGCCGGCGCAATGCGCCATCCACGACAGGGCGCGTGAGCGCCAAACATAAGCAAATTATATGCCTGATGTCGGGGGCTTTGCCTAGAGCGCGGTAACAATAAAAATCCGGAGGTTTTCATTGACTCCCGCGCACCTCGGCAAACGGCCGTGACACCACGGTGTTTACAGGCGGAACTCGTGACCCAGGTACACTTCCTTGACCAGTTCATTGGCGAGGATAGTGGCGGAATCACCTTCGGCAATCAGTTGACCATCGTTGACGATATACGCGGTTTCGCAGATATCGAGGGTCTCGCGCACGTTGTGGTCAGTGATCAGCACGCCAATGCCCTTGGCCTTGAGGTGATGGATGATCTGCTTGATGTCGCCGACCGAGATCGGGTCAACGCCGGCAAACGGTTCGTCCAACAGGATGAACTTGGGTGCCGTGGCCAGGGCGCGGGCGATTTCCACACGACGACGCTCACCACCGGACAGGCTCATGCCGAGGTTGTCGCGGATGTGGTTGATGTGGAATTCCTGCAACAGGCTTTCCAGCTCCTTGCGACGGCCGTCACGGTCGAGCTCCTTGCGGGTCTCGAGGATCGCCATGATGTTATCGGCGACCGACAGTTTGCGGAAGATCGACGCCTCCTGCGGGAGATAGCCGATACCGGCGCGCGCACGGCCGTGCATCGGCTGGTGGCTCACGTCCAGGTCGTCGATCAGCACGCGACCCTGGTCCGCCTGGACCAGGCCGACGATCATGTAGAAGCAGGTGGTCTTGCCGGCGCCGTTGGGGCCGAGCAAGCCGACGATCTGGCCGCTGTCGATCGACAGGCTGACGTCGCGCACGACCTGACGGCTTTTATAGGCCTTGGCCAGATGCTGGGCTTTCAGGGTTGCCATTACTCGGCCTTCTTCTTCGGCTGGATAACCATGTCGATGCGTGGACGAGGCGCGGTAACTTTGCTGCCATTGGCGCGACCGGCGTTAGCGATCTGTTTCACGGTGTCATAGGTGATTTTTTCACCTTCCGTGGAGTTGCCATCGGGGCTGAGCACCTTGGCCTGGTCAATCAGGACAATGCGGTTCTGCTGGGCGTGGTACTGGATGGTCTTGCCGTAGCCTTTCATCGGGCCGGTATCGGTCGCAGACTGCTTCTGTTCGAAGTAAGCCAGGTTACCCACCGAGGTCACCACGTCAATGTCGCCCGATTGGGTGCGAGTCAGTGTCACCGTGTTGCCGGTGATCTTCATCGAGCCCTGGGTGATGATCACGCCGCCGGTATAGGTGGCGACGCCTTGTTTGTCATCCAGCTGCGCATCGTCAGCCGAAATGTGGATCGGCTGCTGGCTATCGTTCGGCAGAGCCCAGGCGCTCACGCTTCCCAGTGCTGCGCCCAGGCCGAGCAAAATAGGGAGAGTTTTAACGAGCCTCATACTGTCCTCTTACGTTCGATAGCAGGTGTATCCTGCTTTCTTTCAAATACGCTTTCATTCCCTTGCCAGTCGATACACCGCCAGCGCCGTCGATTCTAACGTCTTGCTCGGTCTGCGCATATTGCTTCTGCGGGAATACGGTCATGCGACTGCTGGTAATCACGGTCTCACGGTTTTTATCGTCGGTGCGCGCAACGCGCACCGAGTCGATCAGTTCTACCTCGGTCCCGTCAGGGTTGACCTCGCCACGCTTGCTGGTGACGTGCCATGGGAACTCGGTGCCGCGGTAGATGTTCATGTCGGGGTTGGTCAGCAGGGTGACTTCGGTGGTCTTCAGGTGCTCGACTTTGTCCGAGGTCATCTCGTACTGCACCTTGCCGTCCGGCAGGAACTGCACGCTCTTGGCGTTGATGGCGTAATAATCGATAGCGCCTTCGTCAACCTGCGCAGCAGGCTGGTCGAGAAAGCGCTCCGGGCTGATATTCCAGTAGCCCACCGCCAGGAACAACGCGGCGATGACCCCGAATAGCAGGAAGTTGCGAATCTTTTTGCTCAGCATAAAACGCTCTATAAGTAGGCGGCGTGGGCCGCTTCAAGGCTGCCTTGCGCACGCAGGATCAGCTCGCAGAACTCGCGGGCGGCACCTTCGCCGCCACGGGCGGTGGTAATGCCATGGGCGTGCTCGCGAACAAACGCCGCCGCATTGGCGACGGCCATGCCCAAGCCCACTCGACGGATCACCGGCAGGTCTGGCAGGTCATCGCCCAAGTAGGCGACCTGCTCATAGCTTAGGTTGAGTTGGCCAAGAAGCTCGTCCAGAACCACCAGTTTATCCTCGCGGCCCTGATACAGGTGAGGAATCCCCAGGTTTTGTGCGCGGCGTTCCACAACCGGAGTTTTCCGGCCGCTGATAATTGCCGTTTGCACGCCCGACGCCATCAGCATCTTGATGCCTTGGCCGTCGAGGGTGTTGAACGTCTTGAATTCGCTGCCGTCTTCGAGGAAGTACAGGCGGCCATCAGTCAGCACGCCGTCAACGTCGAAAATCGCCAGTTTGATGTTCTTGCCACGTTGCAACAGGTCGCTGGTCATTTACATCACTCCCGCACGCAGCAAGTCGTGCATGTTCAGGGCGCCGATCGGGTGGTCATTGCCATCGACCACCACCAGTGCACCGATCTTGTGGTCTTCCATGATTTTCAAGGCTTCGGCTGCCAGCATCTCGGGGCGGGCGGTCTTGCCGTGAGGGGTCATCACCGCGTCGATAGTTGCGGTGTGGATATCAATGGTGCGGTCCAGGGTGCGACGCAGGTCGCCGTCGGTGAACACGCCGGCCAGGCGGCCGTCGGCTTCCAGGATCACGGTCATGCCCAGGCCCTTGCGGGTCATCTCCATCAACGCGTTCTTCAATAAGGTGCCGCGCTGGACGTGGGGCAATTCATCACCAGAATGCATGACATTTTCCACCTTCAACAACAGGCGACGGCCCAAGGCGCCACCTGGATGGGAAAACGCAAAGTCTTCCGCGGTAAACCCACGGGCTTCCAGCAACGCCACGGCCAGGGCATCGCCCATGACCAGTGCGGCGGTGGTGGAGGAGGTCGGTGCCAGGTTCAGCGGGCAGGCTTCGTGGGCCACGTGAACATTCAGGTTCACTTCGGCGGCCTTGGCCAGCGTCGAATCCGGATTGCCGGTGAGGCTGATCATCTGGATGCCCAGGCGCTTGATCAGCGGCAGCAGGGTCACGATTTCGTTGGTGGTGCCGGAGTTGGACAGCGCCAGGATGATGTCATCCTTGGTGATCATGCCCATGTCGCCGTGGCTGGCTTCTGCCGGGTGCACGAAGAACGCAGTGGTCCCGGTGCTGGCCAGGGTGGCGGCGATCTTGTTGCCGACGTGGCCCGACTTGCCCATGCCGACCACGACAACGCGGCCCTTGCTGGCCAGAATCATCTCGCAGGCGCGTACGAAATCTGCGTCGATATGCGCCAGCAAGCCTTCTACGGCTTCAAGCTCGAGGCGGATGGTGCGTTGTGCGGATTGAATAAGGTCGCTGGATTGGCTCATGTCTGAAATCGTATAGCCTGACGAAAAGTCGGCGATTATAGCGGTAATGATCAATTCCCTCACGCTAGTTCGTCAGGGTTTGTTCGCAATGCGCCTGAGATTCATCCTAAACAACGATTTTTCCCTGTCCCCAATCTGAACAAGCGCTGTTCCGGCCTTGGGCGCCTTGTACCAGCAGTGATATAGTTCGCCGCCAGTTCGGTCCGCCCAGCCCACGTGCCAACTATTGCACAACGGTTGCAAACGTTTGTCGCAAGTGTGGTGTCTGAGTGAGAGGCTGCATCCCAAGGAGTTTAGATGAGTGCCGATAACGCCTACGCGGTCGAGCTGAAGGGACTGACCTTCAAGCGCGGGACGCGCAGCATCTTCAATAACGTCGATATCCGCATTCCGCGCGGCAAGGTCACGGGCATCATGGGGCCTTCCGGTTGCGGCAAGACCACCCTGTTGCGCCTGATGGGCATGCAATTGCGCCCCAGCGCCGGCGAAGTGTGGGTCAATGGCCAGAACCTGCCGACGCTGTCGCGCAGCGATCTGTTCGATGCGCGCAAGCACATGGGCGTGTTGTTCCAGAGCGGTGCGCTGTTCACCGACCTCGATGTGTTCGAGAACGTGGCCTTTCCGCTGCGGGTGCATACCCAGCTGTCCGATGAAATGATTCGTGACATTGTGTTGCTGAAACTGCAGGCCGTAGGCCTTCGCGGTGCCATCGACCTGATGCCTGACGAGCTTTCCGGCGGCATGAAGCGCCGTGTGGCGCTGGCACGCGCCATCGCCCTCGACCCACAGATCCTCATGTATGACGAGCCCTTCGTCGGCCAGGACCCCATTGCCATGGGCGTGCTGGTGCGCTTGATCCGCCTGCTCAATGATGCGCTGGGTATCACCAGCATCGTGGTCTCCCACGACCTTGCAGAAACCGCGAGCATCGCCGATTACCTCTATGTAGTAGGCGATGGCCAGGTGCTGGGGCAGGGCACGCCGGAAGAGCTGATGAACGCCGACAACCCGCGCATTCGCCAATTCATGACCGGCGATCCCGACGGCCCGGTGCCTTTTCACTTTCCGGCAGCGGATTACCGCTCAGATCTTCTGGGGAAGCGCTGATGCGCAAGACATCTCTTATCGAGAAGGTTCGCCTTTTCGGTCGCTCGGGTATCGACATTGTCGAAGTGCTCGGCCGTTCGACGATTTTCCTGTTCCACGCCCTGCTCGGTCGCGGCGGTATTGGCGGCGGCTTCGGCCTGTTGGTCAAGCAACTGCATTCGGTCGGCGTGATGTCCCTGGTGATCATTGTGGTCTCCGGGGTCTTCATCGGCATGGTGCTGGCGTTGCAAGGCTTCAATATTCTTTCCAGCTACGGTTCGGAGCAGGCGGTGGGGCAGATGGTCGCCCTGACGCTGTTGCGTGAGCTGGGGCCGGTGGTAACCGCCTTGCTGTTCGCCGGGCGTGCGGGTTCGGCGCTGACTGCCGAAATCGGCAACATGAAGTCCACCGAACAGCTGTCCAGCCTGGAAATGATCGGCGTGGACCCGCTCAAGTACATTGTTGCCCCGCGCCTGTGGGCCGGCTTCATTTCCCTGCCACTGCTGGCGATGATCTTCAGCGTGGTGGGTATCTGGGGCGGTTCGTGGGTGGCGGTGGACTGGCTGGGCGTCTACGACGGCTCCTACTGGGCCAACATGCAAAACAGCGTGACCTTCAGCGGTGACGTGCTCAACGGCATTATAAAGAGCATCGTCTTCGCCTTCGTCGTCACCTGGATCGCCGTATTCCAAGGCTACGACTGTGAGCCCACTTCAGAAGGGATCAGTCGCGCCACCACCAAGACCGTTGTGTACGCCTCGCTGGCGGTACTGGGCCTTGACTTCATTTTGACCGCCTTGATGTTTGGAGATTTCTGATGCAAAACCGCACTGTGGAAATCGGTGTCGGCCTTTTCTTGCTGGCTGGCATCCTGGCTTTACTGTTGTTGGCCCTGCGAGTCAGTGGTCTGTCGGCCAGCCCCACCGCCGACACTTATAAACTTTACGCCTACTTCGACAATATCGCCGGTTTGACTGTCAGAGCTAAAGTGACCATGGCCGGTGTGACCATCGGCAAGGTCACGGCAATCGATCTGGATCGCGACAGCTTCACCGGGCGAGTGACCATGCAACTGGACAAGAAGGTAGATAATCTGCCGACTGACTCCACTGCATCTATCCTCACTGCGGGTCTGCTGGGCGAAAAATACATCGGTGTCAGCGTGGGTGGGGAAACAGCCCTGCTCAAGGATGGCTCGACAATCCACGACACACAGTCGTCGCTGGTGCTTGAAGACCTGATCGGTAAATTCCTGCTTAATACGGTCAATAAAGACGCCAAATGAGGAATCTGTTCATGATCTCTACCTTGCGACGTGGCCTGCTGGTGTTGTTGGCAGCGCTGCCGCTGATGGCTAACGCTGCAGGTTCTGCCCACGACCTGGTGCAGGACACGACCAGCAAAATGCTGGCTGACCTGACTGCCAATAAAGAACAGTACAAGCAAGATCCGAGCAAGTTCTACGACGCGCTCAACACCATTGTCGGCCCGGTCGTCGATGCCGAGGGTATTTCCCGCAGCATCATGACCGTCAAGTATTCGCGCAAGGCGACCCCGGCGCAGATGCAGACCTTCCAGGAAAACTTCAAGCGTGGCCTCTTCCAGTTCTATGGCAATGCGCTGCTTGAGTACAACAACCAGGGCATTACCGTCGCTCCCGCCGGTGATGAGTCCGGTGATCGCACCAGCGTCAACATGAGCGTCAAGGGCAACAACGGCGCCGTCTACCCGGTGCAGTACACCCTGGAGAAGGTCAACGGCGAGTGGAAGCTGCGTAACGTGATCATCAACGGTATCAACATCGGCAAGCTGTTCCGCGATCAGTTCGCCGACGCCATGCAGCGCAATGGCAATGACCTGGACAAGACCATCAATGGTTGGGCCGGTGAAGTCGCCAAGGCCAAGGAAACGTCCGATAAAGAAGCCGGGAAGCCTGCGCAATGACTGAAGCGGCTGTTCGTCTAGGCAATGCCGGCGAGCTGTTCATCAGCGGCGTGCTGGATTACCGCACCGGGCCTGACCTGCGCAAGCAGGGTCAGGCACTGATCAAGACCAGCTCCGCGCCCGCGTTGGTGCTGGATTGTTCGGCGGTGACCAAGTCCAGCAGCGTCGGTTTGTCCTTGCTGCTGTGTTTCTTGCGCGATGCTGAAGCGGCCAAAAAGCCGGTCAGCATTCGTGCAATGCCCGAAGACATGCGTGAAATCGCCGAAGTTTCCGGGTTGACCGAGCTGCTGGCGCACCCTTAATACACATTATTAAAGAGGCCCCCCGTCAGAGTCCTGCTATGCGGGGTTCGCAGGCGCGGGGCTTTTTTGTATGATGTGCGACCCGCGCGCACTGGGCGCCGATAGAGGTTGAGCATGCAGGCCCTAGAAGTTAAGAGCTTTCTTGAAGGAAAGCTGCCGGAAACGACCGTTGAAGTTGAAGGCGAAGGCTGCAACTTCCAGCTGAACGTGATTAGCGATGAACTGGCGGCACTGAGCCCGGTCAAGCGTCAACAGCAGATCTATGCCCATTTGAACCCGTGGATCACCGATGGCAGCATCCATGCGGTCACTATGAAATTTTTCAGCCGCGCGGCCTGGGCCGAGCGCACCTGAGCCCCCAAGGCGTCGAGATTCTTATGGATAAATTGATTATTACCGGCGGTGCCCGCCTTGATGGCGAGATTCGCATCTCCGGTGCAAAAAACTCCGCCTTGCCGATCCTGGCAGCGACCCTGCTGTGCGATGGCCCGGTCACTGTGGCCAACCTGCCGCACCTGCACGACATCACCACCATGATCGAGCTGTTCGGTCGCATGGGCATTGAGCCGGTGATCGACGAGAAGTTGGCCGTCGAAATCGACCCGCGCACCATCAAGACCCTGATCGCCCCGTACGAACTGGTGAAAACCATGCGTGCGTCGATCCTGGTGCTGGGCCCTATGGTTGCCCGTTTCGGTGAAGCCGAAGTCGCTTTGCCTGGCGGTTGCGCCATCGGCTCGCGTCCGGTGGACCTGCACATCCGTGGCCTCGAAGCCATGGGCGCGGTCATCGACGTCGAAGGCGGCTACATCAAGGCCAAGGCGCCGGAAGGCGGCCTGCGTGGTGCGAACTTCTTCTTTGATACCGTCAGCGTGACCGGTACCGAGAACATCATGATGGCCGCTGCCCTGGCCAAAGGCCGCAGCGTGCTGCAGAACGCTGCGCGCGAGCCGGAAGTGGTCGACCTGGCCAATTTCCTGAACGCCATGGGTGCCAAGGTTTCCGGTGCTGGCACCGACACCATCACCATCGATGGTGTAGAGCGCCTGCACACCGCTACCTATAAGGTGATGCCAGACCGTATCGAGACCGGCACCTACCTGGTTGCCGCCGCCGTGACCGGTGGCCGCGTCAAGGTCAAGGACACCGATCCGACCATCCTGGAAGCGGTCCTGGAAAAACTGCGCGAAGCCGGTGCCGAAATCACCACTGGTGAAGACTGGATCGAGCTGAACATGCACGGCAAGCGTCCTAAGGCCGTCAACGTGCGTACCGCTCCATACCCGGCGTTCCCGACCGACATGCAGGCACAGTTCATCTCTTTGAACGCCATTGCCGAAGGCACCGGCGCCGTGATCGAGACCATCTTCGAAAACCGTTTCATGCACGTGTATGAACTGCACCGCATGGGCGCGAAGATCCAGGTCGAAGGCAACACCGCCATCGTCACCGGCACCGAGAAACTCAAAGGCGCGCCAGTGATGGCCACCGACCTGCGGGCTTCGGCCAGCCTGGTGATTTCGGCGCTGATCGCCGAAGGCGACACCTTGATCGACCGCATCTACCACATAGACCGTGGCTACGAGTGCATCGAAGAAAAACTGCAGATGCTCGGCGCAAAAATCCGCCGCGTACCGGGCTAGTTGCCGTTTGTAGTGAGCGGGCAAGCCCGCTCACTACAAATTAAAGAAGCAGTATGCTGAATTTGTTCCAAATCGAGGCTGTAATGGCCTCGATCTGTGTCCGGCGCCGTTTGCGACCGGGCAGCAATAGCCTGATGAAGGACTGACGTTTCCCATGTTGACCATCGCACTGTCCAAGGGCCGCATCCTTGACGACACTTTGCCGCTTCTGGCTGAAGCGGGCATCGTGCCGACCGAGAATCCGGACAAGAGCCGCAAGCTGATCATCCCCACGACCCAGGACGACGTTCGCCTGTTGATCGTGCGGGCTACCGACGTGCCGACCTACGTTGAACATGGCGCGGCCGACCTCGGTGTCGCCGGTAAGGACGTGCTGATGGAATATGGCGGCCAGGGCCTGTACGAGCCGTTGGACCTGCGTATTGCCCTGTGCAAGCTGATGACCGCCGGCCGTGTTGGCGACGTCGAGCCTAAAGGCCGCCTGCGCGTGGCGACCAAGTTCGTCAACGTTGCCAAGCGTTACTACGCCGAACAAGGTCGCCAGGTCGATATCATCAAACTCTACGGTTCGATGGAGCTGGCGCCGCTGATCGGCCTGGCCGACAAAATCATCGACGTGGTCGACACCGGTAACACCCTGCGTGCCAACGGCCTCGAGCCGCAAGACTTCATTGCCGACATCAGCTCCCGCCTGATCGTCAACAAGGCCTCGATGAAGATGCAGCACGCCCGTATCCAGGCGTTGATCGACACCCTGCGCAAGGCAGTGGAGTCGCGACACCGCGGTTGACTTACCCGCGTAGCCGGAAGGCTGCGCCCGTCTATCCGCCTCATAGCCAGAATTCTCAGGTGCCCAAGCGGAAACGACTGCTAGTTTAGGGCGCCTGAGTTTTTGCCAATTCTATTGAGGCCCTCGCTATGACCACGTCCACTGCAATTGCCCGACTCAACGCTGCCGATCCGGATTTTGCCCATCATCTGGATCATCTGCTGAGCTGGGAAAGCGTGTCCGACGAGTCGGTCAACGGGCGAGTGCTCGACATCATCAAGGCCGTGCGCGAGCGCGGTGATGCGGCGCTGGTGGACTTCACCCGCCAGTTCGATGGCCTGGACGTCGCATCGATGTCCGACCTGATCCTGCCCCGTGAACGCCTGGAGCTGGCCCTGACGCGCATTACTGCACCTCAGCGCGCAGCCCTGGAAGTCGCGGCGGCGCGGGTGCGCAGCTACCACGAAAAGCAGAAACAGGACTCCTGGAGCTACACCGAGGCCGACGGCACCGTGCTGGGCCAAAAGGTCACGCCGCTGGACCGCGCCGGCCTGTACGTGCCAGGCGGTAAAGCTTCCTACCCGTCGTCGGTATTGATGAACGCCATCCCGGCCAAAGTGGCAGGCGTGACCGAAGTGGTCATGGTGGTGCCGACCCCGCGCGGTGAAATCAACGAGCTGGTGCTGGCCGCTGCGTGCATCGCCGGTGTCGACCGTGTGTTCACCATCGGTGGCGCCCAAGCCGTTGCCGCCTTGGCTTATGGCACCGAAAGCGTGCCGAAAGTGGACAAGGTGGTCGGTCCCGGCAACATCTACGTCGCCACCGCCAAGCGTCACGTGTTTGGCCAGGTCGGTATCGACATGATCGCCGGCCCGTCGGAAATCCTGGTGGTGTGCGACGGCCAGACCGATCCGGACTGGATCGCCATGGACCTGTTCTCCCAGGCCGAGCACGACGAAGACGCCCAGGCGATCCTGGTCAGCCCGGACGCCGCGTTCCTCGACCAGGTCGCCGCCAGCATCAACAAGTTGCTGCCGACCATGGACCGCGCCGAGATCATCGAGAAGTCGATCAATGGCCGTGGCGCGTTGATCCTGGTGCGTGACATGGAGCAGGCCATCGAAGTGGCCAACCGCATCGCGCCGGAGCACCTGGAGCTGTCCGTCGCCGATCCACAAGCCTGGCTGCCGTCGATCCGCCATGCCGGTGCGATCTTCATGGGCCGCCACACCAGCGAAGCCCTGGGCGACTACTGCGCGGGCCCGAACCACGTGTTGCCGACGTCCGGCACCGCGCGTTTCTCGTCGCCGCTGGGGGTGTATGACTTCCAGAAGCGTTCGTCGATCATCTTCTGCTCGCCGCAGGGCGCCTCCGAGTTGGGCAAGACCGCCTCGGTGCTGGCCCGTGGTGAGTCCCTGAGCGCCCACGCCCGTAGCGCCGAATACCGCATCCTTGAAGAGAAGGGGAACTGAGGCATGAGTAAATTCTGGAGCCCTTTCGTCAAGGACCTCGTGCCTTACGTACCCGGCGAGCAACCCAAGCTGACCAAACTGGTCAAGCTCAACACCAATGAAAACCCCTACGGCCCATCGCCCAAAGCGTTGGCGGCGATGCAGGCCGAGTTGAACGACAACCTGCGCCTGTACCCGGACCCCAACAGCGACCTGCTCAAGCAAGCGGTCGCCAAGTATTACGGGATCGATGCTGGCAAGGTGTTCCTCGGCAACGGTTCGGACGAGGTCCTGGCCCATATCTTCCACGGCCTGTTCCAGCACGACCTGCCGCTGCTGTTTCCGGACATCAGCTACAGCTTCTACCCGGTGTATTGCGGCCTTTATGGCATTCAATCCGACCCGGTGCCGCTGGACGAGCAGTTCCAGATTCGTGTGGCGGACTACGCCAAGCCCAACGGTGGGATCATCTTCCCCAACCCGAACGCGCCGACCGGCACCGTGCTGGCGCTGGATGCGGTGGAGCAGATCCTCAAGGCCAGCCCGGATTCGGTGGTGGTGGTTGATGAAGCCTATATCGACTTCGGCGGCGAAACCGCGATCAGCCTGGTGGACCGTTACCCGAACCTGCTGGTGACCCAGACCCTGTCCAAATCGCGCTCACTGGCCGGTTTGCGCGTGGGCCTGGCCGTGGGCCATCCGGACCTGATCGAGGCGCTGGAGCGCGTCAAGAACAGCTTCAACTCCTATCCGCTGGATCGCCTGGCGATTGTCGGTGCGGCGGCGGCGTTCGAGGACCGCGAGTATTTCGACAAGACGTGTCAGTTGGTGATCGACAGCCGCAACAAGGTGGTTGGGCAGTTGGAGGCGAAGGGCTTTGAAGTGTTGCCGTCGGCGGCGAACTTTATCTTTGCTCGTCACCCCAAGCACGACGCTGCCGGCCTGGCGGCCAAGTTGCGTGAACAGGGTGTGATCGTGCGGCACTTCAAGCAGGCGCGGATTGCGCAGTTCCTGCGGATCAGCATTGGTACGCCGGAGCAGAACCAGGCGCTGATTGATGGCCTCGGTGAGCTCTAAGCCACACTGAAGATCAAAAAAATGTGGGAGCGGGCTTGCTCGCGAAGGCGGTGTATCAGTCAAACCTATATCGACTGACACTCCGCTTTCGCGAGCAAGCCCGCTCCCACTTTTGGTTTTGCGGTGTTAGTTACAGCAGCGGTTCTTCCGGCTTCTTGTTCTTCCAACCATCATTGCCCGGCAGCAGCAGGTTCAAGCCAATCGCTACTACCGCACACAGGGCAATGCCCTTGAGGCCGAAATCATCCGGGCCGGTGCCGGTGCCGACCAGCACACCGCCAATCCCGAATACCAATGTCACCGACACGATCACCAGGTTGCGCGCTTCGCCCAGGTCGATCTTGTGGCGGATCAGCGTGTTCATGCCCACCGCCGCGATCGAGCCAAACAGCAGGCACAGGATCCCGCCCATCACCGGCACAGGGATGCTCTGCAGCAGTGCGCCGAATTTGCCGATAAACGCCAGGCTGATGGCAAACACCGCTGCCCAGGTCATGATCTTCGGGTTGTAGTTCTTGGTCAGCATCACCGCGCCGGTCACTTCCGCGTAGGTCGTGTTAGGCGGGCCACCAAACAGGCCGGCGGCTGTGGTGGCAATACCGTCTCCCAGTAGGGTGCGATGCAGGCCGGGCTTCTTCAGGTAGTCGCGGCCGGTCACGCTGCCTACTGCAATCACACCGCCGATATGCTCAATCGCCGGGGCCAGGGCCACGGGGACGATGAACAGAATCGCCTGCCAGTTGAACTCTGGCGCGGTGAAGTGGGGCAGGGCGAACCACGGCGCGGCGGCGATCTTCGCCGTGTCGACCACGCCAAAGTAGAACGACATGGCAAAGCCCACCAGCACGCCGGAGATGATCGGCACCAGGCGGAAAATGCCCTTGCCGAACACCGCCACGATCAACGTGGTCAGCAGCGCCGGCATCGAGATCATCATCGCCGTCTGGTAATGGATCAGCTCGGCACCATCGCCGGATTTACCCATCGCCATATTGGCGGCGATTGGCGCCATGGCCAGGCCGATGGAAATAATCACCGGCCCGATAACCACAGGCGGCAGCAGTCGGTCAATAAAACCGGTTCCTTTGACCTTCACTGCGAGGCCGAGGAAGGTATAAACGAAACCGGCCGCCATCACCCCGCCCATGGTCGCCGCGAGGCCGAATTGGCCCTTGGCGAGAATGATCGGAGTAATAAAGGCAAAGCTCGACGCCAGGAATACCGGCACCTGCCGCCCTGTCACCACCTGGAACAGCAACGTGCCCAGGCCTGCGGTGAACAGCGCGACGTTTGGATCAAGACCTGTGATCAGCGGCATCAACACCAGCGCGCCAAATGCCACGAAGAGCATTTGTGCGCCAGACAGGATCTGGCGCCAAAGCGGGTCGTTGAATTCATCCTGCATGCTCACGCGTCCTTCTGCTTGGTGCCGAAGATCTTGTCACCGGCATCGCCCAGGCCTGGGATGATGTAGCCGTGTTCGTTCAGGCGCTCGTCGATGGAGGCGGTGTAGATCTGCACGTCCGGGTGGGCCTTCTCGACGGCGGCGATGCCTTCGGGCGCAGCGACGAGGACCATGGCGCGGATGTCCCGGCAACCAGCTTTTTTCAGCAGGTCGATGGTGGCAACCATGGAACTGCCGGTGGCCAGCATCGGGTCGATGATCATCGCCAGGCGCTCGTTGATTTCCGGAACGAGTTTTTCCAGGTAGGTGTGGGCCTCCAGCGTCTCTTCATTGCGGGCTACGCCCACGGCGCTGACCTTGGCGCCCGGGATCAGGCTGAGCACGCCTTCGAGCATGCCGATACCGGCGCGCAGGATCGGGACCACGGTGATTTTCTTACCTGCGATTTTCTCCACCTGGACGGGACCGGCCCAACCGGGGATCTCGTAGGTTTCCAGGGGCAAATCCTTGGTGGCTTCGTAAGTGAGCAACGCTCCGACTTCCTGAGCAAGCTCACGGAAGTTCTTCGTGCTAATGTCGGCGCGGCGCATAAGGCCGAGCTTGTGTCGGATCAGCGGGTGGCGGATCTCGCGAGTGGGCATGGGAAAGGCTCCGGCGGCGGGCAAAAAAACCGGCCTAGATTAATCTATCCGAGGGTGTTGTCCTATAGACATCTAGTACGTTAGTCCATTAAGGCTTGCCCGGAGCGCACGAGAAGCGTACCTTCGCCCGCTTTTCTTGCCACAGCACCCCCTTGGAGAGCGCCATGTCCGCTGATCTCGAGCATATCCGTCAAATCATGCGCGAGGCTGACTGCCTGTACACCGAAGCGCAAGTCGAAGAGGCGATCGCCAAGGTCGGCGCGCACATCACCCGCGAAATGGCCGACACCAATCCGGTGGTCTTCTGCGTGATGAACGGTGGCCTGATCTTCGCCGGCAAATTGCTGACTCACCTGCAATTCCCGCTGGAAGCCTCCTACCTGCACGCTACCCGTTATCGCAACGAAACCAGCGGCGGCGACCTGTTCTGGAAAGCCAAGCCGGAAGTTTCGTTTATCGACCGCGACGTGCTGATCATCGACGACATCCTCGATGAAGGCCACACCTTGGGCGCGATCATCGACTTCTGCAAACACGCCGGCGCGCGCAACGTGCACACCGCTGTGCTGATCGATAAAGACCACGACCGCAAAGCCCGCCCAGACCTGAAGGCCGATTATGTCGGCCTGCCGTGCATCGACCGCTACATCTTCGGTTACGGCATGGACTACAAAGGCTACTGGCGCAACGCCAATGGCATCTACGCCGTCAAAGGGATGTAAGTCATGGCCCGCTTTCTGGATCAGACGCTGTTTGCCGAACTGGCCGAGAAAGCGGGCGCCAGCCCTCGTGGCCGGCACCATCACAATTTCCACCAGATGGAAGAACCTTGCCACCGTCTGGCCGTAGGGCTGCAACCCAGCACTTATGTACCACCGCATCGTCACCTGAGTGCGGACAAGGCGGAAACCTTGCTTGTGCTGCAGGGCAGCCTGGGTTTGCTGGTGTTCAGTGAGTCCGGCGAAGTGCTCACCAAGCGCGTGATGCAGGCTGGTGGTGAATGCGCTGGGGTCGATCTTCCACCTGGCGTGTTCCACGGCCTGGTGGTGCTTGCGCCCGACACGGTGATGTTCGAGTGCAAGGCTGGCCCGTATCGCCCGGTGGGCGAAGGCGAACTGGCCGACTGGGCCCCCCGCGAAGGCGATGCTGGCGTGGCCGAGTATCAACGCTGGATGCTTGCCCAGTTCGATTGAGCTACAGTGCTGGGCCCATCTTGCCGGAGCGGCCCATGAGCCTGTTGATACGCACCTGCGCCGCCCTGGCGCTGACCCTCAGCCTGCCGCTGGCCGCGGCGCCGGCACCGATGCACAGCCAATTCCTGCCGTCGGACGATCTGGCCCTGCGTGCCGAAACGCCCGATCAGCAACAACTGCTGCAAGTTACCGAGTATGCGGTGGTAGTCGGCAACCAGCGCCAGTCCAGCCAGCAACCGATCCCGGTGACCTCGCCGCTGATGATCCGCCTCAAGGGCAAGTCCCTGAACAAAGGCGCGTCTATCGCTCAAGTGGTGCTCAATTTCGATGCCGAAAGCAAAAGCCTGAAAAAACCGGCCTACGATGACAAGAGCAAAACCCTGACACTGTCCTACCCGGTGGCTCAATACCGCGTGATTGTCGACCTGCTGCGCAATGACACGGTGTACGTGCAGTTTCTCAGCTACGCCAATGGCCACATCTGGGCGGATCTGCACACCGGCGCTGTAAAGGCCAGGTAGCCCGCCTACACAAGCCCGCGCCCCGCAGGTAGACTTCAAACCCCGTGTAAATGTCTGCAGGCTGGAGTCGGTAATGCGTAAAGATAAGAAACAGGTGATTGGTGACGAGATCGGCGACGATCAGATCAAGTTGTTCCTGGACTTCGAGCCGGTCGACGCGACTTCCCCGTCCCTGCACAAACTGATCAAGGCCTACCGTGGCCTGCGTATCGACGATTTCGAGCGGTTCCTGGGCTTTTTCAAGGAAGCGGGCCTGGACCTCGACGGCAAGGATGAGCATGGCCAGACCTTTGTCGACCTGATCAAGGACCAGCGCAACGCGGACGAGTACATCGAACTGATCGAAAACGCTCGCGGCTGATTATCCGAGACATAAAAAAACGCCCCGTCCTCAGGTTGAGAGCGGGGCGTTTTTTATGGCGCCTCAAGCGTAGCTTTCGGTCTCGGCGGCAGGTTCAACCAGCTCCAGGCTGATGTTGTTCTGCGCGTTGATCTTGCGATACAGCTCGGCGTCCGTCTCCAGGACCTTTTCCCGAGCCGGGAAAATTTCCTGCAACTTGGCGGCCCATTCACCCGCCGCTTTGCCTGGGAAGCACTTCTCGATCAATTCCAGCATGATCGAAACCGTCACCGAAGCACCTGGGGACGCGCCCAGCAGCGCAGCCAGCGAGCCGTCTTTGGCCGCGACCAGCTCAGTGCCAAATTGCAGCACGCCGCCTTTTTTCGGGTCTTTCTTGATGATCTGCACCCGTTGGCCGGCCACTTCCAGGCGCCAGTCTTCGGCTTTCGCCTCCGGGTAGAAACGACGCAGGGATTCCAGGCGCTGTTCCATGGACTGGCGCACTTCGCTGACCAGGTACTTGGTCAGGTCCATGTTGTCGCGGGCCACGGCGAGCATCGGGCCGATGTTGCCGGCGCGAATCGACATCGGCAGGTCGAGGAACGAGCCGTGCTTGAGGAACTTGGTGGTGAAACCGGCGTATGGCCCGAACAGCAGGGACTTCTTGCCATCCACCACGCGGGTGTCCAGGTGCGGCACTGACATCGGCGGCGAACCCACGGCGGCCTGGCTGTAGACCTTGGCCTGGTGGTGCTTGACCACGTCCGGGTTGTCGCAACGCAGCCACTGGCCGCTGACCGGGAAACCGCCAAAACCTTTGCTTTCTTCGATGCCCGAGGCTTGCAGCAGCGGCAGGGCCGCGCCACCGGCGCCGAGGAACACGAACTTGGCGTCCACTTCACGGCTGTTGCCGCTGTTGACGTCCTTGATGCTCACGGTCCAGCCCGCGCCGTTGCGCTTGAGGCCGGTGACGCGCTTGCAGTACTTGACCTGGGCGTCGGGCGAGCTGGTCAAGTGGCTGAGCAGTTGGTTGGTCAGCGCGCCGAAGTTGACGTCGGTGCCGTTCATCACGCGGGTGGCCGCGATTTTTTCGTCGAGCGGGCGGCCCGGCATCATCAGCGGCATCCACTCGGCCATTTCGCTACGGTCTTCGGTGTAGTGCATGTCCGAAAACGCGTGGTGCTGGCTGAGGGATTCAAAGCGCTTCTTGAGGAAATCCACGCCTTTGTCGCCTTGCACGAAGCTCAGGTGCGGCACCGGGCTGATAAAGGACTTGGACGAGCCAAAGGTGCCCTTTTTGGTCAGGTACGCCCAGAACTGCTTCGACACCTCGAACTGGGTATTGATGTGCACGGCTTTCTTGATGTCGATGGAGCCATCGGCGGCCTGCGGCGTGTAGTTCAGCTCACACAGCCCGGCGTGGCCGGTCCCGGCGTTGTTCCACGGGTTGGAACTTTCCGCGGCACCCGAATCCATCAGCTCAACGACTTCCAGCTTGAGGCCGGGGTCGAGCTCTTTGAGCAGTACGGCCAGGGTGGCACTCATGATGCCTGCCCCTACCAGTACTACGTCGACTGCTTCGTTATGCGCCATTTAACGCGTCTCCAAAATCTGCAGCACCAAATTGACGGCATGGCTGCCAGGAGTGACGGGGCGGTTCACGTGTTGCCCCAGGTTACCCATGGCCAGGATCGCCATGTCCGATTCGCAATTCTTTGCATGTTCAGCGCACGCTTCCTGCCGGGCTAATCTGCCTATGAACGCATTCATGGGCGCCTGTGGCAATTCGACTTATGGTCAAAGCGTGCGATTCGTGCAACCAATCCGTAGCGGACAGGCTCAAGCTCCGGTTTTTAAGGCGTGCTCGGTCCTGTGTGGTTGGGCTGTTCCAGACGCTGATGGTGCTTGTACAAACGCCAAACTATTCATTTGCTCGCCACACTCTTGTGAAGTTGTGAAAACCCGTTTTTTCACGCTCTTTTGAAGACGTGAACCTCAAAAAAGGGCTGCCCCAGCCTGGCACCTGGCCCCTAGCCGACACGCGGCAAAACGGGCAAACAACTCAAGTGGCCGAGCGCAATGGCAGCTCTGGCAGATTCGGTAAAGGCGGGTGGTTTGCAAAGAAAACAGCAAGCGCGCCAGCTTCACTCGATCTGTGTGGGCGGCTCTCTGTGGGCGATTGGGGGGTTAGTGCCGAGGCATTAACGATGCTGCGAGGCCCGATCAGGAGACGTCCTTATAATCGGGGGGAGATTGTAGCGAAGAACGCCAGGGAAATGGGCGTGTTTTATGACTTTTATTAGGCGTTCGGTCAGGCGGCCAACGGCTGATGCCGGGGCGACCGCGCAGGACGTGGGCTGACGCGGGCGCGGGCCGGCAGCGGGTGGTGCATCCAGCTCAGGCGGATTTCATCGATTTCTACCCAACCGTCGCCAACAGGCGGCTGGCTGCACTCTTTGAAGGCCTGGCAACGACCTTGCACATCGAGCAGGGCAAACTGACGAAGGGCGGGCTTGCGCGTAAACAATGACCAGAGAAAATGCATGGCGATCAACCTCCTGAGATTGGGACCCAGCATGCCTGGCCGGGATGACGAGCCCATGTAACGGGTGTGACATATCGGTGACATCGAACCGCCGCCCAGCCAACCGGTCTCAGGTTGTAACTGATGCTAGTTCCCCGCAGTGGCGCCCCGCTATACTGCCGGCCTGTCGGATCCTGATTTCTGGAGAGAAGCGCATGTTGCAACGCCTGTTGTTCGGTTTGATCACTGTGACCAGTTTGACTCTGGTTGGCTGCGCCAACAGCCCGCAACAACTGACCCCTGAGCCGAAAATCACCACGCAGCTGGCCCCAGTGGGCCACGGCCAGCCGGTGTCGGTGCGTGTGGTGGATGGTCGTCCGTCGCCGACCCTCGGCTCGCGCGGTGGCCTGTACCCGGAAACCGCCTTGGTCTCGCTGAATGCCCAGGACGTGCTGCCCAAACTGCAGGCCCAGGCAGAAGCCGCCGTGCGTCTGCTGGGTTTCACCCCGAGCGCGAATGCACCGGGTGCGCCGCAGTTGACCATCACCCTGGCTGAACTGAAGTACCAATCGCCTAAAGACGGCCTGTACGTGACCGAAGCGTCCATCGGCGCGACCTTCAAGTCCGATGTCAGCGCCGGCACCCGTCGCTACAGCGGTCGTTATGGCGCGTCCCTGAACCAGCGCTTCGGCATGTCGCCGAACCAGGAAACCAACACCAAGCTGGTCAGCGACGTCCTCAGTGATGCCTTGACCCGCCTGTTCAAGGATCCAAGCATCGGTTCGTTGCTCAGCTCGCAATAAGCGATCCAGCAAAAAGCCGGGCTCAGTGATGAGCCCGGCTTTTTTTCGTCTCCAGTTTCATGCGGCGCTGTCGATACAGAAATCCAGCAGGCTCACCCCTGTCAGCAGATCGGTCTCCGGCAGGTCCGCATGCTGATGTCCGCCGAGGGCGCAATACACCAGCCAGTGGCGGTCCTGGACGTTGAAGGCGAGGCCGCCGACCAGTGCTTCTTGCTCATCACTTTGGGCGATCAGGTACAGCCGATCCTGGTTTTGCGCGTGCAGCATGACAAGCTCCTAAGCGTCGAAGGGCAACAGAGTGGCTTGTTAAGGTGACGTTCAGGTGACGGCGTAAATTACTGGATACATTACCCGTCAATGGGGGAGGGAGCATTTACGGCGCCGGAGGCCACTATCGTTCAGGTTTGTATCTGAACCGATACCAAAACACTGTTTTACCGAGGTTTGCGATGGCGCTGCCCGCATTATTGACCAATGTTGTTGCGTTAGCAGTGGCCTGCCCGGGCGCTGCGCTGCTGTTCATCACTCGCCTGCGCGAACAGCGCGCACTGGCTGACCTGACCGCGCAAGGTGAAGACCGCGCGATCGACCAACCGATGTTGTTTCTGGATGTGCGCACCGAACGGGCGCATCGTCTGGCTTACCGCATCGGGTTTGCCTGCCTTGGGCTGGCGCTGGCCATCTCCTGGCTCAGCACCCACCTCTAAAACGCTACAACACAAATGTGGGAGCGGGCTTGCTCGCGAATGCGGAATGTCAGTCGATACATAATTGACTGATACACCGCATTCGCGAGCAAGCCCGCTCCCACATTTTTTTCAGTGTTTACAAAGGTATTCCGGCTTTAACTCGATACTGATTGCGCACCGGCGTTGCATATTGCACCACCAGGAAAGGGCGGTGCTCGGCCGGGCATTCGTTCAAGCGTCGCTCCCACTCCGTCTTGGCCTTGGCCAGTTCGTCCGCCGGGAACACTTCGGCGGCGGTCGGCACCTGCAATTGCGGGTCGGCATCGCTCCACTGGGCGTAGGCCAGGTAATGCACCGGGAACAAGCGGTATCCGCCGAGAATCTGCCGGTCCATCTCTGCGGCCAGCAGCTTGGTGTCTTCGAAGCGCTCGGTGATCGGCGGCGCGAAGTTCACATGCACGCGGCCTTTGTAGCCGGTGATGCCCAGCGCAATGCTCACGTCATCCTCGCCCGGCGCCTTGCTGTAGGTGCCGGTGGTGGCACGGATGTACAGCTCGCGGGCCTTGGCTGAGTCGCACGGGTCATATTCGTAGCTGATCGATACCGGCGTCAGGTTCAACGACTGGATCACCTCGGCAAACGGCTCATCCTTGCGGCTGACGTGGAACATCTTGAGGATCGCCGACTCGGTGCGATCATCCCCATCCTTGGCGCGCCCTTCAGCCTGGGCGATCCAGATCGATGCAACGTCGTTGCGGATCGAATGGTTGATGTATGCCGACAGCAGTTGATAGGCCGCCATCTTCTCTTTGCGCCCGGTGATCGAGCGGTGCACGATGAAGCTCTTGTTCAGGCGCATCAGGTCGCTGACAAACGGCTTTTGCAGCAGGTTGTCACCGATGGCGATGCGCGGCGTCGGCAGGCCAGCGTGGTAAACGGCGTAGTTGACGAAGGCCGGGTCCATCACGATATCGCGGTGGTTGGCCAGGAACAGGTAAGCCGTGCCGGACTTGAGCTGCTCGACGCCCGTGTAGGTCACGCCGTCGGTCGCCCGATCAATGGTGTGGTCGACGTAGTACTCGACTTTGTCCTGCAGCGTGGCCACGGTGGTGACGCCAGCGAACTCACGGCGCAGTTTGCGGGCGATCATCGGCTTGAGCAGCCAGCCCAGGGCGCCGGCAAAGCGCGGGAAGCGGAAGTGGGTCAGGATGTCCAGAAAGGCCTTGTCACTGAACAGACGTGCCAGCACTGCCGGGACTTCGCTGTCGTTGTAAGGTCGGATGGTATCGAATTCGCCCATCATGCTCTCTTGTTAGAAACGGCTAGGGTAAGTAAAGGAAATACCAGGGGGCGGACTGAGGAATGGCCTCAGCCGAAAATAGCCCTGTCAATAGACCGGCGATTATACGCACAAGTCACCTTGGAGGCTGCGATGCTGGAAAACGCGACGTACGATTGTCCTTATTGCGGTGAAGTGGTCGAGACAACTGTGGATTTGTCCGGTGGTGACCAGACCTATATAGAGGACTGTCAGGTCTGTTGCCGGCCGATCATTTTCGATCTGCAGGTACATGGGGAAGAGTGGATGCTCGAAACCCGAAGCGAAAACGAATAACGGATACACCATGCAGCGAATCTACGAACCGGAAAACCTGATGGAAGGCGAACTGCTGCAACAGATGCTCGCCAGCGAGGGCATCGAGGCGCATCTGGTGGGCCGTCATTTGCTCGGCGGCACCGGCGAGTTGCCTATTTTCGGCCTGCTGGGCCTGGAGGTGGACAACGACCGCGCCATGGACGCCCGTGAGCTGATTACTGCTTATATCGGCGCACAACCGCTGCCCGGTGATGAACCCGACAGCTTCCCCGATGTGCTGGTCTGTTAGGCTGTCGGTCGGTTTACCCAAGAGTCGTGTTGCCCCATGTGTGGACGTTATGCCCTGTTTCGCTGGAACCCTGCCTTTGCTGCCTTGCCGGGCTTCCCGGCCGATCAGCAGGCCCAGTGGAATATTTCCCCGAATGATTCGGTACTGATCCAGCGCGTCACCGATGGCCAGCGCACCCTGGCCCGCGCTCGCTGGGGTCTCACGCCGCCGTGGTTGACCGATCTTTCCCGCACGCCCGCCCATGCCCGCGCCGAAACCCTGGCCGAACAACCCATGTTCCGCGAAGCATTCCGCCAGCGCCGTTGCCTGCTGCCCGCCAATGGGTTCTACGAATGGCGCGGCACCCAGCGCAAACGCCCGTACTGGCTGACGCCGGGGGAGGGCTCCACGTTGTTTTTCGCCGCGATCTGGGAAGCGTATCCGGTGCAGGAACAGGTGTGGCTGAGTACGGCGGTGGTGACCCAGGCGGCGCAGGCCCAGCGTCGCCCGCTGATTTTGGATGAGGCCGGGCAGGCAGCCTGGCTCGATCCCGAGACGCCGTTGCATGTATTGCAAGGCCTGCTGGCCAGTGAGCCCGTCGCGCTGCGCGAACGGGTCCTGGCCAACATGGTCAACGATCCCAAGCTCAATGGGCCGGAGTGCCTGACCCCGGCTTAGACCTTGAACTGATTGATCAGCCGGCGCTGCTGCTCCGCCAGTTTGGTCAAGTCCGCACTGGCCGCGCTGGACTCATCCGCGCCGCCCGCCACTTCATTGGCCACCTGGCCGATATTGATCACGTTACGGTTAATGTCCTCGGCCACCGCGCTCTGTTCCTCGGCGGCACTGGCGATCTGGGTGTTCATGTCGTTAATCACCGAGACGGCCTGGGTGATCGTCTCCAGCGCTTCGGCCGCCTTGGCGGCGTGTTGCACGCTTTCATCGGTGCGGTTCTGGCTGTCCTCCATCACCCGCACCACGTCCCGCGTGCCTTGTTGCAACTGCTGGATCATGGTCTGGATTTCTTCGGTGGCCTTTTGGGTCTTCTGCGCCAGGTTGCGCACTTCGTCGGCGACCACTGCAAATCCACGACCTTGCTCACCGGCCCGCGCCGCCTCGATGGCGGCGTTGAGCGCCAGCAGGTTGGTCTGTTCGGCAATCCCGCGAATCGCGGTGAGGATGGCGTTGATGTTCTCGCTGTCCTTGGCCAGGGTTTGCACCACGCTCACCGCTTTGCCGATTTCCTCGGCCAGTGCGCCGATGGAGGTGGAGGTGTCGCGCACAATACGCATGCCTTGGCTCGCGGCCTGGTCGGCATGGCTGGCAGCTTGGGCGGCCTGGGTGGCGTTGCGTGCAACGTCTTGCGCAGTGGCGGTCATTTCATGCACAGCGGTGGCGACCTGATCGATTTCCACCATCTGCTTATGCACGCCCTGATTGGTACGGATCGCGATGTCGGCGGTGTGTTCCGAGGAGTCGCTGACCTTCTGCACCGAACTCACCACCTGGGTGATCATGCCCTGCAGCTTGATCAAAAAGGTATTGAAGCCGCTGGCGATCGCGCCCAGTTCATCGGCACGGTCACTGGTCAGGCGCCGCGTCAGGTCACCTTCGCCCTGGGCGATATCATTGAGCATCGCGACCATTTGCTTGAGCGGACGGGCAATGCCGTGGCCGACCAGCCAGATCACCAGCAAACCAATACCCGCGATCAGCAGACCGGCGATGGTCATGCCGAAAATGTCGGTCTTGCGCTGGGCTTCCAGGTCGCTTTGCAGCTTCTGCGAATCAGCCATCACGGCGCTGAGCGGTAGTTGCAGCATCAGCGTCCAGCGCGCGTCGGCCTGGCCGATATTGAACGGCAGGAACAGTTCGATGTGCCCGTGTTCCTTGTCGATGTCGTAGCGCACTTCGCCGACTTTCAACTGGTCGAGGTTGGCCAGTTCATTGCTGTCGAGCAGGTCGCTGGCCTTTTCGCCGAGCTTGCTGGCGTCCTTGGTGTAGGCCACCAGGCGACCGTTGCTGGAGATCAGCGCCAGTTCACCCGCGCCGTTGTAGAGTTTTTGGTCGGCGCTGGTGAGCATATCCTGGATGAAGTTCACCGACAGGTCGGCACCGACAATACCTTGGAACGCGCCGTCGATCATGATCGGCTCGATGAACGAAGCCAGCATCACCATCGCGTTGCCCACCTTATAAGGGGCAGGGTCGATGGCGCAGGCCTTTTTGTTTTCCTTTGAGCACAGGTAGTACTCACTGGCGCGTACGCCGGTGGAGAGGATGTTCTGGTCGTTGACGTCGGCAAGCTTGTCCAGGCCTAGGCTGCCATCGGCGTTGCGATACCACCACGGCAGGAAGCGGCCGTCGGCGGCCATGCCGACAATGGGGCTGTTCACATAGGCCGCGTCGTTATGATCGATCGCGTTGGGCTCCCAGCCAATGTAGGCGCCGAGGATCTTCGGGTTGCGCACCACGGTTTCATGCAGCAGGTTGATCAATTGCTCTCGGCCGACTTGCAGGGCCGGCTCGCCCCTGGCGTCTTTCATGCCGAGCAGGGCGTTGGCGGTGGCCAGGCTCTTCGCGGTCACCAGCGGTGCTTCGAGTTCGCGCTGGATCAGGGTGGCCTGGGTCTGGGCCAGGGCGGTCAGGCGCTGCTCGATGATCTGTTCAAACTGCACTTGGGTGCGATCCTGCACCATCTCTTGGGTCCGCGCTCCGGCAAACAAGGCGTACAGCACCAGCACTGCGACCACGCTCAGGACAATCGCCCCGGCCAGTGCCGCGACGGAAAATTGGATCGACTTGAATTTCATGAAGGCTCCGGGCACAGGGGAGAGAATCCGCCTTTTTGTATCGGCCACGGGCGCGCAGGGCATTAGGGGTTGTCCTACAAAAATGTTTGGGGTGTCGCAAATGGAATGCCCGCCGCCGTTGTGGGTGCGGTGGGATGTATCCGAAAATCAGCGGTTACACGTCTGGTGTATCTGGCGTCGATACAAACGAGCGCCTACGATACGCGCCATGTTTTAAGGGCGTTTTTTCAGGGAGAGGTTCATGAAGAAGTCATTGGCAGTTAGCGGCCTGGTTGCAGCGATGCTGCTGGCCGGGTGTCAGTCGGTCAACACCACCAGCGGCGGCGCCGTTGGGGTTGAGCGCAAGCAGTACATGTTCAGCATGCTGTCGAGCCAGGAAGTCGACCAGATGTATGCCCAGTCCTACCAGCAGACGTTGGGCGAAGCCAATAGCAAGGGCCAGGTGGACAAGACCAGCGCCAACGCCAAGCGCGTGCAGGCCATCGCCAACCGCTTGATCGCCCAGGCGCCGACCTTCCGTGCGGATGCCGCGCAATGGAAGTGGGAAGTGAACCTGATCAAGAGCGACGAGATGAACGCCAACTGCGGGCCTGGCGGCAAGATCTTCGTGTACAGCGCCTTGATCGATAACCTCAAGCTCACCGATGACGAACTGGCCGCCGTGATGGGCCATGAAATCGCCCACGCCTTGCGTGAACACGGCCGTGAAGCCATGTCCAAGGCCTACGGTATCGAGATGGCCAAGCAGGGCGCCGGTGCCTTGTTCGGCCTCGGCCAGGACAGCCTGGCATTGGCCGATACCGTGGCCAACTACGGCATGACCTTGCCCAACAGCCGCAGCAATGAAAACGAAGCGGATCTGATCGGCCTGGAGCTGTCGGCCCGTGCCGGCTACAACCCGAACGCTGCCATCACCTTGTGGAACAAAATGGCTAAAGCCTCGGAAGGTGCGCCGCCGGAGTTCATGAGTACTCACCCGGCGTCCGACAGCCGAATCGCCTCGTTGCAGGCGGCGATTCCGAAGGTGATGCCGCTGTACCAGCAGGCCAAAAAATCCTGATACGAAAGGTATGGTGAAGATCCAAATGTGGGAGCGGGCTTGCAGCCTTAGATCCAACCGCTGCTCTGCATGGCCTTGTAAACCGCCACAATCGCCAGGATGAAGAACGCCGACGCCGCCAGTCGACGAATCAGCGTCAACGGCAGTTTCTCCGCCGCAAAATTCCCCGCCAAGACCACCGGCACGTTGGCAATCAGCATGCCCAGGGTCGTCCCGATAATCACCAGCCACAACTCCGGGTACTGCGCCGCCAGCATCACCGTGGCGATCTGCGTCTTGTCACCGATTTCCGCGAGGAAGAACGCGATCAGCGTGGTCAGGAACGGACCGAATTTGCGCGTGGTGCTGGCTTCGTCATCGTCGAGTTTGTCTGGCACCAGGGTCCACAAGGCCGTGGCGCAGAAGCTCGCCGCCAGGATCCAGTGCAACACCGCATCCGAGAAGAAACTGCCGAACCAGGCCCCCACGGCACCGGCCGCCGCATGATTGGCCAGGGTCGCGGCGACGATGCCGGCGATGATCGGCCAGGGTTTGCGAAAGCGTGCGGCAAGGATGAGCGCGAGCAGTTGCGTCTTGTCGCCGATTTCGGCCAAGGCAACGATTGCGGTAGGAACGAGTAGTGAATCCAGCATCAGGTAGGTTTCCAGGGGCGGGTCGACACGGCTATGACACGTACAGCCTTCCCGCCCCGGGTAAGGTGTGCGTGTCATAGGTCTTGTCAAACCCCGGTCCGTCTGTGCGGACTCCTGGGTCGCATACGCCATGGTCTGCTGACCAAGTATGTTGACGTATGCCGGACGAGCGTGGCGCTCGTGGGAGACTACTCCCCTAGGACGGAGCGGATTCTGCCTAGGCAAAATCCATTCGGCAAGCCTTCTTTTTCAAACGCCCGTCAGCCGCGCTTGGCGCGGTAGATGCGAAAACCATTGCCTTCGGCCTTGATTGCGCACACGCCCAGGTGCTCTTCGATCAGCGGCTGGTACTTGAGGAAGCTGTTGGCGACCAGGCGAAGTTCGCCACCTTTTGCCAGGTGTTTCGCCGCTTTTCGCAGCAGGTTTTCAGTGGCGAAATAATCGGTGTGCACGCCGACATGGAACGGCGGGTTGCTCAAAATCGCGTTCAAACCCATGGGTGCCGCGTCGATGCCGTCGCCAGTCAGCACGTCGGCTTCCAGACCATTGGCGGCCAGGGTCAAGCGACTGCTGGCGGCGGCGAAGGCATCCACGTCGAGCATCGTCACCGTGTTGTGCGGGTAGCGACGTTTGACCGCAGCCCCCAGCACGCCGGCGCCACAACCGAAGTCCAGCAGATGGCCGCTGGGCAGTTTGTCCAAGTGCTCCAGCAACAACTCGGTGCCACGATCCAGGCGCCCGTGGCTGAATACGCCTGGCAGGCTCACCACTTTGAGCGGGCCCTCGGCCAGCGGCACGTCGAAGACCTGCGCGAGGCTCTCCAGCTCGACCGCCTGCGGGGCGTTGGCCACGGTGATCTGCCACAGCTGGCAATGCCGCGCGCTGTCGAGCTTGCGCGGTTTGCCGAAGGGGGTCAGCTGCTTGGCGGCGCTTTCGATTCCGGCTTTTTTCTCGCCGACCAAAAACAGCTCGGCGCCGGGCAAGCGCGAGGCCACGGCGTTGAGCAGGTAGTCGGTGAGGTCCTTGGATTTGGGCAGGAAGATCACCGCCGTATCAAACGCCCGGTCAGGCACGTTCACGCCGAACTGGCTGCGCTCGGGGAAACGTGCGTCGAGTGCCGCCTGATCGCCGGCATGCCAGCACCAGCCGTGGGCATTGGGCAGGCGACCCAGCAGGTCGTCGGCAGGCAACCCTACCAGCAGCAGGTTGCCTTGAAAAAGTTCGGCCTGACGAAGCAGTACTTCACTGCGCGGATCCATGGTCTGCTCCTTGAAAAGGGGCGCAGTTTATCAACTGACGACGCGCAGCGGGGCGCCGTTGAAAAAGCCCAGGGCGTTTTCCGCCAGTTGGCCGACGATGCGCTGGCGCGCTTCGCGACTGCCCCAGGCGTTGTGCGGGGTGACGATCAGTCGAGGGATGTCACCGGCCAACAGTGGGTTGCCATTCACCGGCGGTTCCACGCTCAGGACATCGGTGGCCGCGCCGCCCAGATGGCCGCTGCGCAAGGCGTCCGCCAGGGCCTGCTCGTTGATCAAGCCACCACGCGCGGTGTTGACCACAAACGCGCCAGGTTTAAGCAGTGCCAATTCACGGGCGCCGATAAAGTCGCGGGTGTGTTCGTTGAGTGGGCAGTGCAGGGTGAGTGCGTCCACCTGCGCCAGCAGTTCATCCAGCGGCACGCGGTCGGCCCGCGCTGGCCGGCCTGGAATAGCGCCGAGCACAACACGCATGCCGAACGCTTCAGCCAGTCGCGCGACGGCGCCGCCCAATTCACCGTGGCCGAGCAGGCCGAGGGTCTTGCCTTCCAGCTCCACAATCGGGTGGTCCAGCAGGCAGAACTGCTTGGCCTCCTGCCACTTGCCGGCGCTGACGTCCCGTTGATAATCCTTCAAGCGCGTCGCCAGGTTGAGCAACAGCATGATCGTGTGCTGCGCCACCGACGGCGTGCCGTAGCCCTGGCAGTTGCTCACGGTGATGCCGTGGGCGCGGGCGGCGTCGAGGTCGACGTTGTTGGTGCCGGTGGCCGACACCAGGATCAGCTTGAGTTCCGGGCAAGCCGCCAGGGTTTCGGTACTGAGCGCGATCTTGTTGCTGATGACCACGTGGGCGCCTTGCACGCGTTCGATCACGTTCTGCGGCGTGGTGCCGGTAAACAACTGCAACTCGCTGAAGCTGTCTCGCAGCTCGCTGAGGTCGAGGTCCCCCAGGTCCAGGGACGGGTGATCAAGAAAGACGGCGCGGCGATTGTTCGTCATCAACTGTACCTTTTGCGACAGGGTTCGAAGGCGTAATCTCCCGAGCCTATCAGATGAAATAATCAGTTACTTAATTGGAGTGAGCATGTACGCCGCCGAATTTTTGACCGTAGCCTTGATTCACTTATTGGCGGTGGCCAGCCCCGGCCCGGATTTCGCGGTGGTGGTACGTGAAAGTGTGACCCACGGCCGTCGCGCCGGCACCTGGACTGCGCTGGGCGTCGGTTCGGCGATTTTCCTGCACGTGGGTTATTCGTTGCTCGGTATCGGCTTGATCGTGTCCCAGTCCATCGTGTTGTTCAACGCGCTGAAATGGGCGGCCGCCGCCTACCTGCTGTACATCGGCTTCAAAGCCCTGCGCGCCCAGCCGGCCAAACCTGCCGCCGAAGGCGAGTTGCACCGCGAAGCGGGCGAGCGCACCCCGCGTGGCGCATTCACCGCTGGTTTCGTGACCAATGGCTTGAACCCCAAGGCCACGCTGTTTTTCCTGTCATTGTTCACCGTGGTGATCAACCCCCACACACCGCTGGCGATCCAGGCCGGTTACGGCGTGTACCTGGCGGTAGCGACGGCGCTGTGGTTCTGCCTGGTGGCGATGTTGTTCAGCCAACAGCGCGTGCGCGCCGGGTTTGCGCGGATGGGGCACTGGTTTGATCGGACCATGGGCGCGGTGTTGATTGCGATTGGGGTCAAGCTGGCCTTCACCAGCATGAAGTAAGCTGGATGCTGGCGCAAAGCTAGCATTCATTGGGGTCTGCAAATCATTCCTTTGGCTGATTTGGCTGAAACATATGCGCTCTACAGTGCAGTTCTTTCAGCCAAGACCGTGCAGTCATAAAAGGGATTCGTATGTTGCAGACCCGCGTCATTCCGCCCGCCAAAGGTGCGTACCAATACCCGCTGTTGATCAAACGCCTGTTGATGTCCGGCACCCGCTATGAAAAGACCCGGGAAATCGTCTACCGCGACAAACTGCGCTACACCTACCCCACCCTGATCGAGCGCGTTGCGCGCCTGGCCAATGTGCTGACTGAAGCGGGCGTGAAAGCCGGTGATACCGTGGCGGTGATGGACTGGGACAGCCATCGTTACCTGGAATGCATGTTTGCCATCCCGATGATTGGTGCGGTGATCCACACCATTAACGTGCGCCTGTCGCCGGAACAGATCCTCTACACCATGAACCACGCGGAGGACCGCTTCGTGCTGGTCAACAGTGAGTTCGTGGGGCTTTACCAGGCGATTGCCGGGCAGCTGACCACGGTCGACAAGACCCTGCTGTTCACCGACGGTGAGTCCAAGACCGCCGAACTGCCCAACTTGGTGGGCGAGTACGAAACCCTGCTGGCCGCCGCCAGCCCGAAGTACGACTTCCAGGATTTCGACGAGCACTCCGTCGCCACCACCTTCTACACCACCGGCACCACCGGCAACCCCAAGGGCGTGTATTTCACCCACCGCCAGTTGGTGCTGCACACCATGGGCGTGGCGACCATCATGGGCAGCGTCGACAGCGTGCGGTTGCTGGGCACCAATGACGTGTACATGCCGATCACGCCGATGTTCCATGTGCATGCGTGGGGCTTGCCGTACGTGGCGACCATGTTGGGCCTGAAGCAGGTCTATCCCGGCCGTTACGACCCGGAGTACCTGGTGGAGCTGTGGCGCAAGGAAAAGGTCACCTTCTCCCACTGCGTACCGACCATCCTGCAAATGGTGCTCAATGCCAAGGCGGCCCAGGACGTGGATTTCGGTGGCTGGAAAATCGTCATCGGCGGCAGTGCGCTTAACCGTTCGCTGTACGAAGCGTCCAAGGCCCGTGGCATTCAGTTGACCGCCGCCTACGGCATGTCCGAGACCGGGCCATTGGTGTCCTGCGCCCACCTCAACGAAGAACTGATGGCTGGCAGCGAGGATGAGCGCACCACTTACCGCATCAAGGCTGGCGTGCCCGGGCCGTTGGTGGAGGCCGCGATCATTGATGGCGACGGCAACTTCCTGCCGGCCGACGGTGAGTCCCAAGGTGAGCTGGTGCTGCGCGCGCCATGGCTCAGCGAAGGCTATTTCAACGAGCCGCAAAAAGGCGCCGAGCTGTGGGAAGGCGGCTGGATGCACACCGGCGACGTCGCCACGCTGGACGCTTTTGGCGTGATCGACATCCGCGACCGCATCAAGGATGTGATCAAGACCGGTGGCGAGTGGGTCTCCTCCCTGGCCCTCGAAGACTTGGTCAGCCGTCACCCGGCGGTACGCGAAGTAGCGGTGGTGGGCATCGCCGATCCGCAGTGGGGCGAGCGTCCGTTTGCGTTGCTGGTGGTGCGTGATGGCCATGTGATAGGGGCCCGCGAGCTCAAGGAACACCTCAAGCCGTTCGTGGAACTGGGCCACTTGAGCAAGTGGGCGATTCCGAGCCAGATCGCCGTTGTTACTGAAATTCCCAAGACCAGTGTTGGCAAGCTCGACAAAAAACGTATCCGCATCGACATCATCGAATGGCAGGCCAATAACAGCACCTTCCTGTCCACCCTCTGACGCCTCTCGCCGTGCCCGTTCGGGCACGGCAATGCTCTATCTGGCACCTTTACTTGTGATTTGCCGATTTTCAGCCATCCTTGCCGCGTCGGCTTCCGCCGACGTGGCGAAAGGGTCGTGGCAGACGGGTCGGTGATGCAAATCACACTTTAGAGGGATCAAGCACTACCCCCTGCTGGCTATAGTCCCTTCCAGAGTTTTTCAAGGATGTTCCGCTTCGGGCCATGGGGGCTCGGCTGCCGAGCGGCATTGGAATCGTTGTATTCCGGCCGTTACACGCATCACAGAAAGAACTCACTGCCATAACAATAATGCACATGGAGTAGCGTCGATGACCTCAGTAAACCAGTTCTGGCGCCGGGCAAGACTGCCCCTGGCCGTCAGTCTCGCTTCTACGCTCGCCGGGCCCGCATTCGGCGTCAGTTTCAACATTGGTGAAATCGAAGGGAGTTTTGACTCGTCGCTTTCCGTGGGTGCCAGTTGGTCGACAGCCAAGCCCAATCAGGATCTGATCGGCGCCAACAATGGTGGCAATGGTCTGTCCCAGACCTCCGATGACGGCCACCTGAACTTCAAGCGTGGCGAGACGTTCTCGAAAATCTTCAAGGGCATCCATGATCTGGAGCTGAAATACGGCGACACCGGCGTATTTGTGCGTGGCAAGTACTGGTATGACTTCGAACTCAAGGATGAAAGTCGTGAGTTCAAGGACATCAGCGACAACAACCGTAAGGAGGGCGCCAAGTCCTCGGGTGGACAAATTCTCGACGCGTTCATCTACCACAACTACGCAATTGCCGACCAACCCGGCAGCGTACGATTCGGCAAGCAGGTGGTGAGTTGGGGCGAAAGTACCTTCATCGGTGGCGGCATCAACTCAATCAACCCGATCGACGTGTCGGCATTCCGTCGTCCGGGGGCTGAAGTCAAGGAAGGCTTGATTCCGGTCAATATGTTCTATGTGTCGCAGACGCTGACCGATAACTTGTCGGCGGAAGCGTTCTATCAGCTGGAATGGGACCAGACGGTTACCGATAACTGCGGTACGTTCTTCTCGCAACCGGACATCGTGTCTGATGGCTGTAAGGACAACCTTCGCGTGCTGAACAGCCGCCGTACACTACCGGCCGCACTTAACCCAGGATTGGCGGCTGCGGGTGTGGACGTCAACAACGAGGGCGTGCTGGTTCGTCGTGGGCCGGACCGTGATGCGCGCGACAGTGGCCAATTCGGCGTTGCGTTCCATTACAACTTCGAGCCGTTGGACACAGAGTTCGGCGCCTACTTCATGAACTATCACAGCCGTGCGCCGATTTTCAGTGCTCAGGGTGCTCCGCAATCGGCCTACACCGGTCCTACGCCTGGGCTGCCGCCACAGTTGCGCCCATTGGTTGTCGCGGGTAACTCCAATTACTTCATCGAGTACCCAGAAGACATTCGGCTCTATGGCTTGAGCTTTTCCACCACATTGCCAACCGGCACCGCGTGGAGTGGTGAGTTGAGCTACCGTCCAAACGCGCCGGTACAGCTGAACTCTACCGATATCCTTTTTGCTGGCGTCAAGCCGATTGGCGGGCCGGTATTGGGCAATGCATCGTTGCTCAATGGCAGCCCAGGCCAAGACCTGCATGGTTATCGTCGTAAGGAAATCACCCAGTTCCAAACCACCTTTACTCACTTCTTCGACCAAGTGATGGGCGCGAGCCGCTTGACGCTGGTAGGTGAAGTGGGTGTTACCCATGTGGGTGGCCTGGAAAGCAAGTCGGACGTGCGTTACGGTCGTGACCCGGTCTTCGGTCCTGGCTCGCTTCCGAACAATGCCTGTGCAGCGCTCAACTTCTCTACCGCTCAAGGCGCTGGCTTGGGTAGCGCGAACGGCCTGAACACCAACTGCAACAATGATGGTTTCACCACCGCCACTTCGTGGGGCTATCGCGGTCGGGCCATCTGGGAATACCCGGATGTCTTCGCGGGTGTGAACCTCAAGCCGAACGTGGCCTGGTCCCATGACGTCAAGGGTTACTCCCCTGGCCCAGGCGCCAACTTCGAAGAGGGTCGCAAGGCCGTCAGCCTGGGTCTGGATGCCGAATACCAGAACACCTACACCGCCAGCCTGAACTACACCAACTTCTTCGGTGGCGATTTCACTACGGTGAATGACCGAGACTTTGTTGCGCTCAGCCTTGGCGTGAACTTCTAAGCACACTCTTTTTAGATGCATGTATTTTCAGGAAGACCAGAGCATGAAAATAACTAAAAGTCTGTTGCACGTGGGTGTGCTTGGACTGTCGATCCTGGCGAGCAACGTCATGGCGGCAGTGTCGGCGGATGAAGCCGCCAAGCTGGGCACGACCCTGACACCGATGGGCGCCGAAATGGCCGGTAACGCTGCGGGCACCATTCCTAAATGGTCGCCGCTGCCCACCAACGCAGGCGCCGTTGACGCCCGTGGATTCCTGGCCAACCCGTACGCCAGTGAACAACCGCAATTCACCATCACCGCGGCGAACGTCGAGCAGTACAAGGACAAGCTGGCGCCGGGGCAGTACGCGATGTTCAAGCGCTACCCGGAAACCTTCAAGATGCCGGTCTACCCGACCCATCGCGGTGCCACCGTGCCGGCGGAGGTGTTTGCGTCCATCAAGAAAAACGCCACCACCACCAACCTGGTGTCTGGCGGCAACGGCCTGGAAAACTTCGAAACCGCGGTGCCGTTCCCGATCCCGAAAAGCGGTGTTGAGGTGATCTGGAACCACATCACCCGCTATCGCGGCGGCAGCGTAACCCGTCTGGTAACCCAGGCTACGCCGCAAACCAACGGCTCCTACAGCTTGGTGTACTTCCGCGACCAGTTCGTGTTCCGCGACAAGATGAAGGACTACGACCCGAAAAATCCAGGCAACGTGCTGTTCTACTTCAAGCAGCAAGTGACCGCGCCAGCACGTCTGGCCGGTGGTGTGCTGCTGGTGCACGAAACCCTGGACCAGGTGAAGGAGCCGCGTTCGGCCTGGGTCTACAACGCCGGCCAGCGCCGTGTGCGCCGGGCGCCGCAAGTGTCCTATGACGGGCCAGGCACCGCAGCCGACGGCCTGCGTACCTCCGACAACCTCGACATGTACAACGGTGCACCGGATCGCTACGACTGGAAGCTGGACGGCAAGAAAGAAATCTACATCGCCTCCAACAGCTACAAGATCGACGATCCGAAGCTCAAGTACGCCGACATCATCAAGGCCGGCCACATCAACCAGGACCTGACCCGCTACGAGTTGCGTCGCGTCTGGCACGTGGTCGCCACCTTGAAGGAAGGCCAGCGCCACATCTATGCCAAGCGTGACTTCTTCATCGACGAAGACACTTGGCAAGCAGCGGTCATCGACCACTACGACGGTCGTGGCCAACTGTGGCGCGTGGCGGAAGCCCATGCCGAGAACTACTACGACAAGCAAGTGCCGTGGTACGCCCTGGAAACCCTCTACGACCTGCAGTCCGGCCGTTACCTGGCGCTGGGCATGAAGAACGAAGAGAAGCAGGCGTATGACTTTGGCTTCACCGCCACCACCAGCGACTTCACCCCGGCGGCCCTGCGCCAGGATGGTGTTCGCTAACGTGCGTTAACCGAGGCCGCATCCTCGCAAAGAAGCCCCGACCGGTTCGGGGCTTTTTTGTGCGCGTATTTTTTTGTCGCAGTTCTTTTTCAGTCATTTGTAGCAAAGATCTACAAACCGGCGGCTTTTACCGCTAGTCTGCGGACATCTGCAATGCCGACAACAGCCTTCTACAAGAGCCCGGCGATGACTGATCTGTCCCGAATCCAAGGGCCTGCCAGTGCGGTAATCCCGACCCTGGAAGGTCGCTTCTACAGGCCACCGCTGCCTGACGGCTATGTGCTGCGCCCGCGCCTGTGCGAACGTCTGAGCGCCGGGCTGGAAGGGCGGCTGTTACTGGTCAGCGCACCGGCAGGTTTCGGCAAGAGTTCGTTGGCGGTGGAGTTCTGCCAGAGCTTGCCGGCCCATTGGCAAAGCCTGTGGCTGGGCCTCAGCCCACGGGACAACGACCCTGGGCGTTTCCTCGAACGCCTGCTCGATGGCTTGCAGCAATTCTTCCCGCAACTCGGCGCCCAATCCCTGGGCTTGCTGAAAATGCGTCAGCGTCATCAACCCTTTGCCTTTGAAGAATGGCTCGATGGCCTGCTCGACGAGCTGGCGGTGCAGCTGTCCACCCGCACGCCGTTATTGCTGGTGCTGGATGATTACCATCTGGCCCAGGGGCCCGTGCTTGACCGTTGCCTGCAATTTTTCCTCAATCATTTGCCTGATGGCCTGGTGGTATTGGTCACTAGCCGTCAGCGGCCGGACTGGCATCTCGCGCGGCTGCGGTTGTCGCGTCACCTGCTGGAACTGCACGAACAGGATCTGCGCCTGACGCACGAGGAATCACTGGCCGTGCTGGATCGCCACAGCAGTTCCTTGCGCGGCGAAGCCCTCGACAACCTGATCCGCCGCAGCGAAGGCTGGGTCGCCGGCCTGCGTTTCTGGCTACTGGCCGCCTCCGAGGCTGGCAGCGACGGCGCCTTGCCGCAGAGCCTGCACGGCGGCGAGGGGCTGATCCGCGATTACCTGCTGGAAGAAGTCATCGACTGCCTTCCGGCCGACGTGCAGGCGTTTTTGTACGACACTGCGCCTCAGGACCGTTTTTGCAGCGAACTCTGCGACGCGGTGCGTGAAGCCCACGACAGCGCCGAAATCCTGCGTTACCTGCAGGCGCACCAAGTGTTCCTGGTGCCGCTGGACGACCAGGGGCATTGGTACCGTTATCACCATCTTTTTTCGGATTTGCTGCGCACGCGACGTGCCAGCAGCAACGTACTGCCGGCAGCCAGCCTGCACCTGCGCGCGTGTCGCTGGTTCAATGCCCAAGGCTTGATCGATGAAGCGGTAGAGCAGGCGTTGCGCGCCGGTCATCTGGATGTGGCTGCGAATCTGGTACAAAACCTTTCCGAAGAACAGCTGCTGGCCGAGCAGAACGTAGGCATGTTGCTGCGCTGGAAAATGGACTTGCCCGACAGCCTGCTGATCAGCACGCCGCGCTTGATCGTGCTCTACAGCTGGGCCTTGGGCCTGGCCTGTCAGCTGGATGCGGCGGAGGAACTGTCCAGCTATCTCAGTCGCTTCCTGCCGGCACCGTCGGCCACTGCGCAAAAATCGATGCTGGCCCAGTGGCTGGCGTTGAGCGGGATCATCGCCCGTGGCCGGGGCGATCGCGAACTGACCCAGCGCTATTGCAGCGAGGCGCTGGAAAGCTTGCCGCAACGGCGTTATGGCCAGCGGTTGATGTGCTTGTCGACCCTGTCCAACCTGGCCATTGTCGATGCCGACCTGTGGCGTGCACGTGGCTTGAATCGTGAATCCCTGGAACTGGCGCAGCGCGTCGGCAACCCCTTGTTCGAAGCCCTGGCCCATTACGACCGTGCGCGGGTGTTGCAGGCGCGCGGCGAAATCCTGCGTTCCCTGGATGAAGTGCGCCAGGGCCTGCAACGCCTGCACGGTCTGGCGCCGCAGCGCTTGTACGCGGTGCGTGCACGGTTATCGCTTTACGAGGGTTTTTTGTTGCTGGTGCGGCTCCAGCCCGAAGCGGGTCTTGCCCGCTTGCGTGCCGGTCTTGCTGAAGCCCGCGCGTGTCGCGATATCAGTGTGTTGATCGGCCATTGTGTGATTGCCAATTTCGAGGGGCGCCGTGGCGACTTCGCCAAAGCCTTCGCCGAACTGGCCGAGGCCGAGCGCCTGATGCATATCTGGGACGTGCCGCCGATCTACTACCTGGCAATGATCACCCTGATCAAGTGCGAGCTGTGGCTGGCCCAGGGCCGTACCGACCTGGCCGACGCCTGGTTGACGCGCCTGGGGCAAACCTACAATGGCGAACACGCCGCCGCGGCGCCGGAGTTCCACCCACACCTGCCGCAGCACATCGGGCTGCAACAGGCTGCGTTGGACGCGACTCGCCACCAACCTGCTGCAGCGTTGCAGCGCCTTGAAGAACTGGCGCAACAGGCGCACAACAGCGGGCGTCAGATGATCGCGCTGATGGCCCTGACCCAGCAGGTGCAACTGCTGCTGGAGGACGGCCAGGAGGCCAAGGCGCGTCCGGTATTTGCCCAGGCCCTTGAGGCCGGCATGGGTGGCGCGTTGCAACCCTTCCAGCGTTTGCTGGAGACTCATCCAGACTGGATGCGCGAGCAACTTGCCAAAGATCCCCATGGGCTGCTGAACCAGAGTCTGCTGGCGTTGTTGCCGTCGGTCGTGGTGGTGGAGGCTGTTTCAACCCATGAGACGTTGAGCGCGCGGGAGCTGGCGGTGCTGCAATTGATTGCTCAGGGGTGTTCCAACCAAGAGATCAGCAACCGGTTGTTTATCTCCCTGCACACGGTCAAGACGCACGCGAGCCACATCAACAGCAAGCTGGGTGTGGAGCGGCGTACCCAGGCGGTGGCTAGGGCTCAAGAGCTGAGGTTGATCGGCTAGGAGGGGCCCAGTCTGTTTTAATGGTGCAATTATTCTGGCGATATTTGCCCGGAATCGACATTTCACTTGCACGACAGGACCCTGAATGGAAACCGCCAAGCCGACCCTCATCCGCGAAACTTTTCCCGTCGGCCCGTTGCAATGCAACTGCACCATCATCGGCGACCCCATCAGCAAGAAGGCCATCGTGGTCGACCCTGGCGGTAATCATGAGCTGATCCTGGCGCGACTCGATGCCTTGGGCCTGAAGGTGGTGAGCATCATCCACACCCATGCCCATCTGGATCACTTCCTGGCGTCCGGCCAGTTGAAAGAGAAGACCGGCGCTACGTTGCACCTGCACAAAGAGGATCAATTCCTTTGGGACAATCTGGAAATGCAATGCCAGATGTTTCGCGTGCCCTACATCCCGGTGCCTTCGCCGGATCGCTGGCTGGAGCATGATGAGGAGTTGGCCTGCGGCTGTGGCGTGGCGTTGCACACCCCAGGTCATACGCCGGGGTCGATGAGCTTCTGGTTTGCCGATGCCAAGCTGCTGATTGCTGGCGATACGCTGTTTCGTCGAGGTGTGGGGCGTACGGACTTGTGGGGCGGCGACCAGGCGACCATCGTGCGTTCGATCAAGCAGCGCCTGTACACCCTGGACGAGGGCGCGACGGTGGTGACCGGTCATGGGCCGGATACCCGACTGGGCGATGAAATGCGTGAGAACCCTTTTGTGCGGGCGTAAAGGAATAATTTCCGGGAAGCACGCGTTCTATAACAGGCAAGCCTTGTCGCAAAAACTCAGGTCGTGTTCAGCGTGCGTCTGCTACGGTTTCTGTAGCCACGGAATTTTTACCGTTTGTCGCGTTCCAAACTCGGCACAGGTCCATTGCCAATGTCCTTTGCACCATAGAATGCAAAAGTAGGAGCTCCCTTCATGTTCACTTCGCGTCGTCTGCTTGTTGTCGCTACCGTCGTAGCCCTGTTGTCCGGCTGCGCATCACCTAACCCTTATGACGGCAGCAGCCAGGGACAGGCGAGTAATGAATCCGGCGGTATGAGCAAGACCGCCAAGTACGGTGGCCTGGGTGCCCTGGCCGGTGCATTGGCGGGTGCGGCTATCGACCACAACAACCGTGGCAAGGGCGCACTGATCGGCGCCGTCGTAGCGGGTGCCGGCGCTGCGGGTTACGGCTATTACGCCGACCAGCAGGAAAAGAAACTGCGTGAAAGCATGGCCAACACCGGTGTTGAAGTTCAGCGCCAGGGTGACCAGATCAAGCTGATCATGCCGGGCAACATCACCTTCGCGACCAACTCGGACGCGATCTCCAGCAGCTTCTACCAGCCGCTGAACAACCTGGCCAACTCGCTCAAGCAGTTCAACCAGAACACTATCCAGATCGTCGGCTACACCGACAGCACGGGTAGCCGCCAGTTGAACATGGACCTCTCCCAGCGTCGCGCCCAGAGCGTGGCCAACTACCTGACGTCCCAAGGCGTCAACGGCGCCAACCTGAGCGCCCGCGGTGCTGGCCCGGATAACCCGATTGCCAGCAACGCCGACGTCAACGGCCGTGCCCAGAACCGTCGCGTAGAAGTCAACCTCGGCCCGATCCCAGGCCAGCAGTATGGCCAGCCAAGTGCCCAGCAACAGGCGCCACAACAGAACAACCAGTTCCAGGGCAACCCGTACTCGCAGTACCAGTAAACATTCGCTAATAAAAAAGGGCGCCGTGCGGCGCCCTTTTTTGTGGCTGTCGTTTCGGTCAGTCGATGTACTCGAACACCTTGACGATTTTCTGTACCCCGGACACACCCTGCACCAAGTTGGCTGCGCGAGTGGCTTCGGCCTGGGTGAGCAGGCCCATCAGGTAGACGATGCCGTTATCGGTCACGACCTTGATGCGCGAGCCAGGGATCGCGTTATCGGTGAGCATCTGCGCCTTGATCTTGGTCGTCAGCAGCGCGTCGTTGCTGATGGCCAGCAGGGTGATCGGGTCCATCACCTGCAATTCGTTGTGCACCTTCTTCACGCGCTGTACAGCGGCGGCGGCTTGTTCGGCCTGGGCCTTGAGGTCGGCGCGTGGCGTCTGGCCGGCGAGCAGCACTACGCCGTTGAAGCTGGTGACCACAATGCGCGAGGCGCCGTTGCCCAGGTCGGTGGCGGCCTTGGCGACGTTGACTTCAACCTTGGTTTCGATCAGCGAGTCATCGATCTTGCTGCCGAAGGTACGGGTGCCCTTGTCATCCTGAATAGGGGTGTCGCGTGTTGCAGTGATGGCCGTGCTGCAGCCGCTGATAGCGAGGCACAGGGTGATGGCCAAAAGGCTCAGGCGGTTAACGGTCATTCTTCACTCCCAAACAGTTGGCTGTCGATCAGATCGCACAGGCAGTGGATCGCCAGCAGGTGGACTTCCTGGATACGTGCGGTGACATTGGCCGGGACGCGAATCTCCACATCTTCAGGCAACAGCAGCGAAGCCATGCCGCCGCCATCGCGCCCGGTCAATGCTACGACAATCATTTCGCGATCATGTGCGGCCTGGATCGCCTGAATAATATTCGCCGAGTTGCCGCTGGTGGAAATCGCCAGCAGCACATCGCCGGGTTGGCCCAGGGCGCGGATCTGCTTGGAGAAAATTTCGTTATAGCTGTAGTCGTTGGCGATCGAGGTAATCGTCGACGAGTCGGTGGTCAAGGCAATGGCCGGCAGGCTAGGGCGCTCACGCTCGAAGCGGTTGAGCAGCTCGGACGAGAAATGCTGGGCGTCGCCGGCCGAACCACCGTTGCCGCACGAAAGCATTTTGCCCTCGTTGAGCAAGGCATTGACCATGACCTGACTGGCTTGCTCGATGTGCGGTGCAAGTACGTCCATCGCCTGTTGCTTGGTGTCGATGCTGGCCTGGAAAAGCTGGCGAATTCGGGATTGCATGTCCATCTGTGTGACCTTAAGTAGCGCGGCTGTTTGGCACAGGAATGTGCAGCCCGCAAAGCAAAGAGCAAAAGTGTGTGGTGAAGATGTCCGGCGAATCAGCTGTCGAAGGCATTTTTCAGCCAGTTCAGATCAGCCTGACCAGACGGTGTGCTTTCTATGGCAACCACATCGAAACGGCAGGGGGCGTCGGCCCAGCGATGCTCTTTTTGCAGGAAAAACTGCGCGGCGAGTATCAGCTTTTGACGCTTGCGCCCGTCAATACTGGCGAGCGCGCCACCCCATTGTGCGTGTTTTCTGTAGCGGACTTCGACGAATACTACTGTATCGCCGTCAAGCATGACCAGATCAAGCTCGCCGCGTTTACACAACCAGTTCTGCGCCAGCAGGCGCAGACCCTGTTGTTGCAAGTGTTTCAGAGCTTGTAGTTCGGCATCCTTGCCGCTTTGTGCGCTGGACCGCTCGGGCATCAGCGCGGGGTGTCCGGCAGGCGCTGGATCTCACCGCCGACAAACTTGGCCCATGGCATCTGGCGATCAACGCGCTGGTTGGCGCTGATGCCCAGGTTGCCCGACAGGCCGTCAACACGGGTGTCCGGCAATGCCTTGAGCTGCCCCAGGCGCGGCGCCAGGCGGTAGGCATCGACGCCCATCGCGTACAGGCGGCCGAGGCTGCCATTGGCTTGCGGCCATTGTGCGGCAACCTGGTTGCGCAGTGGGTCGGTGGTGTTGAGCAACCATGGGGTCTCGCAGAACATCACGTTGGTCATGTCCAGGTACTGGTTTTTGTCGCCGCTGGCGCTGAACACGTGGGACGTGGCGTACACCGGCACGTCGCCTGCGTATTGGAAGTTCAGGGTTGGCTTGATCTGCTGGGCCAGTTGTGGGGTCACGGCCAGGAAGATGAACTCGATGTCCTGGCGACGCGAAGGTTGCGCGGCGACGTCGGTGCCGACGGTGCTTTGCAGGCTCTTGGCGCGGCCTTCGCTTTTACGCAGTTGGAACAGGTCGGCAATTTGCTGGGCAAGGGCGACTGGCTGATCGACATACTCGACCCCCATGACCTGGCCGCCATTGGCTTCCCAGTCCTGGCGGAAGGCCTTGTAGACGCGCTCGCCCCATTCGCCACGGGGCACCATTGCAGCCGCGCGATGCAGGCTATCGGCACGGGCGCGGCGCGATACTTCGCGGGCTTCGTCTTCAGCGGCCAAACCGAACTGGAACAGTTGCGCCGGGCTGCGATCAGTCTCGCTGTAGTTCAGCGCCAGGGTGGTGATTGGTAACTGCGGACGTGCGCTGAGCTGTTTGACCAGCGGTTTTTCCAGCGGGCCGACCACTAGTTGCACGCCGGCAGCCTGGGCCTTGGCGTAGAAGTCGTCGAGGGAGTTGAGGCGCGAGCTGTCATAGAACTCGATGACCGGCGGCTTCTGCCCGGCTTGTTCAGCCTGGTAGTGCGCAGCCATGAAGCCTTCACGCAGCGCCTTGCCGACGGAAGCCAGCGGGCCGTCCTGTGGCAGCAGCAGGGCAATCTTGGTCAGTGGCTGGCTCGCCAGCTCCTTGAGCTTGGTCAGTGGCGTTGGCAGCTGCACAGCCGCCGGGTGACCCGGGTTCTGCGCGCGCCAGGTATCGATGGCGGCCTGTTGCTGCTCCAGCGTGCCGGCGCCCTTGACCGCCTGGGCCAGGGTGATCCAGCCGTCGAGCGTCGGGTTGCCGCTGGCCTGCAGCTGTTCAGCCGGCAGTGCGGCGATCAATACCCAGATGGCTTCATGGTTGCTTTTGGCGGCATCGCCCGTGAGCAGCGGGGCCATGGCCACACGTTCGCGGGCGGCGGCCAGGGTCTGGCCATCGGCTTCATAGGCACGGGCGTGCACGCTGCCGGTGCGGACCTGCTGTTCAGGCGGCAGGTCCTTCAGGCTTTGCAGGCTCGGGTGGTTCAGGGCGGTCAGCGCGGCCTTGGGCTGGTTGCGCGCCATGGCCAGTTCGGCGGCCAAGGTACTGGCAAACACTTGCGCGGCGGGCTTGAGGACATCCAGGGGCACCTGCGCAAGAATCTGCGACGAGCGGCCGGGGTTGTTCTGCTTGTAGGCCATGTCTGCCGCACTCAGGCGCAGCAATGCGGCCTTTTCTGGCGTCTTGGCGGTGGTGGCCTGTTCGAGCAGTTGCTCGATACTGGCGTCCGGGGTCCGTGGAAGGTCGCCAAGGCTGGACGAGGGCGAGCTGGCACACGCGGCCAACAAGGCAGCGAGGCAGAGGGCGGAGAGCAGCCGCAGGCAAGCGATCATGTAAGTGTTCCTGATACCGATCAAATTAGCGTGGAATTGTACCCAAGCACTGGCCCAGGCGCGATGTTACTGGCGTGAAACCGTCGATTTAGGTCGTGCAAATGTTGCAGTTGGCTTTAAACGGCTGAAAAGGCATCGGCCGTGATGGCATATTTTCCAGGCGCCTACGCGCTACAATGTCGCTTTTGCCAACCATCGAGGTGTGCGTTTTGACTGCTCCAGGTCCTTTGAATTCCACTGCAGGCTCGCTTTTTGTCGTGGCGACGCCCATTGGCAACCTGGACGACATCAGTGCGCGAGCATTGAAAGTGTTGCGCGAGGTTAAATTGATCGCGGCTGAAGACACCCGTCACTCCCAGCGGTTGATGCAGCATTTTGGTATCAGCACGCCATTAGCGGCTTGCCATGAGCACAACGAGCGCGAGGAAGGCAGTCGCTTTATCGTGCGCCTGCTGGCCGGCGACGATGTGGCGCTGATCTCCGACGCGGGCACGCCGCTGATCTCCGACCCTGGCTACCACCTTGTGCGCCAGGCGCGGGCCGCTGGTATCAATGTAGTGCCTGTTCCGGGTGCGTGCGCGCTGATCGCTGCATTGTCGGCGGCGGGGTTGCCGTCCGACCGTTTCATCTTTGAAGGTTTTCTGCCGGCCAAGGCTGTTGGACGTCGCGCACGCCTTCAAGCGCTGAAAGAAGAACCCCGCACCTTGATCTTCTATGAAGCCCCGCATCGCATCCTTGAATGCCTGCAGGACATGGAGCTGGTATTTGGCGGCGAACGCCTGGCGCTGCTGGCCCGCGAGCTGACCAAGACCTTCGAAACCCTCAAGGGCCTGCCATTGGAAGCGCTGCGTGCGTTCGTCGAGGGCGACAGCAACCAACAGCGCGGCGAGTGCGTGGTGCTGGTGGCGGGCTGGACCGCGCCAGAGGACGAAGACGCCGTGGGCAGCGAGGCCATGCGCGTCCTGGACCTGCTGCTCAAGGAGATGCCGCTCAAGCGAGCCGCAGCCCTGGCGGCGGAAATTACTGGTGTGCGCAAGAACCTCTTGTATCAAGCGGCGCTCGATAAGCAGAAAGCCGAATAGTTCCGGTGTTAAACCGGTATTGCGTCTGAACGTGATGGCAATTCTGAACTTTTATTACTTGTCCTAAGTCCGCCGTGCCGTTAACCTGCGCGGCGGAGAGTCGATTGGACAGTCGCTGCCCTCTATGAAAATTAGGGGGGGGAGGAAAGTCCGGGCTCCATAGGGCGAAGTGCCAGGTAATGCCTGGGAGGCGTGAGCCTACGGAAAGTGCCACAGAAAATAACCGCCTAAGCACTTCGGTGCCGGTAAGGGTGAAAAGGTGCGGTAAGAGCGCACCGCACGACTGGCAACAGTTCGTGGCTAGGTAAACCCCACTTGGAGCAAGACCAAATAGGGTCCCAAGGCGTGGCCCGCGCTGGGACCGGGTAGGTTGCTAAAGATGTCCAGTGATGGCCATCGTAGACGAATGACTGTTCAAGACAGAACCCGGCTTACAGATCGACTCTCCACCTTTTCCCTTCTGTCCGAATCTCGGGCAGAAAACCGGTAGTAACGCAAGAATCCCTCCCTGCCGAATCATTGGCAGATGCATCTTCGTAATACCAAAAAAATCTTACTCTTAATAAATTACTTTAACTTCGAGCTATAGCTCTTTGAGCTATTTGTGCTTGTTGGGCCAAAAACATCGCTGAACTCCGGTTTCTCCTCCTTTTACGCTCCTAAATCTCCGTTCTGTAAGGCTTTTCCTTGAATCCGCGCCTTGACGGTGTGGTGGGCGCATTCCTATAGTGTGCGCAAGTGGCGGAAAGTGGCACAAAGTGGGTTTTTTGAACGTAAAACGCTAAAATTTGGAGAAACGCATCTGTGTTTCGCGGAGCTAACGCTATCAGTCTCGATGCAAAAGGCCGTCTCGCTATGCCGAGCCGGTATCGTGACGAGCTGATTTCGCGAAGTTCTGGACAGTTGATCATCACGATCGATGCCGTTGACCCTTGTTTATGTGTTTACCCCCTCGATGAGTGGGAGTTGATCGAAACCAAACTGCGCGCCCTGCCTTCGTTGCGTGAAGAGAACCGCCGCCTGCAGCGTTTGCTGATTGGTAACGCCGTCGACCTTGAGTTGGATGGCAGCGGTCGCTTCCTGGTGCCTCCGCGTCTGCGCGAGTACGCCAAGCTGGATAAGCGCGCAATGCTGGTTGGCCAACTGAACAAGTTCCAATTGTGGGACGAAGATGCCTGGGATGCTGTTTCTGCAGCTGACCTGGCTGCTATTCAACAACCGGGCGCTATGCCTGATGAACTGCGTGATTTGATCCTGTGACTATTGATAGCGGCTTTAACCACATCACCGTACTGCTTGACGAAGCCGTTGAGGCTCTCGCCGTACGCGCGGATGGCTGCTATCTGGATGGCACCTTCGGCAGGGGCGGGCATAGCCGGTTGATACTCAGCCAGCTCGGGTCCGACGGCAAACTCCTCGGGTTCGACAAAGACCCTCAAGCGATTGCCACCGGGCAAGCGCTAGCGGCCGAAGACGGCCGCTTTGTCGTTGTGCAGCGCAGCTTTGCCGAACTGGGTGCCGAAGTCGCCGAACGTGGCATGGCGGGCAAGGTGGCCGGGGTTTTGCTCGACCTGGGCGTGTCTTCGCCACAGCTCGACGACCCGGAGCGCGGCTTCAGTTTCATGAACGATGGCCCGCTCGATATGCGCATGGACCCGACTCGGGGTATCAGCGCAGCGGAGTTCATTGCGACCGCGCCCCATGAAGAAATCACCCGCGTGTTCAAGGAATACGGTGAAGAACGCTTCGCCGGTCGCATGGCCCGTGCCGTGGTCGAGCGCCGTGAAATCCAGCCATTCGAACGCACCGCCGACTTGGCCGAAGTGCTGAAAGTCGCCAACCCAGCGTGGGAAAAGGGCAAGAACCCGGCCACCCGTGCGTTCCAAGGCCTGCGCATTCACGTCAACAACGAATTGGGCGACCTGGAGGCCGGCCTTGAGGCTGCCCTCGAGGCGCTGGAAGTGGGCGGTCGCCTTGTCGTGATCAGCTTCCACTCGCTGGAAGACCGCATCGTCAAACTGTTCATGCGTCGCCTGGTCAAGGGTGAGTCCGACAACCTGCCGCGCAACCTGCCGGTACGTTTCGAAGCCTTTGTGCCGAAAATCAAAATCCATGGCAAAGCGCAGTTCGCTTCCGAAGCCGAACTCAAGGCCAACCCACGTTCCCGCAGCGCCGTCATGCGCGTTGCCGAGAAGCTGCGGTGAGCAAGCTTTTTGCCAAGCCCCTCCCGGGCGGCAGCTTCTTTATGATGCTGCTGTTTGTCGGTGTGCTGGTTTCCGCGATTGCGGTGTCCTACAGCGCCCACTACAACCGTCAATTGCTCAATACCCTGTACGGGGAACTGAGTGTGCGTGACAAGGCGCAAGCGGAGTGGGGTCGGTTGATCCTGGAGCAAAGCACCTGGACGGCCCATAGCCGTATCGAAGTGCTAGCCACCGAACAGCTGAAAATGCATATTCCTGGCGCGGCTGAAGTCCGCATGGTGGCGCCATGATGAAACTCGAGGGTGCACTCTACCCCTGGCGCTTCCGCCTGATGCTCGGCTTGCTGGCATTGATGGTCGGTGCGATTGCCTGGCGGATCGTCGATCTGCAAGTGGTCGATCGCGACTTCCTGATCGGCGAGGGTAACGCCCGTAGCTTGCGTCATATCCCGATTCCTGCACACCGCGGCCTGATCACCGACCGTAACGGCGAGCCCTTGGCCGTTAGTACCCCGGTGACCACCCTGTGGGCGAACGCAAAGGAATTGCAGGTCGCCAAGGATCGTTGGCCGGCCCTTGCCTCTGCGTTGGGACAAGATCCGAAAGCCTTGGCTGAGCGCCTGGAAGCCCAGGCCAATAAAGAGTTTATCTACCTGGTTCGCGGGCTGACCCCCGAACAAGGCCAGCAAGTGCTCGACCTCAAAGTCCCTGGTGTCTACGGCATCGAGGAATTCCGTCGTTTCTACCCGGCCGGTGAAACCACCGCGCATATGGTCGGCTTCACCGACATCGATGACCATGGCCGCGAAGGCGTGGAACTCGCCTACGATGAATGGCTCGCCGGGGTTCCCGGCAAACGACAAGTCATCAAGGATCGGCGCGGCAGACTGATCAAGGATGTCCAAGTCACCAAAAACGCCAAGGCCGGTAAGCCCTTGGCGTTGTCGATTGACCTGCGCCTGCAATACCTGGCCAACCGCGAGCTGCGTAACGCGATCATCGAGAACGGCGCCAAGGCCGGCAGCCTGGTGATCATGGACGTGAAGACCGGCGAGATCCTCGCCATGGTCAACCAGCCGACCTACAACCCGAACAACCGCCGCAACCTGCAACCGGCGATGATGCGCAACCGCGCGATGATCGACGTGTTCGAGCCGGGTTCGACCATGAAAGCCATCTCCATGAGTGCTGCCCTCGAAACCGGACGCTGGAAGCCCAGCGACAAGGTCGAGGTGTATCCAGGCACCTTGCAGTTGGGCAAATACACCATTCGTGACGTGTCCCGCACCGAAGGTCCGGTGCTGGATTTGACAGGTATCCTGATCAACTCCAGTAACGTGGGCATGAGTAAGGTCGCCTTCGATATCGGCGGTGAAACCATCTACCACCTGGCGCAGAAGATCGGTCTGGGCCAGCCCACCGGCCTGGATTTCCCGGGCGAGCGCGTGGGCAACCTGCCGAACTACCGCGACTGGAAAAAGGCCGAGACCGCCACGCTTTCCTACGGTTACGGCCTGTCGGTGACGGCGATCCAGCTGGCCCACGCTTTCTCTGTATTGGCGAATAATGGCCGGATGGTTCCGCTGAGCCTGATCCACGTCGATGAAGCGCCGAAAGCCACCCAGGTGATCCCGGAAAACGTCGCCAAGACCATGCAAGGCATGCTGCAACAAGTGATCGAAGCACCGCGCGGCGTATTCCGTGCCCAGGTGCCGGCGTATCACGTGGCCGGCAAGTCGGGTACGGCGCGTAAAACCTCGGTGGGCACCAAGGGCTACGCCGAAAACTCCTACCGTTCGCTGTTCGCCGGTTTCGGCCCGATGAGCGATCCACGCTACGCCATCGTCGTGGTGATCGATGAGCCGAGCAAAGCCGGCTACTTCGGTGGCCTGGTATCGGCGCCGGTGTTCAGCAAAGTGATGTCCGGCACCCTGCGCCTGATGAACATCACGCCGGACAACCTGCCGCCGACCCAACAAGCGAACGCCGGACCACCGGCCGCTGCCGTAAAAGCCAATGGAGGGCGCGGCTGATGTCTCTTAGCCTGAACAAGATTTTTGCCCACGCCGGTCGCGATCTGCTGATTCGCGAGTTGAGCCTGGACAGCCGTAATGTGCGTGCCGGTGACCTGTTCCTGGCGGTGCCTGGCGGTAAATTCGATGGCCGCGCGCATATCGCGGATGCGTTGCAACGCGGTGCGGCCGCCGTGGCTTATGAAGTGGAAGGCGCCACCGTGCTGCCGATCACCGACGTGCCGTTGATTCCGGTCAAAGGTCTGGCCAAGCAGCTCTCGGATATCGCCGGGCGTTTTTACGGTGATCCGAGTCGACACGTCAATCTGGTCGGCGTCACCGGCACCAACGGCAAGACCAGCGTGACCCAACTGATCGCCCAGGCGCTTGACCTGCTGGGTCAGCATTGCGGCATCGTCGGCACACTGGGCACCGGTTTCTATGGCGCGCTGCAAAGCGGCCTGCACACCACGCCAAATCCGATCGCCGTGCAAGCGACCCTGGCTGACCTGAAAAAGGCCGGTGCCAAGGCGGTTGCCATGGAAGTGTCGTCCCACGGTTTGCATCAAGGCCGCGTTGCTGCGCTGGCGTTTGATGTGGCGGTGATGACCAACCTGTCCCGCGATCACCTCGACTACCACGGCACCATGGAAGCCTACGCTACCGAGAAGGCCAAGCTATTTGCCTGGAACGACCTCAAGTGCCGCGTGGTAAACCTGGATGATGCGTTCGGCCGCCAACTGGCTGCCGAAGAGCGTGAGTCGCGCCTGATCAGCTACAGCCTGGAGGATTCCAGCGCGTACCTGTATTGCCGCGAAGCCCAGTTCAATGACGAAGGCGTGCGCGCCACGCTGGTGACGCCGCAGGGCGAGCATCATCTGCGCAGCAGCCTGCTCGGTCGCTTCAACCTAAGCAACACCCTGGCGGCCGTCGGTGCGTTGCTCGGCCTGGATTACGCCCTCGACGAAATCCTGCGTGTACTGCCGAAGCTGGAAGGCCCGGTCGGTCGCATGCAGCGCCTGGGTGGCGGCAAGCAGCCGCTGGTGGTGGTCGACTACGCCCACACACCGGACGCCCTGGAAAAAGTCCTGGTGGCCCTGCGCCCACACGCCAAGGGCAAGCTGCTGTGCCTGTTCGGTTGCGGCGGTGACCGTGATCGCGGCAAACGCCCGTTGATGGCCGAGATCGTCGAGCGCCTGGCCGATGGCGTGCTCGTCACCGACGACAACCCGCGCAGCGAAGACCCGAGCCAGATTTTCGACGACATCCGTGTCGGCTTCAAAGACGTGTCCAAGGCCACGTTTGTCGCCGGTCGCGGTGCAGCCATCGCCCAATTGATCGCCAGCGCCGGTGCTGACGACGTGGTGGTGTTGGCCGGTAAAGGTCACGAGGACTATCAGGAAATCAACGGTGAGCGCCACGCCTTCTCCGATCTGGTCGAGGCCGACCATGCCTTGACCGCCTGGGAGGTCGCCCATGCTTAAGGCAATGACATTCAGCGAACTGAGCCAGGCCCTGTCGGCCCGTGTGCTGTCGAGCGATTGCAGTTTCGACGGCGTCAGTATCGACAGCCGCGCCATCAAGCCAGGGCAATTGTTTGTCGCCCTGGCGGGCCCGCGCTTCGATGGTCACGACTACCTGAATGACGTCGCCGCCAAAGGTGCCGTCGGTGCCTTGGTGCAACGCGAAGTGGCGGATTCCACACTGCCACAACTGCTGGTTTCCGATACCCGTTTGGCCTTGGGTCAACTGGGTGCGCTGAACCGTGCGGCCTTCGACAAGCCTGTTGCAGCCATCACCGGTTCCAGCGGCAAGACCACGGTCAAGGAACTGCTCGCCGGTGTGTTGCGTACACGCGGCCCGGTTCTCGCGACCCGTGGCAACCTGAACAATGATTTCGGCGCTCCGCTGACCCTGCTTGAATTGGCCCCGGAACACACCGCTGCCGTGATCGAGTTGGGCGCATCGCGCGTCGGCGAAATTGCCTACACCGTGGCGCTGACCAAGCCCCACGTGGCGATCATCAATAATGCCGGCACCGCCCACGTTGGCGAGTTCGGTGGCCCGGAGAAAATCGTCGAAGCCAAGGGCGAAATCCTTGAAGGCCTCGATGCCTCGGGCACCGCTGTGTTGAATCTCGACGACAAGGCCTTCCAAACCTGGCGTGTACGCGCCGCCGGTCGCAAGGTCCTGACGTTTGCCGTGCTCAACGCCGCGGCTGATTTCCACGCCTCCAACATTACCGTTGATGCGCGTGGCTGCCCGTCCTTTACCTTGCACACCCCGCAAGGCAATGAACACGTGCAGCTGAATCTGCTGGGCAACCATAACGTCGCCAATGCCTTGGCCGCCGCCGCTGCCGCGTACGCCCTGGGCGTGTCGCTGTTCGGTATCGCCACAGGTTTGGGTGCGGTGCAGCCGGTCAAGGGGCGCACCGTGGCGCAGTTGGCCAGCAACGGCATGCGCGTGATCGACGACACCTATAACGCCAACCAGTCCTCCATCTGCGCCGCCATCGACCTGCTCAAAAGCTTCGACGGCCGCAAAGTGCTGGTGCTGGGTGATATCGCCGAGCTGGGCGAGTGGGCCGAACAGTCCCACCGCGAAGTCGGCGCCTATGCCGCCGGCAAAGTCGACGCGCTTTACGCCGTCGGCCCGCACATGGCGCACGCCGTGAGCGTTTTCGGCCCTGGTGCCCGCCATTTCGCGACCCAGGCCGAGCTGATCCAGGCGCTGACGGCGGCTGAACACGACAAACACACAACCATTTTGATCAAGGGATCGCGCAGCGCGGTGATGGAAAACGTCGTCGCGGCCTTGTGTGGCTCAAGTACGGAGAAACATTAATGCTGCTGCTGCTGGCTGAGTATCTGCAACAGTTCCACAAAGGCTTCGCGGTCTTTCAGTACCTGACCCTGCGCGGGATCCTGGGTGTGCTGACCGCGTTGTGTTTGTCGCTGTTCCTGGGGCCGTGGATGATCCGCACCCTGCAGAACCTGCAAATTGGTCAATCGGTTCGTAATGACGGCCCGCAGTCGCACCTGTCCAAATCCGGCACCCCGACCATGGGCGGCGCGCTGATCCTGTCGTCCATCGGCATCAGCACTTTGCTGTGGGCTGACCTGCACAACCGTTATGTGTGGACCGTTTTGTTGGTGACGCTGCTGTTCGGCGCCATCGGCTGGGTGGACGACTACCGCAAAGTGATCGAGAAAAACTCGAAAGGGCTGCCGAGCCGCTGGAAGTATTTCTGGCAGTCGGTGTTCGGCCTCGGCGCTGCGATCTTCCTTTACACCACCGCGCCAAGCGCCGTGGAAACCACTTTGATCATCCCGATGCTCAAGGACGCCAGCATTCCCCTGGGCGTTGGCTTCGTGGTGCTGACCTACTTCGTGATCGTCGGCTCCAGTAACGCGGTCAACCTGACTGACGGCCTCGACGGCCTGGCGATCATGCCAACGGTGATGGTCGGCGGCGCGCTCGGCATCTTCTGCTACCTGTCGGGTAACGTGAAATTCGCTGAATACCTGCTGATCCCCTATGTGCCGGGCGCAGGTGAATTGATCGTGTTCTGCGGTGCGCTGATCGGTGCTGGCCTGGGCTTCCTGTGGTTCAACACCTATCCCGCACAAGTCTTCATGGGTGACGTCGGCGCACTGGCGCTGGGCGCGGCCCTCGGCACCATCGCCGTGATCGTTCGCCAGGAAATCGTGCTGTTCATCATGGGCGGTGTGTTCGTGATGGAAACCCTGTCGGTGGTCATCCAGGTGGCCTCCTTCAAATTGACCGGGCGCCGCGTGTTCCGCATGGCACCGATTCACCACCACTTTGAACTCAAGGGCTGGCCTGAGCCGCGTGTGATCGTCCGCTTCTGGATCATCACCGTGATTCTGGTGCTGATCGGCCTTGCCACCCTGAAACTGAGGTAGAAACGAGTGTCCCTGATCGCTTCAGACCACTTCCGCATCGTTGTCGGCCTCGGCAAGAGCGGCATGTCCCTGGTTCGCTTCCTGGCGAACCGGGGCAAGCCGTTTGCCGTGGCCGATACGCGGGAAAATCCACCGGAGCTGGTCACGCTGCGCCGTGACTACCCGCACGTGGAAGTGCGTTGTGGCGAGCTGGATGTCGAGTTTCTGTGCCGTGCCGACGAGCTTTACGTGAGCCCCGGCCTGGCCATCGCGACCCCGGCCCTGCAAGCCGCCGCCGCCCGTGGCGTGAAGCTGTCGGGCGATATCGACCTGTTCGCGCGTAACGCGCAGGCGCCGATCGTGGCCATCAGCGGTTCCAACGCGAAAAGCACCGTGACTACCCTGGTCGGCGAGATGGCGGCTGCGGCCGGCAAGCGCGTGGCCGTGGGCGGCAATCTCGGCACGCCGGCGCTGGACCTGCTCAGCGACGACGTCGAGCTGTACGTGATGGAACTGTCGAGCTTTCAACTGGAAACCACCCACGACCTCGGGGCCGAAGTGGCGACCGTGTTGAACGTGAGTGAAGACCACATGGACCGTTACAGCGGCTTGCCGGCGTACCACCTGGCCAAGCACCGGATCTTCCGTGGCGCCAAGCAAGTGGTGGTCAACCGTCAGGACGCCTTGAGCCGTCCGCTGATGGGCGAGGGCCTGCCATGCTGGACCTTCGGCCTGGGCAAACCCGACTTCAAAGCCTTCGGCATTCGCGAAGAGAACGGCGAGAAATACCTGGCCTTCGAATTCCAGAACCTGATGCCGGTGCGCGAGCTGAAAATCCGTGGCGCGCATAACCAGTCCAATGCCCTGGCGGCTCTGGCGCTGGGGCATGCCGTTGGCCTGCCATTCGACGCCATGTTGTCGGCCCTGCGTACATTCGGCGGCTTGGAACATCGCTGCCAGTGGGTGCGCGATCTCGACGGCGTCAGCTATTACAACGATTCCAAGGCCACCAATGTCGGTGCGGCCCTGGCGGCTATCGAAGGCCTTGGCGCCGATATCGACGGCAAGCTGGTGCTGATCGCCGGTGGCGACGGCAAGGGTGCCGACTTCAAGGACCTTAAAGGCCCGGTCGCCGAGCATTGCCGCGCCGTGGTGTTGATGGGCCGCGACTCCGATTTGATCGCCGCTGCCCTCGGCGATGCGGTGCCGCAAGTGCGTGCCACCTCCCTGGACGACGCCATCGCGCAATGCAAAGCCCTGGCCCAGCCTGGCGATGCGGTGCTGCTGTCGCCGGCGTGCGCCAGTTTCGACATGTTCAAGAACTACGAAGAGCGCGGCCAGCTGTTCGCCGCCGCCGTGGAGGCCTTGGCATGAGTATCAACTTTCGGAACATCATCAAGCCGTACCCGTCGCCGATCATCACTGGGCGCGGTGTCGACCTCGATTTCCCGATGCTCGCCGGTTGCCTGGCGTTGCTCGGCCTGGGCTTGGTGATGATCACGTCGGCGTCGTCCGAAGTGGCGGCCGTGCAGTCGGGCAACACTCTGTACATGATGATCCGTCACCTGGTGTACCTGGTGATCGGCCTTGGCGCGTGCATCGTCACCATGATGATCCCGATCGCCACCTGGCAACGCCTGGGTTGGCTGATGCTGATCGGTGCGTTCGGCTTGCTGATCATGGTGATCCTGCCCGGTATCGGCCGCGAAGTGAACGGTTCGATGCGCTGGATCGGCTTCGGCGCGTTCAACGTGCAACCGTCGGAAATCGCCAAGGTGTTCGTGGTGATTTACCTGGCCGGTTACCTGGTACGTCGCCAGAAAGAAGTGCGCGAAAGCTGGATGGGCTTCTTCAAGCCGTTCATCGTGCTGCTGCCGATGGCCGGCCTGTTGCTGATGGAGCCCGACTTCGGCGCCACCGTCGTGATGATGGGGGCTGCGGCGGCGATGCTGTTCCTCGGCGGCGTGGGCCTGTTCCGCTTTACCTTGATGGTGGTGCTGGCCGTGGCCGCCGTGACCATTCTGGTACAGGCGCAACCCTACCGGATGGCGCGTCTGATCACCTTTACCGATCCGTGGTCCGACCAGTTCGGTTCCGGCTACCAGTTGACCCAGGCGTTGATCGCCTTCGGTCGCGGCGAGTGGCTGGGCGTGGGCCTGGGCAACAGTGTGCAGAAGCAGTTCTACCTGCCGGAAGCGCACACCGACTTCGTGTTCTCGGTACTTGCCGAAGAGCTGGGCGTGGTGGGTTCGCTGTGCACCGTCGCATTGTTCGTGTTCGTGTGTGTACGCGGCATGTACATCGGCTTGTGGGCCGAAAAGGCCAAACAGTATTTCGCTGCTTATGTGGCGTACGGCTTGTCGTTCCTGTGGATCGGCCAGTTCCTGATCAACATCGGGGTGAACGTCGGCCTGTTGCCGACCAAGGGCCTGACCTTGCCGTTCCTCAGCTACGGCGGCAGTTCGTTGGTGATCTGCTGCGCGTGCCTGGGCTTGTTGCTGCGCATCGAGTGGGAGAGTCGAACCCACTTGGGCAGCGAAGAGATGGAATTCAGCGAAAGCGATTTTGCCGAGGAGCCGACCCATGGGCGCTAACGTGCTGATCATGGCGGGCGGCACCGGGGGCCATGTGTTCCCGGCCCTGGCCTGCGCGCGCGAATTCCAGAACCGTGGCTACACCGTGCACTGGTTGGGCACGCCGCGTGGCATCGAAAACGAATTGGTGCCGAATGCCGGTTTGCCACTGCACCTGATCAACGTCACCGGCCTGCGTGGCAAGGGCAAGTTGTCCCTGCTCAAGGCGCCGTTCGTGTTGCTCAAGGCGGTGTGGCAGGCGCGCAAAGTCATTCGTGAGCTGAAGCCGGTGTGTGTGCTCGGTTTTGGTGGGTATGTGACCGGTCCTGGTGGTGTTGCCGCCAAGCTCGCCGGTGTGCCGGTGATCGTGCACGAGCAGAACGCCGTCGCCGGTACCGCCAACCGTCTGCTGGTGCCGTTGGCTGCGCGGGTGTGTGAAGCATTTCCGAAAACCTTTGGTGCCTCGGACAAGCTGCGCACCACTGGCAACCCGGTGCGTACCGAACTGTTTATGGACATCGCCCGTGAAGCACTGGAAGGGCGCAAGCCGCACCTGCTGGTCATGGGCGGCAGCCTGGGCTCCGAGCCTTTGAACAAACTGCTGCCGGAAGCGCTGGCGCAACTCCCTGTGGAATTGCGCCCGGAAGTCTTCCATCAGGCTGGCAAAGATCACGGTGAAGTCACCGCCGCGCGTTATCGCGAAGCCGGTGTCGAGGCGAACGTACAGCCCTTCATCAAAGACATGGCCCACGCCTATGGCTGGGCCGACCTGGTGGTCTGCCGCTCCGGTGCGCTGACTGTCAGTGAACTGGCGGCCGCCGGTCTGCCGTCCTTGCTGGTGCCTTTGCCCCACGCGATCGACGATCACCAGACCCGCAACGCCGAATATTTGGCCGGGGAGGGCGCTGCCTTCCTGCTGCCGCAAAGAACGACTGGCGCCGCCGATTTGGCCGCACGCCTGACCGAGGTTTTGATGCAACCGGAACGACTCAATAGCATGGCGAGCACCGCAAGCCGCCTGGCCAAACCTGACGCAACCCGCACCGTGGTCGATATCTGCCTGGAGGTGGCCCATGGTTGAGAATCAGAAAGCCATGCCGCAACCGGAAATGCGCCGCATCCGTCGTATCCACTTCGTCGGTATCGGCGGCGTGGGCATGTGCGGGATTGCCGAAGTGTTGCTGAACCTGGGCTACCAGGTGTCCGGCTCTGACTTGAAAGAGTCGCCGGTCACCGATCGCCTGAAGACCTTCGGTGCACAGATCTATATCGGCCACCGCGCCGAGAACGCCGCTGAAGCCGATGTGCTGGTGGTGTCCAGCGCCGTGAACACCTCCAACCCGGAAGTGGCCACCGCCCTGGAGCGTCGCATTCCCGTGGTGCCGCGCGCCGAGATGCTGGCCGAGCTGATGCGTTATCGCCACGGCATTGCCGTCGCCGGTACCCACGGCAAAACCACCACCACCAGCCTGATCGCCTCGGTGTTCGCGGCCGGTGGCCTGGACCCGACGTTCGTCATCGGTGGCCGCCTGAATGCAGCCGGCACCAATGCACAACTGGGCACCAGCCGTTACCTGATCGCCGAAGCCGATGAAAGCGACGCGAGCTTCCTGCACCTGCAACCGCTGGTCGCCGTCGTCACCAACATCGACGAAGACCACATGGCAACTTACGACGGTGACTTCAACAAGTTGAAGAAAACCTTCGTTGAGTTCCTGCACAACCTGCCGTTCTATGGTCTAGCCGTGGTGTGCCTGGACGATCCGGTGGTGCGCGAAATCCTGCCACTGGTCAAGCGTCCTACCGTGACCTACGGCTTCAGCGAAGACGCCGACGTGCGCGCCATCAATGTGCGCCAGGAAGGCATGCAAACCTTCTTCACCGTGCTGCGTCCCGACCGCGAGCCGCTGGATGTCTCGGTGAACATGCCGGGCAACCACAACGTACTCAATTCCCTGGCGACCATCTGTATCGCCACCGACGAGGGCGTCAGCGATGAAGCCATCGTCGAAGGCCTGTCGCGCTTTGCCGGCGTGGGTCGTCGCTTCCAGGTCTACGGTCAGTTGCCGGTAGAAGGGGGTGACGTGATGCTGGTGGACGACTACGGTCACCACCCGACCGAAGTCGCTGCCGTGATCAAGGCCGTGCGCGGTGGCTGGCCGGAGCGCCGCCTGGTGATGGTCTACCAGCCGCACCGCTATAGCCGTACCCGCGACCTGTACGACGATTTCGTCAATGTATTGGCCGACGCCAACGTGCTGCTGTTGATGGAGGTGTACCCGGCCGGTGAAGAACCGATTCCAGGCGCCGACAGCCGCAAGCTGTGCAACAGCATCCGTCAGCGTGGCCAGTTGGACCCGATCTACATCGAGCGTGGTGTGGACCTGGCGCCAATCGTCAAGCCGCTGCTGCGTGCCGGTGATATTTTGCTGTGCCAGGGCGCCGGTGACATCGGTGGTCTTGCGCCTAAGTTGCTGGCAAGCCCGCTGTTTGCTGCTGCGAAGGGGAAGTCGAAATGATCAACGACTACGGCTCCCTATTTTCCACAATCGCACCCGCTGACTTCGGCCGCGTCGCGGTGTTGTTCGGCGGTAAAAGCGCTGAGCGCGAAGTGTCGCTCAAGTCGGGCAACGCTGTGCTCGAAGCCCTGCAAAGCGCCGGCGTGAATGCCTTCGGTATCGACGTGGGCGATGATTTCCTCGCCCGCCTGCTGGCCGAGAAAATCGACCGCGCCTTCATTATTCTCCACGGCCGTGGCGGTGAAGACGGCAGCATGCAGGGCTTGTTGGAGTGCGCCGGCATCCCTTACACCGGCAGCGGCATCCTTGCTTCCGCGTTGGCGATGGACAAGTTGCGCACCAAGCAGGTGTGGCACAGCCTGGGCATTCCCACCCCGCGTCACAGTGTTCTGTGCAGCGAAGACGATTGTATTTCTGCAGCCAAGGAACTGGGCCTGCCTTTGATCGTCAAACCTGCCCATGAAGGCTCCAGTATCGGCATGGCTAAAGTGAACTCGGCCGCCGAATTGATCGACGCATGGAAAGCGGCAAGTACCTACGATTCGCAAGTGTTGGTGGAACAGTGGATCCAGGGTCCCGAGTACACCATCGCCACCCTGCGTGGTCAGGTTTTGCCGCCTATCGCATTGGGCACGCCCCACACCTTTTACGACTACGACGCCAAGTACCTGGCTTCCGATACCCAGTACCGGATCCCGTGCGGCCTTGACGCAAGCAAAGAACAGGAATTGATGGACCTCACGGCGAAAGCCTGTGAGGCGCTGGGTATCGCCGGTTGGGCGCGGGCAGACGTGATGCAGGATGACCAAGGGAATTTCTGGTTCCTGGAAGTCAACACCGCACCGGGCATGACCGACCACAGCCTGGTCCCCATGGCAGCCCGTGCGGCCGGTCTGGACTTCCAGCAGTTAGTGCTGGCGATCCTGGCCGACAGCATTGAGCCAAGAGGCTAAGGACATGAAAGGCGCATCGCTTCGTCATCAGCCCCCACAAGCACCGAGCCGCAAGCCGGTGCCACGGGGTGCCAGCCGAATGGTGGCTAAAGAGCCGATGTCGGCGCGCCTGCCGAAAGCCAACTTTGGTTTCCTCAAGGCGCTGTTCTGGCCGGTGTTGCTGGTGGTGCTGGGTTTCGGAACCTACGAAGGCGCGCAGCGTCTGTTGCCGTATGCCGACCGGCCGATCACCAAGATCAGCGTGCAGGGCGACTTGAGCTACATCAGTCAGCAAGCGGTACAGCAGCGCATCGGCCCGTACCTGGCGGCGAGCTTCTTTACCATCGACCTGGCCGGTATGCGCTCGGAGCTGGAACAGATGCCGTGGATCGCCCACGCCGAAGTCCGCCGAGTATGGCCGGACCAGGTGACGATCCGCCTGGAAGAACAACTGCCCGTGGCCCGTTGGGGCGACGAAGCGCTGTTGAACAACCAGGGCCAGGCGTTCACCCCGCGTGAGCTGGCGAACTACGAGCACCTGCCGCAGCTGTTCGGGCCGCAGCGGGCGCAGCAACAAGTGATGCAGCAGTACCAGGCCTTGAGCCAGATGCTGCGTCCCATGGGCTTCTCCATTGCACGCCTGGAACTGCGTGAACGGGGTAGCTGGTTTTTGACGACCGGGGCAGGCAGTTCCGGCCCGGGCATCCAGTTGTTGCTGGGACGCGACCGCTTGGTGGAAAAGATGCGCCGCTTCATTGCCATCTATGACAAGACCTTGAAAGAACAGATTACGAACATTGCGAGCGTCGACCTGCGTTACGCCAACGGCCTGGCCGTCGGCTGGCGTGAACCGGCAGCGCCCACGGCAGCGCAACCCGCTGTCGCGAAGAATTAAGAAGAGGCAGGACCCATGGCAAACGTGCAAAGCGGCAAAATGATCGTCGGTCTCGACATCGGCACCTCCAAAGTGGTGGCGCTGGTGGGCGAGGTCGGGGAAGACGGCGTTATCGAAATCGTCGGTATTGGCACGCATCCGTCCCGGGGCCTGAAGAAGGGCGTGGTGGTGAACATCGAGTCCACCGTGCAATCGATCCAGCGCGCCATCGAAGAAGCGCAGCTGATGGCCGGTTGCCGGATCCACTCGGCGTTCGTTGGCGTGGCGGGCAACCATATCCGCAGCCTGAACTCCCACGGCATCGTGGCGATCCGCGACCGCGAAGTCAGCTCCGCCGACCTGGAGCGCGTCCTTGACGCTGCCCAGGCCGTGGCGATCCCGGCTGACCAGCGCGTGCTGCACACGCTGCCGCAGGACTACGTGATCGACAACCAGGAAGGCGTTCGCGAGCCGCTGGGCATGTCGGGCGTACGCCTGGAAGCCAAGGTCCACGTGGTGACCTGCGCCGTCAACGCCGCACAGAACATTGAAAAATGCGTGCGCCGCTGCGGCCTGGAAATCGACGACATCATTCTTGAGCAACTGGCTTCGGCCTACTCGGTACTGACCGACGACGAAAAAGAACTGGGCGTATGCCTGGTCGACATCGGCGGCGGCACCACCGACATCGCGATCTTCACCGAGGGTGCGATCCGTCACACCGCCGTGATCCCGATTGCCGGTGACCAGGTGACCAACGACATCGCCATGGCGCTGCGTACGCCGACCCAGTACGCCGAAGAAATCAAGATTCGCTACGCCTGCGCCCTGGCCAAGCTGGCCGGTGCCGGCGAGACCATCAAGGTGCCGAGCGTGGGCGACCGTCCACCGCGCGAACTGTCGCGCCAGGCCCTGGCCGAAGTGGTCGAGCCGCGCTACGACGAACTGTTCACCCTGATCCAGGCTGAACTGCGCCGCAGCGGCTACGAAGATCTGATCCCGGCCGGCATCGTGCTGACCGGTGGCACCTCGAAGATGGAAGGCGCGGTCGAACTGGCCGAGGAAATCTTCCACATGCCCGTCCGCCTGGGCGTGCCCCATGGCGTCAAAGGCCTGGGCGACGTGGTGCGCAACCCGATTTACTCCACCGGTGTGGGCTTGCTGTTGTACGGGCTGCAAAAGCAGACCGACGGCATTTCCCTGTCGGGCCCGAGCAACCGTGACAGCTACCGCAGTGACGACGAGGCGAAAGCGCCGTTGTTCGAGCGGTTGCAGGCATGGGTCAAAGGCAATTTTTAAAGATTTACCGCGACACCGTTGTAAGCAGTAGGCGAAAAAACTAGAGAAATGAAAGGAGAGGGAACATGTTCGAACTCGTAGACAACATCCCCGCAAGCCCGGTTATCAAAGTAATCGGTGTCGGCGGTGGCGGCGGCAACGCTGTCAACCACATGGTCAAGAGCAACATTGAAGGCGTTGAATTCATCTGCGCCAACACTGATGCCCAGGCGCTGAAAAGCATCGGCGCGCGGACCATCCTGCAATTGGGCACAGCCGTGACCAAGGGCCTCGGTGCTGGCGCCAATCCGGAAGTCGGCCGTCAAGCCGCCCTGGAAGACCGCGAGCGTATTGCCGAAGTGCTGCAAGGCACCAACATGGTGTTCATCACCACCGGCATGGGCGGTGGTACCGGTACCGGTGCTGCGCCGATCATCGCCGAAGTGGCCAAGGAAATGGGCATTCTGACGGTTGCTGTCGTGACCCGTCCGTTCCCGTTCGAAGGCCGCAAGCGCATGCAGATCGCCGACGAAGGCATCCGTCTGCTGTCTGAAAGCGTCGACTCGTTGATCACCATCCCCAACGAGAAACTGCTGACCATCCTGGGCAAGGACGCCAGCCTGCTGTCCGCCTTCGCCAAGGCTGACGACGTACTGGCCGGTGCCGTTCGCGGTATCTCCGACATCATCAAGCGTCCAGGCATGATCAACGTCGACTTTGCCGACGTACGTACTGTAATGAGCGAAATGGGCATGGCGATGATGGGCACTGGCTGCGCCAGCGGTCCGAACCGTGCACGTGAAGCTACTGAAGCGGCCATCCGCAACCCGTTGCTGGAAGACGTGAACCTGCAAGGTGCACGCGGCATCCTGGTGAACATCACCGCCGGCCCTGACCTGTCCCTGGGTGAGTACTCCGACGTGGGTAGCATCATCGAAGCCTTCGCTTCCGAGCACGCGATGGTCAAAGTCGGCACCGTGATCGATCCGGACATGCGCGACGAGCTGCATGTGACCGTGGTTGCGACCGGCCTGGGTGCAAAAATCGAGAAGCCTGTGAAGGTGATCGACAACACCCTGCACAACGCCCAAGCCAGCCACGCGAGCCAAGCGGCTGCCGCTCCAGCGCCTTCGCGCCAGGAACTGCCGTCGGTGAACTACCGTGACCTAGACCGTCCGACCGTGATGCGCAACCAGGCTCAGGCCGGTGCTGCGGCGTCCCGTAGCCCGAATCCGCAAGATGATCTGGACTACTTGGACATCCCGGCATTCCTGCGTCGTCAGGCCGATTAATGGAATGTATCAGGGCTATGAAGGTGATTGGTGTTCAGCAAAGGTCTGGTCTGCTATTATCGCCAGCCTTTGTTGATACCAGTTCGCAATTTGCGCTCAAGCGGTCCAAGCCATGATTAAACAACGCACCCTGAAGAATATTATCCGTGCCACAGGTGTAGGTCTGCACTCCGGGGAGAAGGTATACCTGACCCTCAAGCCCGCACCTGTCGACACCGGCATCGTGTTTGTTCGTGCCGACCTGGACCCTGTGGTGCAGATTCCTGCTCGCGCGGAAAACGTTGGCGAAACCACGATGTCGACCACATTGGTCAACGGTGACGTCAAAGTGGACACGGTGGAGCACTTGCTCTCGGCCATGGCTGGCCTGGGCATCGATAACGCCTACGTCGAGCTCTCCGCGTCCGAAGTCCCGATCATGGATGGCAGCGCTGGACCCTTCGTATTCTTGATTCAATCTGCCGGCCTGGAAGAACAGGACGCAGCCAAGAAGTTCATTCGCATTCTGCGGGAAGTGACAGTAGAAGACGGCGACAAGCGCGCCACCTTCGTCCCGTTCGAAGGCTTTAAAGTGAGCTTTGAGATCGATTTCGATCACCCGGTATTCCGTGACCGCACCCAAAGTGCAAGCGTGGATTTTTCCAGCACTTCGTTCGTAAAAGAAGTCAGCCGCGCCCGTACCTTTGGTTTCATGAGTGACATCGAGTACCTGCGCAAGCACAACCTCGCACTCGGCGGCAGCGTTGAAAACGCCATTGTGGTCGACGCGGATGGTGTACTGAACGAAGACGGCCTTCGCTACGAAGACGAATTCGTGAAGCACAAGATCCTCGATGCAATCGGTGACCTCTACCTGCTGGGCAATAGCCTGATAGGCGAGTTCAAAGGCTTCAAGTCGGGCCACGCCCTTAACAACCAGCTGCTGCGCAAGTTGATTGAGCAGACAGACGCTTGGGAAGTCGTGACCTTCGAAGATGCCAGCACCGCACCGATCTCTTACATGCGTCCCGTTGCGGCGGTGTAAGTAACAACTCTCTTTCTTTAGTTTTGAAAGGCTGCCTTCGGGTGGCCTTTTTTTATGCCTGGTTATTCGCATCCACAATACGGTTACGCCCGGTGTGCTTGGCTTCGTAGAGCGCCTGATCCGCACTCAGCAACAACGCCTCCAGCGACTGACGGCTGCGCTTGTCCCAAGTGCTCATGCCGATGCTCACCGTAATCGGCTGTTCATCTCCTCCCACCCTCGGCAAGTGCTCGATACCGCTGCGGATATGCTCGGCAATCACCCAGGCGCCCTTGGCATCGGTCACCGGCAGCACCACCGCAAACTCTTCGCCGCCATAGCGCGCGGCCAGGTCGGCCGGGCGGCGGATATTGGTACCGATCACCTGGGCGACAGTGCGTAATGCTTCATCGCCGCCGTGATGGCCGTGGCGGTCGTTGAACGCCTTGAAGTGGTCCACATCGATCATCAGCACCGTCAGCGGCTCGGTCGAACGTTGCGCGCGGTCCCATTCCAGGCGCAGGCGCTCGTCCAGGATACGGCGGTTGGCCAAGCCGGTGAGCGCGTCGGTGGCTGCCAGTTCTGACAGCACGCGCTCGGTGCGATAACGGCGGCGCAGTTCCCGGCGCAGCATCCAGGTCAGCCAGAGCAAGCCGACACAGAGGATGCCGGTGGCACTGCTGACCAGCAGCGCGGCGCGTTGCCAGGGCGCGAATACGTCATCGGCGGAGAGCGCCACCACCACAATCAGCGGCAACTCACCGACGTTGCTGAACGTATACAGGCGTTCCTGGCCGGAAAGGGCGGAGATCGCCCGGAAACTCCCTTCGCCCTCGCGCAGCATGCGTTTGAAGTTGGGGCGATCGCTCAGGTCTTTGTCGATCATGTCGCGTTCCAGCAAGGGCTGCTGGGCCAGGAGGATGCCGTGGGTATTCAGCAGATTGACAGAGCTGCCATTGCCGATGGCCAGGCGGTTGAACAGTTGATCGAAGTACGCCAAGCGCATGGTCGCCACGGCCACACCGGCAAACTCACCGTTGGGGCCGGACACCCGGCGGCTGAATGCAATGCGCCACACCTGGTCGCAGGCACAGTGGATCTTGAATGGGCGACTGATGAACAACCCGGCCTGGGATGTACGTTGATGGGCCTGGAAGTAATCGCGATTGGCAAAGTTGCGCGGCGTCGGCCACAGCGTCGAAGAGTCGGCAATCACCGCGCCATTGGCGTCCAGTAACAGCACCTCACCTTTGAAGGGGGCCGCCGTGGATTGATCAAACTGCACCAGGTGCCGGATGTCCGGCGAAACCTGGTTCAAGTCCTGGCGCGTGGTGGCGGCGATCAGCCCTTGCAGCGCCAAGTCGTAGAGTTCGACGTTGCGCAGCACATCGGCATTGATCAGTTGGGTGATGTTGCTGGTGGCGCGCTTGGCGGCCTGCAGGGTGCTGGCGTGTTCGCGGATCAGCAGCGCCGCGACGATCACCACGATCAGGACGACAGTGAGGCCGCTGCCCAGCATCAGAAACAGCTCCGGGCGTGCCGGCAGGGTGCGAGAACTGGATTGACTCATCGGGCAGACTTCAGCGGTGAGGATGCTGGCAGTTTAGTTCTACCCGATGAAAATTAAATACTTGGTTAAAAAGAAAGATCTGTCCGTCAGAACACGTTGATCGGGTAATCAACGATCACCCGGTATTCATCCACGTCGCGATCCACCGCCGAGTAGCCGTTACTGCCGCGATTGGTCGCCCATTGCAGGCGCACGGCAAGATCCTTGGCCTTGCCGCCCTGTACCACGTACTTGAGGTCGATATCTCGTTCCCAGTGCTTGGCATCTTTGCCATCGGCGCTGTACCAGGCGCTGTAGCCACGGCTTTGCGGATCGACCTTGGTCAGGTCGGTCTTACCGCTGATGTAGGACACGGCCGAGGTCAGGCCGGGCATGCCGAGACCGGCGAAGTCGTAGGCGTACTTGAGCTTCCACGAGCGTTCGTTGGGGCCGTTGAAGTCGGAGTACTGCTGGGAGTTATCCAGGTAGATGCTGTCGCCCTGGGCAATGTAGTCGAACGGCGTATTGCCGTTGATCCGCTGGTAGGTGGCCGTGACGCTATGGTTTCCCACGCCGACGGTGAGGTGCAGGCTGTAGGTGTTGTTGTCGATATCCCCCAGCAGGGACTGGCCGGTGTCTTGGGTGTGATAGTAGTGAAGGCCTGGGTTGAGGCTGATCAGGTCATTCAGCGCGTAGGTGTAGTCCAGGTCGTAGTAGTACTGGTTCCACACGTCCTTGAGTTCGGAGGCGTAAAGGTTGCTGGTCAGCCCTTCGATGCCGCTGAACGACACACCGGCCCAGTTCATGTGCTGGCTGTCGGTATTATTCGGCAGAGCGCCGTAGCTGGTGCCGATGCGGCGGTGGCCGCTCTGGTTATAGAGCTTGGTGAAACTGGCCTGGCCGCCTTCGAACATCCAGCCGTCGAAGCTATGGTTGGTCAGGCTCACGCCGCGAAAGGTCTGCGGCAGCATACGGGTCATGCCGCCGGCGATCACCGGGTTGTTGAGGAACAGGTCGCCGGCTTTCAACTCGGTATCGAACCCACGCATTTTCAAGGTGCCGCCGGCCGTCGAGAACGAGCCAGGCGCCTTGCCGTTGCCACTGCCGTAAGGAAGGATGCTGGATCCGTCGGTGCCGCCACCGCCGTCCAGCTTGAGGCCGAGCATGGCGTGGGCGTCCAGGCCGAAACCGAGGGTGCCTTGGGTGTAGCCGGATTCGAAGGTGCCGAGAAAGCCCTGGCCCCATTCCTTGCTGTCGTCGGTGTGAATGTCGCGACGGTCGCGGTTCATGTAGTAGTTGCGGGTGTTGATGTTGAGGTGGGCGCCTTCGACGAAACCGTCGGCGGGGGTGGTGTCTGCCGCGTGGGCAAGGGGGGCAATCGTTGCTGCAATCGCGAGGAATAACGGGGTGAACGTCAGCGAGTTCTTCACCGGTGGAGCTCCTTTGGTCTATCGGAAACGGCCAATGTCGTTGGGTGTGCCTGGCCTTTTTTACGGCAAAAAAAAGCCGCTGAAGTCAGCGGCTTTAAGACAGATTCCCAGTGTAGAGCCCTGGAAAAAAGTCGAGGGAAATTCGGGTAAGCGGAGACTGCCTTTGCCGTCGCGCTCATCGATGCGTCAAATTAACGCAGGCGAGCGGTACGATACAGAGTGTAACAAGATAATGACTGTTGCCCAAATCGCAACAGTCAGAGGTTAGACCGGCAGGGTGATGCCAAACGTATTCCCGCCACCCTCGCTGCGCACGAACACATCACCGCCGTGCATCAAGGCAATCGCCTTGACGATGGCCAGACCCAGGCCGTGATTGGCCCCGCTGTTGCTGCGCGACGCGTCCACTCGATAGAAGCGTTCGAACAGGCGCGGCAGATGTTCGCTGGCAATCGCGTCACCGGGGTTGGTCACGCCGATTGCCACCTGGTGCTCCTGCACCTCGATGTTCACAACGATGACCTGTCCGGGTGCGGTGTGTTGTACCGCATTGCTCAGCAGGTTGATCAAGGCACGGCGAAGGTGGGCTTTTTCGATCTGCACCGTGGCATCGCCGCGTACCTGCACCTCGACTTGCGCGTCTTCGAGGATGAAGTCCAGGTAGTCGAGGGTGGTCGCCACTTCATCGGCCAGGGAGCTTTCGATCAGCTTGGTGGCCTTGCTGCCCTGGTCGGCGCTGGCGAGGAACAGCATGTCATTGATGATCGAACGCAGCCGCTCCAGTTCTTCGAGATTGGATTGCAGCACTTCGAAGTAATGCTCGGCCGACCGTCCTCGGGTCAGGGCCACCTGGGTCTGGCCGATCAGGTTGGTCAGCGGCGAGCGCAGTTCATGGGCCACGTCGGCGTTGAACGACTCCAGGCGCGAATAGGCCTGCTCGACGCGATCCAGGGTGGAGTTGAACGAGTTGACGAACTGGCTCAGTTCCGGCGGCAACGGTGACAGCTGCAGACGACCGGAGAGCTTGGGTGGTGCGAGTTTCTGCGCCTCATCCGAGAGTTTGCCCAACGGCTTGAGGCCGATGCGCGCGACCCAGAAACCCAATAACGAAGCGAGTACCACGCCGACCAATGCGAGGCTGACCAACGCGACCAACAGGTGGTGCTGGGTGGCTCGGAAATTCTCGGTGTCGATGGCGATCATGAAACGCAGCGGCGGGCGCTGATCCTTGGCCGGGAACTGGCTCACCAGCACCTTGAGCGGGTATTCGCGCCCCGGCAAGCGCAAGTCGCGCTTGCCCGTCGGCCCCTCGGCAAAGGCGCGGATCTGCGCGTCGGGGTTGCCATACTCGTAGTTCGGATCGCTGCTCACTACCCAGAAACGGATGCGTTTGTCTTCCTCGCCCAGTAACTTGAGCTTGGTCTGCATCTTCACCCAATGGTCCGGCGTGCCGAAGCGGTTGACCGAAGACTCCAACACGCTATAGCGCGCATCCAACTCGGCGCCCGGCAACAAACCCAGGCTGCGGTCCACCTGCTGATACAGCGCGCCGCCGATCAACAGGAAGATCAACGCCGCTACCAGCGTGAACATGCTGCTGAGGCGCAGGGCGATGGAGTTAGCCGACACTACGACTCTCCAGCACATACCCCATGCCCCGGATGGTATGCAGCAGCTTGGTGTCAAACGGCCCGTCGAGCTTGGCGCGCAGGCGCTTGATCGCCACTTCCACCACGTTGGCGTCGCTGTCGAAATTGATGTCCCAGACCATTTCCGCAATCGCGGTCTTGGACAGGATTTCGCCCTGGCGCCGCGCCAACACGCTGAGCAGCGAGAACTCCTTGGCAGTCAGGTCCAGGCGCAAGCCATTGCGGCTGGCCTTGCGGCTGATCAGGTCGATCCACAGGTCCGCGACGGTCACCTGCACCGGTTCATGCCCACCGCTGCGGCGGGTCAGGGCTTGCAGGCGGGCCACCAGTTCCAGGAAGGAAAACGGCTTGCCCAGGTAGTCGTCGGCGCCCTCGCGCAGGCCACGGATGCGGTCCTCCACGCGCTCGCGGGCAGTCAGCATGATCACTGGCGTCTGCTTGCGCGCACGCAACGCTCGCAATACGCCAAAGCCATCGAGGCCCGGCAGCATCACGTCGAGCACGATTACCGCGTAGTCGTTTTCCAGCGCAAGGTGCAAGCCTTCGACGCCTTCGCGCGCCACGTCGACGGTGTAGCCTTGCTCCGTCAGGCCGCGGTGCAGGTAGTCCGCGGTTTTTTCTTCATCTTCAATAATCAGGACGCGCATGAGCCTTTTGCTCCAGGCCGGGGCCTCAGCCTCATTGTGTGGCCGCCAACGCAGGCGTTGGTTTGGGCTTGTGGAAAAACTTCTCAAGGTACAAGTATATGACCGGCGTGGTGAACAGCGTCAGCGCCTGGCTCACCAGCAGGCCGCCGACCACCGAAATGCCCAGCGGCTGGCGCAGTTCCGCACCGGCGCCATAGCCGAGCATCAGGGGCAGGGCGCCGAGCAATGCGGCCAATGAGGTCATTATGATCGGCCGGAACCGTGTGATGCAGGCTTCGAAGATCGCATCATGGGGCGACAACCCCCGGGTGCGCTGGGCGTCCAGGGCGAAGTCGATCAGCAGGATACCGTTCTTCTTGACGATACCGATCAACAGCACCAGGCCGATCAGCGCCATGATCGAGAAGTCCTGGCCCAACAGCCACAACATGATCAGTGCGCCCAGGCCGGCCGAAGGCAACGTCGAGATGATCGTCAGCGGGTGCACGAAGCTTTCATACAGCACCCCGAGGATGATGTAGACCGCCACCAGCGCCGCAAGGATCAACCAGGGTTGGCTGGCCAGCGAACTCTGGAACGCCTGCGCCGCCCCCTGGAAGTTGCCGATGATCGAGGCTGGCATGCCGATTTCGTTTTTCGCCTGGTTGAGCAGGATCACCGCATCGCCCAACGCCACACCGGGCGCCAGGTTGAACGACAGGTTGGCGGCCGGGAACATGCCGTCGTGGCTGATGGACAACGGGCCGACGGTGGGCGCATCGACACTGGCGACCGCCGACAACGGCACCATTTCATTGGTCAGCGGCGAACGCAGGTAGAAGTAATTCAGGCTTTCGGCCTTGCCGCGCTGCTGGGTGTCCAGTTCCAGCACCACCTGGTACTGGTTTATTTCGGTCTGGAACTCATTGACCTGGCGTTGGCCGAAGGCGTCGTACAGCGCCTGGTCAACGTCGGTGGCGGTCAGGCCGAAACGTGCGGCGGCGCGGCGGTCGATGGTGATGTGGGTAATGCTGCCGCCCAGTTGCAGGTCGTTGGAGATATCGCGGAACGCGGGTATGGAGCGCAATTTTTCGGTCAGCCGCTGGGTCCAGGTGTTCAGCGTTGCGCCGTCGTTACTCTTGAGTACGTACTGGTATTGGCTACGGCTGGGGCCCGAGCTTAGGTTGATGTCCTGGCCCGCACGCAGGTACAGCACGATGCCCGGCACCTTGGCCAGCTTGGGGCGGATGCGATCGATGAATTGGCTGGCGGAGACATCCCGGTCGCCTCGGGGAACAAGGGAAATCCAGAAGCGACCGTTGGCGATGGTCTGGTTGCTACCGGTCACGCCGACGGAGTGGGAGAACGCCCGCACAGCCGGATCAGCCTTCATGATCTCAGCCAGCGCCTTGTGCTTTTCGACCATGTCCGGGTAAGACACGTCCGCAGCTGCCTCGCTGGTGCCAAGGATGAAACCGGTGTCCTGTACCGGGAAGAATCCCTTGGGGATAAACACATAGCCGGCCACGGCCAGCGCCAGGGTCAGCATGAAAATGCCGGCCATGGTGCGTTGGTGGGCCAGGGCGCGGCGCAGGGTTCTTTCGTAGGCTGCCAGCAGCCTTTCACCAAAGCCGGGTTTGTCATGGGGACGATGGCTGGGCGCATTCATGAACAATGCGGCCAGGGTCGGCGCGAGTGTCAGGGACACCACCACGGAAATCAGGATGGTCGAGGTGGCGGTCAAGGCAAACTCCTTGAACAGCCTGCCGACCACGCCGCCCATGAACAGCAGCGGAATGAAGGCTGCCACCAGGGACACGCTGATGGACACCACCGTAAAGCCAATTTCGCTGGAGCCCTTGATTGCCGCCTCGCGCTTGTCCAACCCTGTCTCAAGGTGGCGATGGATGTTCTCCACCACCACAATCGCATCGTCCACCACAAACCCCACGGCCACCACGATGGCGACCAAGGTCAGGTTGTTCAGGCTGAAGCCCATCACGTACATCAAGGCAAAACTGGCGATCAACGACACGCCCAGCACGCTGGACACAATTACGGTTGCCGACCACTGGCGCAGGAAAATCGCCATCACGCCGATCACCAGCAACACGGCGATCAGCAGGGTCATTTCGACTTCGTGTAGCGAGGCGCGGATGGTGGTGGTGCGGTCCATCAACACGCTGACCTGCACCGAGGCCGGCAGCATGGCCTCCAGGCGCGGCAGTTCGGCCTGGATGCGCTCCACGGTCTCGACAATGTTGGCGCCAGGCTGGCGGGTGATCACCAGGTTGACGCCGGGTGTGTCCACGGCCCAGGCCTGAACGTAGGCGTTTTCCGAACCATCAACCACCTTGGCTACGTCGCGTAGTTGAACGGGGGCGCCGTTCTTGTAGGAAACGATCAGGTCGCCGTATTCATCCGGGTGGAACAGTTGGTCGTTGGTTGCCAGGGTGGACACGCTGTTCTTGCCGTACAACGCACCTTTGGCCAGGTTCAGGCTCGATTGCTGGATCGCCAGGCGGATGTCGGCCAGGGTCAAGCCGATGGCGGCGAGCTTGTCGGGAGACGCTTGCACGCGAATCGCCGGGCGTTGCTGGCCGGTAATGTTGATCTGGCCGACGCCGTCGATCTGGCTGATCTGCCGGGCCAGCAGGGTTTCCACCAGATCGCTCAGTTCGGTGCCGGGCATGTCATGGGAGCTGACACTGACGATCAGCACCGGGCTGTCTGCCGGGTTGACCTTACGCCAGGTCGGCAGGCTTGGCATGTCGCTCGGCAACTTGCCGGCGGCGGTGTTGATGGCGGCCTGCACTTCCTGCGCAGCGGTGTCGATGCTCTTATCGAGGGTAAATTGCAGGGTCAGCAAGGTGGAGCCCAAAGCACTGCTGGACGTCATCTGGGTCATGCCGGGGATGGCGCTGAACTGCACCTCCAGCGGGGTCGCAATCGACGATGCCATGGTGTCGGGGCTGGCGCCGGGCAGTTGCGCGGTCACTTGGATCGTCGGAAATTCGGCTTCCGGCAACGGGGCGATAGGCAGCTTGGGAAAGGCAATCAGTCCGAGCAGCACCAGGGCGAAGGTCAGCAACAGGGTGGCGACCGGACGGTCGATGCACCAGGCGGAAATCGAGCCCCGCGATGTCGTCATGGCTGCACCTTGGCGTCAGCGGTCTGGATCGCCTGGGGTGGCTCCTTGAGAATTTCGACCTTGGCGCCGGCCTTGAGCCGCGACTGGCCATCGCTGACCAGCACATCGCCGACCTGAACACCTTTGAGGATATTGCGGTCGCTGTCCTGATACACCACTTGCACCGGCACGATGTCGACCTTGTCGCCGTTGACGCGGTACACGAAGTGCGAGTCCAGGCCGCGTTGCACAACGCTGGGCGGCACTGCCAGGGCGTTGCGGTCGAGGGCGGTCTGGATCTTGATCGTCACCAGCTGGCCCGGCCAGAGTTTCTGCGTGCTGTTGCTGAATTCGGCCTTGGCGCGGATGGTGCCGGTGGTGCCGCTGATCTGGTTGTCGATCAGGCTCAAGCGGCCTTGGCCCAGCAGGTCGGAGTTTTCACTTTCGGTATCGGCACCGAGGTAGGCGTCCACGCGTGCGGGATAAGCGGCCGCGATCAGGCCCTGCAATGTCGGTAGCATCTGTTGCGGCAGGGAGAATTCGATGGCAATCGGGTCGATCTGGGTCACCGAGAACAGCCCCTGGGCATCACTCATGCGCAGGAAGTTGCCTTCATCCACACTGCGGATGCCGACGCGGCCGGTGACCGGCGAGCGAATCTGCGTGTATGACAGCTGTACCTGGGCCGCGTCGATGGCGGCCTGATTTCCCTGTAGCGTTGCTTTCAGTTGGTTGACCAGTGCCTGTTGCTGGTCGTAGGTCTGCTTGGAAATGCCGTCATCAACGCTCAGTTCCTTGTACCGCTTGAGGTTGACCACGGCCACTTGCAGTTGCGCCTGGCTCTCGCCCAATTGTGCCTTGGCCTGGTCGAGGCTGGCGCGGATCGAGCGGTCGTCGATGGTCGCCAATAGATCGCCAGCCTTGACCAATTGCCCTTCCTTGACCAGCAATCGTGTGAGGATGCCGTCGATTTGCGGGCGGATGACCACGCTGTGCAACGACAGCACCGAGCCGATGCCCGTAACGTAGCGTGGCAAATCCTGCTCCACCACTTTCATCACGCGGACCGGCACGGCGGTGGAGGCGACCAGCTTGGTCTTGGCAGGCCGGGTCAGCGCCCAGGCCGCCACGGCCAGCAGGATGAGGACTCCCACGATCACTGCAGTTTTTCTTCTAGGAATGTGCATGCGGTAAGGCGCCAGGACGAAGGGAAAGAGATGGGGTGAGTATTTATAGCCTGCGGACCCGGTCAGTAAAGTGACCGCTATCTGACAGCCGCGTCAGTAAAGGCCTGACCACTCGTACGACGCAGGTCAAAGATTTGCGTTGCGCAGGTATACTTCCTACATACGTGGCCCTTAATGTGTGCCCGCATCACTTCCTGCACGCCCCGGAGCTTTCATGACATCCCCGACACAATCCCCTGTTGAAGCGACCGATCTCGTCGATTCGGCCAGCGCCGATGGCGTTGAAAAAGCCGAGATCCCGGCGTTCAAGTTTCCTTTCAAGCCGGGTGAGCTGGAGGGGAGCAAGAATAACGCCCAGCCCTGGTACAAGAACGGCGCCAAGAACGGTCATACCAAGACTCCAGGCATGGCACCGCCGGGCACTCGCCGCTCCATGGGTAAACGTTAAGAATAATTCGCTGCAATGTTTCACGGACGTTGCCTACGCTGATCGCCGAACTTTCTGCTTGTAGGCCTGCGATCCTTTCTTGAAAGCTTGCACAGTTTCTGCCCAGCCCTGATTTTTTACCCGGCTGGGCAGGAGGGAGCTCTTTCCGGAAAAGGACGTATCCTGTGGCCTTTGTACGCCTGTGTGTAGCGCTTGCCCTGTTACTTGCAGTGGATGCCGTCGCGGGCCTGGATCAACCGCGACGTGAAATCCGTTTCGCCGTCGCCGCTCTATTTCCGCCGTTCCAGAGCCGCAACCCGCAAGGGCAGTTGGTCGGCCTGAATATCGAATTGGGAAATGCCCTTTGCCAGCAGTTGAATGTGCGCTGTACCTGGGTCGACCAGGTGCTGGTGGAGAACTTCGCAGACCTTGAGGCCCGCCAATTCGACGCAATCATGGGGATCGCGCCAACCCCGAAGCGACGACGCTGGGTGAGTTTCACCGATATCCTCTACCCCTTCACGACACGGCTAGTGGCACGCCGAGACTCAGGGCTGATGCCGACCACAAAGTCCCTCAAAGGCAAGCGGGTCGGTGTGCTGCTGGGCAGTAATCGCGAAGCCTTCGTTCGGACTCAATGGGCCGGAAAAGGGGTGATCATCAAAAGCTTCTGGCTCAACGACGAATTGATCCGCAGTCTGGTGGCAGGCGATATCGATGCAACTTTGCAGGGCACCGTCGAAATGCGCAGCGCGTTGCTCGACACAGCAGCCGGCGAGGATTTCGACTTCATGGGCGCCGCCGTATCCGCCGAGATGTTGGGTGATGGCGTAGCGATTGCGCTGCGCAACACCGACACGGCCTTACGCACGGAGCTCAACCGCGCCCTCGAACAGCTCAAGCACAATGGCGAATACCAACGGATCCTTGCGCCTTATCGATTGGCCCCACAATGATGACTGTTGATTGCACGGAGCATGAGCCGGATCGGTGTTTGCGTTCTCGGTCTAAGCCGCGCGTAACGGGATAAACGCATAGTTGGCCGGCACCTCGGTGGCAATCTGCGCCCCGGCATCCAGCACTTGTTCGGCGATATCGAGCCCCGACACATGGAACACCCATTCATTGGCCACGCACGGCTGATTCACCGCCAACTCGATAGCCTGGGCGAAGGCGCCCATGTCTGGCAGATAGGCCGTAAATCCATCGCCCTTGAGCGCCGTGGTGCGAATGCCCAGCAAAGCGCACACCGCCTCTTTAGTCTGCACATCGTCGCGGTCGGCCTGGCGCGAGCGGCGGATCAGTTCAGCCAGTTCCTGGTCCATCAGCTCACCGCCGACGATCAGCGCCGGCCCCTGTTCCCAGGATTCTGGCGGGCAATCCTTGGCGGCGGGGTTCAACGGGATATGCGGATTGATTTCCATCGGGTAGATGCGGCACACCAATGGGCGGCGCTCATAGATGCGGCACCGGTTGTCGTCGTCAAGATTCCGGCAGCGTCCGGCGTTGTAGGCGGCAAAGGTGATTGCCACAAACGCCTCGGTATTGCCGCTGGGCACCACCACCGAACGGCGCTCGGCGTGTTCGCGTTGCTGCTGGGGCAGGCCCAGGCCATTGCATAGGAAACCTTCCACCAGAACGATGACGTTACCGCCGTCCGCCGCCCACATCCGGGCTTCTTCGAGGGTCAGGGGCACGTGGTGGTCGGAGCAGCATTTGCCGCAACCGACGCAAGAAAATTGAGTATTCATGGCGGATCTGTCACCAGGCTAGGTCAGAGGGCACGCAAGAACGGTGACGGGTTTTTACCTCTGTTCACCGATTCGCTCTCTGGAAGCAAGTTACACGCCAGTGCGTGTCAGTCCTGAGCGACTACGTCGCGTAGGACAAATTTCATCCCCGCGCTTTCATACAGCTGGCGAGCACGCCCATTGCTCTCCAGCACCTTGAGGTCCACATAGGGCTCACCGCGTTGCTTGAACACCTGGAAGCTGTGCAGCAACAGGGCACGCCCCAGCCCTTGGCCTTGGGCGCAAGGGTGAATGCAGAGGTTTTTGATAAAGGCACTGGTCCAGCATTGGGCCACGCCGAGAATGCCGTCGTCGTTGCTGACCACCAGGCACAGGGTGGGATCGAACTCGGCATCGGTGGTGAATTGGTGCTGCCAGGTTTCCAGGTTGGGCACGCGGCCGCCGCCCTGTTCCTGGGTCAGGCGCAACACGGCGTGAATCGCTGGCGCCAGGTCGTCGCGGTAGTGGTCCAGCTGCACCCCGGCGGGCCATTGCGGGGCGGGCAGGCTGCCAGTAAGGTCGCGGCGCAGCAGTTGGAAATAATCGCTCACAGGCCTTTTTGCGCCACCGTTTGAGCGGCTACCACCAGGCACTTGGTCAGCTCCGGCGATGAGAATTTGGTGAGTACGGCGTCGGCGCCGGCCAAGCGGGCTTTTTCGCTGTTCATCGCACTGTCCAGGGAGGTGTGCAGCAGTACGTAGAGGTGTTGGAAATCCGGGGTTTCGCGCAGGGTGCGGGTCAGGGCGTAGCCGTCCATTTCCGACATCTCGATGTCCGACACCACCACATTGATTTGCTCAACCGTGCCTTGCAGCTCCAGCAGCACGTCGATGGCTTCCTTGGCACTACGCGCGGTGTGGCAGGTGAGGCCAAGGTTACGCAGAGTGTGCACGGATTGCTGCAGGGCGACCTGACTGTCGTCCACCACCAGGATGCGTGCATTGCCGAGCACTTCGGCCTCTTCCATGGTCAGGTCGGTCGGCGCCGCTTCGATCGGTGCCGGGGCGATGCCGTGGATGACTTTCTCGATGTCCAGCACCTGCACCAGGCCGCCTTCCACCTGCGTGACCCCGGTGATGAACGCGCGGTTGCCGCCAGAACCATAGGGCGGTGGACGGATGTCGGTGGTCAGGCAATGCACGATCTTGCTCACCGCCTGCACGTGCAACCCTTGTTTGGAGCGGCTTACGTCGGTGACGATCAGGCAGCCGCCGTCGGGGTCTGCCAGAGGCATTTCGCCGAGGGCGCGGCTCAGGTCGATCACCGCCAGCGAGTTACCGCGCAGGGTGGCGATGCCTTTGACGTGGGGGTGAGACTCCGGCAGCTTGGTCAGCGGCGGGCAGGGAATGATTTCGCTGACTTTCAGCAGGTTGATCGCCATCAGCTTGCCGCTGCGCAAGGTAAAGAGCAGAAGCGAAAGTGAGTCTGCGCGGGCTTTGGTGGTGGACATAAAAACCTTCTGTGGATCAGGGATGACGATCTATGGAAGGTTATCGACTTGAGAGGCCCATGCTTTAGGGGCATGGGCCCTTAAAGTCAGCCCTTCCACACCTGCGGGTTCACCAAGTCCTGCGGACGTTGGCCCAGCAGGGCGCTGCGCAGGTTGTCCAGGGCGCGGTTGGCCATGGCTTCACGGGTTTCGTGGGTGGCCGAGCCGATGTGCGGCAAGGTCACGGCATTGCTCAGTTGGAACAGCGGCGACTCGGCCAGCGGCTCCTGCTCATACACATCCAGCCCGGCGCCACGGATTGTCTGGTTTTGCAGGGCTTCGATCAGCGCCGGCTCGTCGACCACCGGGCCACGGGAGATGTTGATCAGGATCGCGCTGGACTTCATCAAGCCCAGCTCGCGGGTGCTGATCAGGTGACGGGTCTTGTCGCTCAACGGCACTACCAGGCAGACGAAATCCGCCTCGGCCAGCAACTGATCCAGGCTGCGAAACTGTGCGCCCAGTTCCTGCTCCAGTGCTGGCTTGCGGCTGTTGCCGCTGTACAGGATCGGCATGTTGAAACCCAGGCGCCCACGCCGCGCCACGGCCGCACCGATGTTGCCCATGCCGACGATGCCCAGCGTTTTGCCATGCACGTCGCAACCGAACAACGGCGCGCCGACGCTGGCTTTCCACTGGCCGGCCTTGGTCCAGGCGTCCAGCTCGGCCACCCGGCGGGCGCTGCTCATGAGCAGGGCGAAGGCCAGGTCGGCTGTGCTTTCGGTGAGCACGTCGGGGGTGTTGGTGAGCATGATCCCGCGTTCGTTGAAGTACGCCACATCGTAGTTGTCATAGCCTACTGACACGCTGGACACCACTTCCAGCTTGCTCGCGCCCTGCAACTGTTCGCGCCCCAGCTTGCGGCCCACGCCGATCAGGCCGTGGGCGTGGGGCAGGGCTTCATTGAATTGAGCGTTGAGGTCGCCCAGCTTGGGGTTGGGCGCGATCACCTCGAAATCCTGTTGCAGGCGTTCGATCATTTCCGGGGTGACGCGGCTGAAGGCGAGGACAGTCTTTTTCATTGCAGGCGGGCTCATCGACTACGGAAGAATGCCAAGCACGCTAACATTCCTGTTGCGGATTGTCAGTTCGCCATCCGCACGCCGCTGAGGCTGCCACTCAACTCATACGCCACCAGTTCCGCCTGGTGTGCCGCCAGGATCTCCGGCAGCGAACCGCGCAAGTATTCCACCCAGGTTTTGATCTTCGCATCCAGGTATTGGCGCGACGGGTAGATGGCGTACAGGTTCAGTTCCTGGGAACGATAGTTGGGCATCACTCGCACCAGGGTGCCATTGCGCAGGCCTTCGATGGCCGCGTACACAGGCAACAGGCCGACGCCCATGCCGCTGGTGATCGCGGTTTTCATCGCATCGGCGGAGTTCACCAGGAACGGCGAGGTGTTGATCGCCACGCTTTCCTGGCCTTCGGGGCCGTTGAAGGTCCATTTATCCAACTGGATCACCGGGCTGACCAGGCGCAGGCAGGCGTGGTTGAGCAAGTCCTGTGGGCGCTGCGCGCAACCTTTGGCCTTGACGTAATCCGGCGAGGCGCAGGCAATGCTGTAGGTGATGCCCAGGCGCTGGGACACGAAGCCTGAGTCCGGTAGCTCGCTGGCCAGCACGATGGACACGTCGTAGCCCTCATCGAGCAGGTCCGGCACGCGGTTGGCCAGGGTCAGGTCGAAGGTCACGTCCGGGTGGGTACGGCGGTAGCGCGCAATCGCATCGATGACGAAGTGCTGGCCGATACCGGTCATGGTGTGCACTTTCAACTGCCCCGCGGGGCGCGCGTGGGCGTCACTGGCTTCGGCCTCGGCTTCCTCGACATAGGCCAGGATCTGCTCGCAGCGCAGCAGATAACGTTTGCCGGCTTCGGTCAGCGCGATGCGGCGGGTGGTGCGGTTGAGCAAGCGGGTTTGCAGATGGGCCTCAAGGTTGGAGACCGCGCGCGACACATTGGCCGTGGTGGTATCCAGTTGCACGGCGGCGGCGGTGAAGCTGCCGGCTTCGGCCACGCAACTGAAGGCGCGCATGTTTTGCAAAGTGTCCATGGAGTGTTCTCAGGGGAGATAACAAATTGTGACAGAAAGTTACGCCGTCCAGTGATCCCTACCAACGGATTATCGCCTGAACGGTAACAAAGATTCACAGGAATACCAGCTTATCGTCCTTCATGCCGCCCCCTAGAATTGCGCCACCTACCCTGCACCACCACCTCAGGAAGTCGCTTGCCGTGCCGCGTCGCATCAACAGAGAGCTTAAGACTCTCAGTGTTTGGGCTCTATCGTTAGCAATCAGCGGCTGCATCGGAACCGGAGGAATCGCCCCACAAGGCCAATCTCTCGACGCCAACCACCTGGCCACCGACGAAGCCATCCAGAGCGCCGCCCAGGACGCCCGCTGGCCCACCGGGCAATGGTGGCAAGCCTACGGCGACACGCAACTGAACCGCTGGGTCGACCTGGCCACGCAACACAGCCCGAGCCTGGCCATGGCCGCCGCGCGAGTGCGTGAAGCGCGGGCCATGGCCGGGGTTGCCGAGTCGGCCGAGTCGCTGCAGATCAACAGCGACACCACCCTCAAGCGCCACAACTGGCCGAAGGATCAGTTCTATGGTCCCGGCGAGCTGAGCGGTGCCAACACCTGGGACAACAATGCGTCCCTGGGCCTGAGTTACGCCCTCGACTTGTGGGGCCGCGAAAGCAATGCCACCGAGCGTGCAGTCGACCTGGCGCACATGAGCGTTGCCGAAGCGCGCCAGGCCCAGCTCGAATTGCAGAACAACGTGGTGCGCGCCTATATCCAGTTGTCGTTGCATTACGCCAACCGCGATATCGTCGTGGCGACCCTGGCGCAACAGCAGCAGATCCTCGACCTGGCCAACAAGCGCTTGAATGCCGGGATCGGCACCCACTTCGACGTCAGCCAGGCCGAAACCCCGTTGCCGGAAACCCATCGCCAACTGGACGCCCTCGACGAAGAGATCGCCCTGAGCCGTAACCAGCTGGCGGCCCTGGCGGGCAAAGGCCCGGGGGAAGGCGCGCAGTTGCAACGCCCGAGCCTGTCCCTGGCCGCACCGTTGAAATTACCGTCGAGCCTGCCCGCGCAATTGCTTGGCCAACGCCCGGACGTGGTTGCCCGCCGCTGGCAAGTTGCGGCCCAGGCCCGTGGCATCGATGTGGCCCACGCCGGTTTCTACCCCAACGTCGACCTGGTCGGCAGCCTCGGCTACATGGCCACCGGTGGCGGTATGCTGGAATTCCTGGCGGGCAAGAAATTCAACTACAACGTGGGACCTGCGATCACCTTGCCGATCTTCGACGGTGGCCGCCTGCGTGCGGAACTGGGCGAAGCCAGCGCCGGTTATGACATCGCCGTCGCCCAGTACAACCAGACCCTGGTCAATGCGCTCAAGGGCATCAGCGACCAGTTGATTCGCCGCGAATCGATGGACAAGCAAGCCTCCTTCGCCGCGCAGTCGGTGGCCTCGGCGCAGAAGACCTACGACATCGCGATGATCGCCTATCAACGTGGCCTCACCGATTACCTGAGTGTGCTGAATGCGCAGACCTTGCTGTTTCATCAGCAACAGATCGAGCAACAGGTGCAGGCCGCTCGCCTGAGCGCCCACGCCGAACTGGTGACGGCCCTGGGCGGCGGCCTCGGCGCTGGCAACGATGTGCCGCAAGACGCCAAGACCCTTCCGAGCAAGACCCCAGCGGCGCTGGCCGTATTTGATCACTGAGTAGGATGCGATGACTCCCTTGCCTGCACCGCTGCGCTGGCTGCATGCCCTTGAGTGGCGCCGTGGCTTTTTCGACTGGGCACGCAGCGACGGCGTGACCTGGGTGTATATCTTCAAGGTGCTGATCGCCGCGTTCCTCACGCTGTGGCTGGCCATGCGCCTGGAACTGCCGCAACCGCGCACAGCGATGATCACCGTGTTTATCGTCATGCAACCGCAAAGCGGCCAGGTGTTCGCCAAGAGCTTTTATCGCTTTCTTGGCACCTTGGCGGGGTCGGCGGTGATGGTGTTGTTGATTGCCTTGTTTGCGCAGAACACCGAGTTGTTCCTCGGCGCCTTGGCGATCTGGGTGGGCATCTGCACCGCCGGTGCCACGCGCAACCGCAACTTTCGCGCCTATGGTTTTGTGCTGGCCGGTTATACGGCGGCGATGGTCGGGCTGCCGGCCCTGGCGCATCCGGACGGCGCCTTCATGGCGGCGGTGTGGCGGGTGCTGGAAATCTCCCTGGGGATTCTGTGTTCCACCCTGGTGAGTGCCGCGATCCTGCCGCAAACCAGCAGTGCCGCCATGCGCAACGCCTTGTACCAGCGCTTCGGCGTGTTTGCGCTGTTCGTCACCGACGGCCTGCGTGGGCGCAGCCAGCGTGAGGGTTTCGAGGCCAGCAACGTGCGTTTTATCGCCGAAGCCGTGGGCCTGGAAGGGCTGCGCAGCATCACGGTGTTTGAAGACCCGCACATGCGTCGGCGCAACGGCCGGCTCAGTCGCCTCAACAGCGAGTTCATGAGCATCACCACACGCTTCAATGCCTTGCATCAGTTGCTGGAGCGCTTGCGCACGGATGAGGCGGACCATGTGGTCGCGGCCATCAAACCCGGCCTGCAGGATCTTGCCGAACTGCTCGATGGCTTCTCCGGCCGTGCGCTCACCAGCCCGGACGCGGCACGCTTGGTCAACCAACTGAGCGCTTACAAGGACGGCCTGCCCGCCAAGGTCCGCAGCTTGCGGGCGGCTTTCCAGGAAGAGAACCCCAGTGAAGCCGAACAACTGGATTTCCACACCGCCTACGAGCTTCTTTACCGTTTTGTCGACGACCTGCATAACTACGCGCAAACCCACGCTTCCCTGGCGGATCACAGCCATGCGCGCGAGCAGTGGGACGAAACCTTCATCCCCAAGACCAACTGGCTGGCCTGCGCCGCCTCGGGAATTCGCGCGTCATTCATCCTCATCGTCTTGGGCAGCTATTGGGTGGCCACCGCCTGGCCTAGCGGCGCGACCATGACCCTGATCGCTGCCGCCACGGTGGGCTTGTCCGCCGCCACGCCGAACCCGAAACGCATGGCGTTCCAGATGGCGTGCGGAACCTTGATCGGGGCCCTGGTGGGCTTTGTCGAAATGTTCTTCGTGTTCCCCTGGATCGACGGTTTCCCACTGCTGTGCGTGATGCTTGCCCCGGTGATCATCTTTGGCGCGTTCCTCGCTTCGCGCCCCCAATACGCGGGTGTCGGCGTGGGGCTGCTGATTTTCTTCAGCACCGGCTCGGTGCCGGACAACCTGACGGTCTACAACCCCTACACCTTCATCAACGACTACATCGCCATGGTCATCGGCATGCTGGTGTGCGCGGCGGCGGGGGCGATCATCCTGCCGCCCAACAGCCGCTGGCTGTGGCGGCGGTTGGAGCAGGACCTGCGCGAGCAAGTGGTGTATGCAATCAGCGGCAAGCTCAAGGGCTTGGCGTCGAGTTTCGAAAGCCGCACTCGCGATTTGCTGCACCAGGCCTACGGTCTTGCCGTCGGCCAGCCGCAAGTACAGCGCGACCTGCTGCGCTGGATGTTCGTGGTGCTGGAAGTCGGCCACGCGATCATCGAGTTGCGCAAGGAACAGGCGATTCTGCCGGTGCATCCGGCGTACGCCGAATCCCAGCCGTGGCGCCAGGCGATCCGCGTGATGGGCCGCTCGCTGGTGCGGCTGTTCCTGCAACCGAGCGCGAGCAACCTGGAGCGTGGCCTGATCGCGGTCGACCATGCGATCAGCCGCGTGCAGGCCACCGACGAACCCTTCGCCCCGCACTTCGACACCTCGGCCCTGCGCCGGGTGAAAAGCTACCTGCACTTTATCCGCACCTCGCTGCTGGACCCGCAATCGCCGCTGGCCGCTCTAAAAGGATCCTCGCATGCCCCGTGAAATCGCGTTCCACGGCGTGTACATGCCGACCATGACCCTGATGTTCCTGATCGCAGCCGTATTGGCCTGGGCGCTTGATCGGTTCCTGGCCGGGTTCGACCTGTACCGTTTTTTCTGGCACCCGGCGTTGCTGCGCCTGAGCCTGTTCGTTTGCCTGTTCGGCGCCCTGGCGCTGACCGTCTACCGTTGAGAATGCCCCGATGAAAAAGTTTTTCAGCCTGCTCGCGACCTTGCTGGTATTGGCCTTGGCCATCTGGATTGGCCGCACGCTGTGGGTGCACTACATGGAAACCCCGTGGACCCGTGACGGCCGTGTGCGTGCCGATATCATCAACGTCGCCGCCGACGTCACCGGTGAGGTGGTCGACGTACCGGTGCTTGACAACCAGTTGGTGAAAAAGGGTGACCTGCTGATGCAGATCGACCCCGAGCACTACCGCATTGCGGTCAAGCAGGCGCAATCGCTGGTGGCGTCGCGCAAAGCCACGTGGGAAATGCGCAAGGTCAATGCTCACCGTCGGGCTGACCTCGATGCGTTGGTGATCTCCAAGGAAAACCGCGACGACGCCAGCAACATCGCCGACTCGGCGCTGGCCGATTACCAACACGCACTGGCGCAACTGGAAGCGGCCGAACTCAATTTGAAACGCACCCAAGTGGTGGCGGCCGTCGATGGTTACGTCACCAACCTCAATGTGCATCGCGGCGACTACGCCCGCATCGGCGAAGCCAAGATGGCCGTGGTGGATATGAACTCGTTCTGGGTGTATGGCTTCTTCGAAGAAACCAAGCTGCCCCACGTCAAGGTCGGCGATAAAGCCGATATGCAATTGATGAGCGGCGAGACCTTGAAGGGCCATGTGGAAAGCATCTCGCGTGGCATCTACGACCGCGACAACCCCGAAAGCCGCGAGCTGATCGCCGATGTGAACCCGACCTTCAACTGGGTGCGCCTGGCCCAGCGGGTGCCGGTGCGGATTCATATCGACGAAGTGCCGGAAGGGGTGTTGTTGGCGGCGGGGATTACTTGCACGGTGATCGTGCGGGAGTTATCAGCAGATTGAGGTCGGTTATTGCCAGAGCATTTTGGTTCTGACTTTGCGACGGCGTTTGACCCTCAACATACTGACGTATCGGCGGTGGTTTCTTGTGTTGAGCATCAGCAGGCAAACCAGAGATTGAAACAACGGAAATACTGCAAACAGAGTAATGGGATGATTCCCTAAGTAGCCAGTCGACAGTAACGCGTTCAATGTTGCGACGCCCACCAGTAGAGGAGGCCCTGAACGTAAGCCCGCCGCGACCAGCGCTAACCCGATGCACATTGCCAATACAAATGAAAAGCACGCCGCTATTGCATATTCGCTGGGCAGGTAGTTGATTCGGGCGTAGTAGGACAGGCTATGTGACAGGTTGCCTGAACTGCTGGCCAAGATCATGGCCACCGCAGTCCCTGCCGTGAAAGCAAAACGCCTGGTGTAACTGCTCAATGTTCCCGGTGCTGGCATCGGGCCGTTTTTAGTGCTCATGGCTGTCGAACTCCTCATAGAGTGCGATGACGAGGTGGTTGATGTTTCCTGATAGAACGCTGCCGGCTACAGCAAAAGCGCCAGCCAACTGATCGGCAATTTGAATGAGAATGTCCTGACGTATCTGGGCATTGCTGAAACGTTTGGGAAGTTTTCCGGCCAGCTGCTTTAAACGGATCATTTCGCGGGGGTGACGAGGGTTTTGCAGGCGCAGCACTTCGTTTGTCAGCTTTGCGCGTTCCTGGCGGCTCATTCGCCTCAAAATGTCAGTCAGATCGCGGCCCGTTGTGCTTTTGACCATCATGACTGTCTTTATCGTGACAAATGTCGTGCTACCTGCGCCCACCAATGAGATGCCGTCCAGGGCCAAGGTCATTGTCTGATACCAGCTCAGGCTGTCGTAATAATCGTTTTCTGCCGGGTTAGTGAGTTCTTTGTAGGTTCGCCATAAGCCATTGGCACATTGCACACCACTGGTAGCGGCGGCTGTGTAGGCAATATAAGAGACGGTCAGGCTGGAACCTGCACTGAGTGGAGCCGTCGCGATGCCTGCCTTTGCCACCACGATTCCAATCGCAGCCCCTGCGCAGGATAGAGCCATCCCCGACGCCTCCCGCCACAGCTGAGACTCACGCGGCGACCCCGCCGCCAACTGCGCATACTCCTCCCCAGTCATCACAGGCCCCGACACCTCCCGCAAAATCACACGTTTGGGCCTGATGCTGCACAACGGCACAAATTCACGCAGCACCGTCACTTGGTAGTCACTGCCGATATGCACCACGCCGGCGCCGACGATGCCCGGGTCGGCGTCGATTGTTCGATAGAGTTTGGGGAGGTCCAGCAGGCTGTTCAGCCGCTGGCGAGTGGTGGTGTGCGCTTGCGGCACACCGCTTTGCAGAAAATCCCTAGGCATCCTTTCACCTGTGAGCAGACAGAGGTGAAAGAGCCTGGGGATTGATTCCTTTAAGTGATGTCAGGCTGTTCGCTGTTTTTTGTAGGACATGGCCTGATAGCTATGTCATTGCGCGATAAACGTTTCATGCAAATGGCGCCACAGCAACGCGCCACTGGCCTGCTTCTCGAACACCACCGTGGCACGGCGATCTGTCTGGGTGCCGCTGGCATCCACCTGATGTTCGCGATAGGTCACCGTGGCGCCACGTGCATGGCGATCGATACCGGCCATCTCGCTCAAGGTGATCTCCAACCCCGGGCGCATGCCGCCCAACCGTGTAAACAGGGCATTGACCCCGGCCGCGTTGACCCGAGCGCCAGTGGCCGGGGCGACCATGCTGAATTCCGGGGAGAAACGGGCGAGCAGGTTTTGCAAGGTGCCCTCGGGTGCAACCCCGGCAAACCATTGCTCGATCTCGACGTGCGTCTGGATCACTTCTTCAAAAAAGTCGCTGTAGTCGATCATTACAAACTCCGTTCCAATCCAAAGCGTTTCTTCAAAACGCGCTCCAATAAACCTTTGGGCAGTAACGCGGCCATCAACGGTAACGCTCGGCTGCCATTTCCGGCGCGCAGCAAACGCGGTGGCACGGGGTGCTGTACGCCCTTGAGCACTTGCGCGGCAAACCGGTGGGCCGGGGTAGGGTTGTCTTGCGAGGCCTGGGAGCGGGCGCGGATGCCTTCGCGCAGCGGCCACCAGGGGGACTGTTCGTTGATCAGCAATTCAGCCTGGGCCCCGGCGTTTTTGGCGAAGCTCGTATCAATGGCCCCTGGCTGCACCTCCATCACCTGCACGCCAAACGGTGCCAGTTCCATGCGCAGCGCATCGCTCAAGGCGTGCACGGCCGCTTTCGATGCGCAGTAGGCGCCCGCAAACGGCGTTACCAACACACCGGAAACACTGCCGATATTCACTACCAATCCCTGGCTGCGGCGCAGGGCCGGGAACAACGCCTGGGTCACGCCGACGATGGAGAACACGTTGGTTTCGAATTGACGTTGCATCGCTTCGGTGCCGCCGTCGAGCAACGGACCCATGGCGCCATAACCGGCGTTGTTGATCAGCACATCCAATTCGCCCAATTGCTCGGCCAGGCGCCGTAGGGCAGCGCTGTCGTTGACGTCCAGTTCGACGGCATTAAAGCCCGCCGCAGCGAGGGCGGCGACGTCTTCTGGGCGGCGGGCGCTGGCCCATACCGTGTAGCCGGCGGCTTTGAATGCGTCCGCCAGGGCGCGGCCGATGCCGCTGGAACAACCGGTGATGAGTACGTTGGGCATGGATCGATCCTTAATCAGTCCGAGAAACTGCCTTGCAGGTGCTCGGCACGAAATTCCAGGGTTTGTGCGCGGTAGCCGGGGCGCAAGGGCGGAGTGGGCAGGCAGTCTTCCCAGGTGGCGCCGGCTTGCAACTCACCGGGGCCGCGATAGCGTGGGGCAGCATAGACGTTGTCCGCGAGGTTCACCGTATCGCCCGGCGCATACGCGGCGACGCGCCAGCGTAGTTCGGTAAGCGGCACGTCGTTGCCGTTGTTCAAGGTCAACTTGAGCGGGCGGTCGGCGGGGCATTCGTCGACGGCGTAGATGATGCGCAGCTCCAGGCGGGCCAGTTGGGAGGCTTCGCGGTTGTCCAGCCAGACCACCCAGATCGCCACGAACCCCAGGCCGACGGCGGCAGCCAACGACACCGGCAAGGCTTTGGCTGGGTAGCGCAGCAGCAGGACCAGCCAGGTGATGATCAGTAGGACGCCGAAGAACATGGTGACAACCTCATATGCGGATAAAACATCCTACCTGCGGGTTGGGCTTGATGCCTATTGCGGCTTGCACTCTTGAGGGCGCGCAGCTGTTTATTTTTTAAAGACAGGAACCGGTTCCGAGATCTTTCCACTGAGATTGAGCACGGAAGGAAACACTGCAAAACCAGGACGGTCCTTAACCTAAAGCTTGCAAAGCGAGATTTTTATGACCGTTTCAACTATTTCGACACCCGTACTGACGTCTCCAATTGCGCCAACACCTTTGGCAACCGCTGCACCAGCACCCACCCAGACGGGGGCAACTCATCCTGAACATGAGGTCAGTTCATCCATGGTGTCTCGTATGCAAAACCTGGGGCTTACGAACCTGCGGCAAACGTTGATGCAAGGCATCAACGAGCACCTTGCTTCATACGTCTCTCCGCGGCTTTCCATGCTGCCGAACTCGGACCAAGCCCAAGCAGCTGCCATGACGATCTTTGGGGGAGTGGCAAAAACGGTTGGGAAGAACATGGCGAAAACGGGGGGGGCAACCACAAAAGCCGTCGGTACGGCTTTAATGTGGGGGGGCAAAACTGCCGAGAAAATTGGCAAGGCCGAGTATAAAGACGCGGGTAAGGACAACAGCAGCGGCAGTTACAACGCCTTTGCCCCGCGTAACTGGGCGAAATAGAGCTAAGGAGTCCTCTGCCCAGCCGCCTGCGGATAAACGACGCGGTCGGCTGGGCGAGAGGGAACCTGATGACTCATTTTTTCCACAGATCGAACATAGGGAAATACAGACTACCCAAGTGGGTATCACCGCAATCTGACCCAGTGAGACGAACTATGATCGCATCAGCCATTATTGTCCCGGCCGTGACCTCTGCACTTGCCTCTGTGGCATCTTCTCTTATCCTTCCCCAGCGAACGTCCGATGCTGGCGCGTCCGCGCAAACGAGTGCGAACGCGTCCTGTCGCCCGTTGGATCGAAGACAAGGTCAGAAACTGACGAGCTTGCAGCAACAGATACTGGAATCGTCCCAGGGTTGTTTCCCGAAGACGCGTCCTGACAGCGCCAGTGTGAACGCCCAAAAAGCCAAGGGGGTCGGGATTGTCATGGGCGGTGCTGTGGTCAAGGACGTTGGACATACGATTGCCAACAGTCACGGTACGCTCGGCAAAGTCTTGGGTACGGCGATGGCTTTGGGGGGACAGGTTGCCCAGTTGTACGGTGCTGAAAAAATCCAGAATGCTGACCGTCGGTAACGGCGCTCATAATGCCTGCGGGGTATTCGCGGCATTAAAAAGCCCCCGCCCAACCGGCTGCGGATAGGGGACGCAGTCGGCTGGACGGGGGCTTCTTGTACGACTCTGTTACTGCGCGATAGTTTTCACCGACACGCCACGTTCAACCGGGGTCGAGCGACCGTAGATATCTTCAAAGCGCTCGATATCGTCTTCACCCAAATAGCTGCCCGATTGCACTTCGATGATCTCCAACGGGATCTTGCCCGGGTTGCGCAGGCGGTGCACCGAGGCGATCGGGATGTAGGTGGACTGGTTCTCGGTGAGCAGGAACACGTTCTCGTCACAGGTCACTTCGGCGGTGCCGCTGACCACGATCCAGTGTTCGGCGCGGTGGTGGTGCATCTGCAGTGACAGGCATGCGCCCGGCTTGACCGAGATGTGCTTGACCTGGAAACGCCCGCCCATGTCCACCGAGTCGTAGGAGCCCCACGGACGATAGACTTCGCAGTGGTTCTGGGTTTCGCTGCGGCCCTGGTCGTTGAGGGTCGAGACCATCTGCTTGACGCCCTGGACCTTGTCCTTGTGGGCAATCATCATCGCGTCCTTGGTTTCCACCACCACGATATTGTCCAGGCCGATCACCGACACCAGTTTGCCGTTGCCGTGGATCATGCAGTTGCGGCTGTCCTGGATCACCACGTCGCCTTTGCTCACGTTGCCGTGCACGTCTTTGTCGTTGACGGCCCACAACGATGCCCAGCAACCCACGTCACTCCAACCGGCACTCAGCGGCACCACGCAGGCGCGCTGGGTTTTTTCCATCACGGCGTAGTCGATGGAATTGTCCGGGCAGCAGGCAAAGGTGGCTTCGTCGAAGGACACGGTGTCTGCATCCTGTTCGCTGCGCTCCAGAGTCAGCAGGCAGGTGTCGTAGATGTCCGGATCGTGCTTTTTCAGTTCTTCGAGGAAGCGGCTGGCGCGGAACAGGAACATGCCGCTGTTCCAGAAGTAACCGCCGCTTTTGACGAACTCGATGGCGCGTTTTTCATTGGGTTTTTCCACGAACTGCTCGACGCGGCTCACGCCTTCGGGCAGCAGCGAATCGTTGGTGGACTTGATGTAGCCATAACCGGTTTCCGGACGGGTGGCCGGTACCCCGAACAGCACCATCTCGCCACGCTCGGCGGCCACGGTGGCCAGTGCCAGCGCGCGTTGCAGGGCTTTCTGGTCGTCGATCACGTGGTCGGCGGGCAGCACCAGCATCAGCTCGTCGCGGCCTTCATTGACCAGCATCATCGCGGTGAGGGCCACGGCCGGCGCGGTGTTGCGGCCGAACGGTTCCATCAGGATGCGCTGGCTTTCCAGCTTACGCGCGGCCAGTTGCTCGTTGACGATAAAGCGGTGGTCCTTGTTGCAGACCACGATCGGGGTGTCCATGCCTTCGAACACCAGGCGTTCCAGGGTTTGCTGGAACAGCGTGTGCTCGCCGGTCAGGGCCAGGAATTGTTTAGGGAACTGTTTACGGGAAAGCGGCCAAAGACGTGAGCCGCTACCACCGGAAAGGATTACTGGAATCATGGGTGTTTCTCCTTGAATCGATTTGGGTCAGAGCTACGAAGGTTTGTCGTTTCACTCTTGTTTTTGTCTCGGTCCGGGTTGGTCTTAACCAACCCGGAAAATGGTTTAGCGGGTCGACACGGGGCGTTTCACCCAGACTGGCGACAGGCTCGAACCAGAACCGGTGACGTACAGCACCGCTGCCTCACCACGCTCCAGGGCCACCGGCTTCACATCGCCAACTTTCTTGTCACCGTCATACAACGCCAGGCTCACCTTCACCGGGTTGATTTCACGCTCGCCACGCCCTTTGGCCGCAACGGCCTTGACCACATCGGTCTTGCCGTCAGCCGTCTTCAAGGTCAGGGCCTTGTCGCTGAGGTTCTGCACGCGCACCAGGGACTTCTGCTTGTTCTTGAACGGTGGCTCTTCGATCAGTTGTGGCTGGCCGCTGCCGCTGTTGACCAGGGTGTAGTAGTGGTCGGCTGCGAGTTTGACCGGTACGGTCTGGCTGCCGACCTTGGCGCTGTAGTCACCGCCGGGCATGAAGCTGAAGTCGCTGCTGGCCAGTGGTGCAACGTCGCTCAGGTTGGTGGCGCCGACGGTGGCGCTGACTTCCTGGTTGCTGGCGTTGTAGATCCGCACGAAGCTCGAGCCTTTTGGCGCGGTAGGGCCGTACAGGGCCGCGTCGCCACCGGCGAAGGCGGACATCGAAACGAAGCTCAGGCCGGCCGCGATAGCCAGGGTTTTAGCGAGACGACGAGGAGTTGTAGTGAAAGTCATGTGAGTTACCTCTCTTTCAGTTTTGCGCCCGGTCGGGCGTCTCGGATTTAGTGTTGATAGCCATGTTCTGTTGGCGCGAACCGGCTTGTTTAAGCTGCGCAACCCACGCGGGGTCGGCATCACCGATTTCGTTGTTCACGGGCAGATAACGTTCAGGAAACTCCCAGATCAGCACCTGGGGTGGGCTGTTCTTGAAGTCATCGCTTTTCAGGTAGCTGAGCATCGGCAGGATCGGGCCATGGCCGTCTTCGGCGTAGCTGACCACGTCGCTGCCCAAGGCTTGCTTGAGGGCGCCGACGAAGTTCCAGTTGGGGTTGGCGCTGTAGCTGGTGCCGACCAGGGCCACTGGGGTTTCGCTGTCGCTGAACAGGGCGTCGTCACCTTTGGTTTCGGCCAGGTGCGTCACGCGTTTTTCCAGCGGCTCTTTCGGCGGCATCAGGTTTTCAAACAGCGGGTCCAGCGGCAGGAACAGACGCAGGTCGCCTTTGTGCGGCGCGGTGTGCTCGGCCTCGGTGACAAAGCGCTGCGGCTCGCCGCTCAGTGGCGTCTTGTCGGCGATGGTCTTGGCCAATTGCTTGGCCGCGATTTCGGCACCGTCCGGGGTCCAGTGGGTGTCGGTGCGCAGGAACACCTGCTTACCGCCGAGCTTGGCCTGTTGCAGCGGGCCGAGCAGGTCCGGGGCGATGATCTTGTCGGCCGCGACACGGGCGTGGAAGTCGTCGTAGAGGTTGGCGTGGATGCTCGCCGGTTTCACTTCACCCAGGTGTTCCGGGTAGAGGCGCACCTTGGCCGGCACGATCGCCATCACCAGTTGAATACCCTGGGCCTTGAGCTTCTGGCGCACGCCTTCGACCAGCGCGTAGTTGCCTTGCAGGTTCTGGTCTTCGTTGACGGCGGGGTTGAACTCCTCATCGCTGTACAACCAGTGATCGCGGCCCAGCACCACGCCAGGGCGGCCTTCATTGAACAGCTTGTAGTCCAGCGCGGCCCACAGGTTGGTGCCGATGCGCTTGATCGGGAACTCGTCGTCGTAGTGGGTCTCGACGGCTTTGGTCCAGCGACCATTGAGCACGGTGGCGTCGGCGTTGGTGCTGAAGCCGAAGAAGCTGCGCAGCGACCAGGCGCCCAGGGCCAGCAGCAGCACCAGGAACAGGCCGATATAGAGGACGCGTAATGAACGGGTCATGGTCGGCTCCCTCAGAATTGGAAGTAAAGGAACGGCGAGAAACTCTGCGCCGACAGTTTGAGAATCGACGCCACGAACAGCAGCAGCACCGCAGCGCGCATGGCGTAGCGTGGCCAGTCAGCGGTCCAGTAGGCCGGTTGCACGGCGGCATCCTGGCCCACGGTGAAGCCGGGTTCGTGGATGCTGCCAGGGTTGTCGCCCGGTACGGCCTTGATCAGGCTCGGGTCGGCTGGCTGGGTTTCCTCGGTCTTCTCGGCTGGGCGGTTGGTGTAGAAGTCGCGCAGGCCGAAGAACGCCAGGGTTGCGTATGCCACCACCAGGGTGGCCACTTGCAGGCCGGTGAGGTTGGCGCGGTTGAGTTCCGACAGCGACCACTCGCCAAAGCTGAACATCGCACCGTACATACGGCCGGCGACGTGCAGGTTCTCGGCGCGGAAGATCACCCAGCCCATCACCACCAGCAGGAAGGTGAAGGCCCAACGCACCGGGTTGAAGCTGCGCGGCGAAGTGTTGAGGCCGATGGCTTTTTCAATAGCCAGCCACATGCCGTGCCACGCACCCCAGACGATGTAGGTGATGTTCGCACCGTGCCACAGGCCACCGAGCAGCATGGTCAGGAACAGGTTGCGGTAGGTGGTCAGCGTGCCTTTACGGTTGCCGCCCAGGGTGATGTACAGGTAGTCACGCAGCCAGGTGGACAGGCTGATGTGCCAGCGCCGCCAGAACTCGGTGATCGACTGGCTGATGTACGGCTGCTTGAAGTTCTCCATGAAGCGGAAGCCCATCATCAAGCCCAGGCCGATGGCCATGTCGCTGTAGCCGGAGAAGTCGAAATACAGCTGCGCGGTGTAGGCCAGCGCGCCGAGCCAGGCGTCGCCCGTGGTCGGGTTTTGCAGGGCAAAGCAATGGTCGGCCACCACTGCCAGGGTGTCGGCAATGAACACCTTCTTGATGAAACCCTGCATGAACCGCGTGCAGCCCTCGGAGAACTTGTCGAGGGTGTGGGTGCGGTTGTTGAACTGGTCGGCCAGGTCGCGAAAGCGCAACACCGGGCCGGCAATCAAGTGCGGGAAGATCGCCACGAACGCCGCAAAGTCGATCAGGTTGCGGGTCGCCGGGGTATCACCACGGTACACGTCGATGATGTAGCTGATGGACTCGAAGATGTAGAACGAGATCCCGATCGGCAGCAGCACGTGGGTCAGGATGAACGGCTCCAGGCCGGCCGACTTCATCATGACGTTGATGCTGTCGACGCCGAAGTTGGCGTACTTGAAGTAGCCGAGGATGCACAGGTCAACCACCACGCCCAATAGCAGCCAGCGTTGGGCCGGCTTGGTGCGCACGCCGGCCGCACCGACCTTGAGGCCGATCCAGTAGTTCCACAGCGTCACGGCGGCGAATAGTGCCAGGAAGTCCACTCGCCACCAGGCGTAGAACACGTAGCTGGCCAACAGCAGCAGCAAGTTGCGATAGCGTTGCCCGCTCAAGTAGTACAAGCCGAGAAAGATCGGCAAGAACAGAAACAGGAACACATTGGACGAGAAAACCATCCCGATCTCTCCATGTTTAACCAACAGTCAAGGGCCAGAGCCCCCCCAAACCCCCCCACGGAATTCGGGGGAGGGCGGTACAACATTCCTACTGACGAAACCGGTTCAAACTGTGGGAGCGGGCTTGCTCGCGAAAGCGGTGGTTCAGTAACAGATGTGTCGACTGACACTCCGCCTTCGCGAGCAAGCCCGCTCCCACATTTGTGCCCCGTTTCGTCAGTTGCTTTTTCAAGAGCCTTTGTTGCCTTTTTCGTGCGTCGGGTCGTAGACCTTGGTCAGGTCACCCCCGAGGCGGAACGTCTTGAAGGGCTGCATCCCGTGCTTGCGCTCGAGCACATCCGGCGCACAGGTGTAGAGGGTGCAGAAAGGTTCGAGCCAGGCGAATTTCATGTCCTGTTTCAAGTCCTTCATGTCCTGCTCTTTGCCGTTCTTTTGTTCGAAGATCTCTGGGTCCTTGACCCCGGCCAGCACCTTGTCGCCCAGGCGCTTGAGCGCGCCGTTGTTTTCCTGGCGCAGGTCCACACCGTTGACCAGGGCAAAACTGGCGATCATCGACAGCGGCGGCAGCGCGTAGTTGTGGTACGACAACGCGCGTTGCTGGCGCTTCAATTCGTTGGGCAGGAAGCCCTGGTCGTCGACCTGGTTCACGCCGACCTTGTATTCCTTGACGGCCCAATCAAACAGGTCGCGACGGTTGGTGGCGACGGACGTGGCCATCACCGACCAGGCGGCCCAGTAGGAGTGGTTGTTGGTTTTTTCCAGCGGCAGGTTGTCCCAGTCGCTCACCACCTGATCGGCCAGTTTGTTGAACCAGGCTTCGATCAGCTGCGATTCCTGCTGGTGGTTGGCCAGCGGGTGCGAGTCGGAGAACTTCAGGCGCACATAGGCCGAAGCCATGCTGCCCAGCGCCCATTTGCGCATGGACTTGCCGGTGTGGTTGAAGTCCTTGGACATCAGTGCGTCTGCCTTGGCCCAGCTGGTCAGCCAGTTGAGCGTGCATTCCAGCTGCTCCGGGCGACCGTCACGCATGAACTGCATCACGCGCTTGCTGGTGTCTTTTTCCAGCTTGGTGATGTCGGCGGTGCTGTCGCGAAAGGCTTTTTCGGACTGGGTGTTCAAGGTGGCGCGGGCTTTGTCCGAACCTTCGTACTTGCTGCGAAATTGCAGCGAGCCGGTGTACGGCGCCGGCATGGCGTCGCAGTCATTCTTGAAGTCGCCGGTCTTGAACGCTTCCACTGGGGCGAAATAGCCCTGGGGTGGACGCAGTGGGGCGGCGGCGTTGACTGAACCGGCGAACATCGCCAGGCCCAGCAGCGTTGGAATCAATAACTTCTGCATAGGTAACCTCATTGCCCTGTCGAGGCAGTCTGTTGACCGCCCGCTGGGAATACGTTGCGTGTGCAAATTTTCGCTTCAACCTTCTGCGCAGCCTGGCCCGCTTCCGGGCCCTGGACTTCCACGGCCAGCAAGTTCTGCGAGGCCCAGTCTTCATCGGTACGCAGTTCGAAGGCGAAACGCCCGTCTGTATCGGATGTTTCGGGTTTCTCGATCTTGATGTCCTCGTGGCGCCCGTTCATGTACCAGAGGGTGGCTTGCAGGGTTTTCACCGACGGGTCGGCGAAGCGGATATCAACCTGGTGATTGGCATTACGCAGGTCTTTGTTCGAACTGTTCACCATCAATTCGTTCTTGCCCGGCTTCAACGAAGTGCTGGCCGTCATCTGTGCCAGCTTGCCTTCGCAGCCGTTGTCCAGCAGCGACATCATCTGGCGGTAGATGGTCTCCTGGTCCAGGCGATACAGCGGCGAGAACTCCCAGATGAGGATTTTTGGCGGGGTCTTCTGGAATTCGTCGCTGCCCAGGTACTGGATCATCGAGCCTTCAAGACCACCGCCAGGGAAGGCGACGTTGAGGATGTCGGCGCCGATTTCCTGCTCCAGGAACCCTGCGAAGTTGTAGTTCTTGCCGCTGTGGCTGGTGCCCACCAGCGTGATCTGCGGGTTGCCCGAGTCGCCGAACAGGTCGCCGTCGCCCGCTTCGCCCTTGGGCTCGGTGGTGAACTGGTCCATGTACTGGATCGCGTAGCTGGTGCCGCACAGTTGCCCGGCCATGTTGTGCAGGGTGCCGGTCTTGCCCATGCGTCCGGAGCGTTTGGTCTCGAATTCGCGCTTGGGAATATCCGCGAACTCAGGCATGGCGCGCACTTTCTCGCCAACGATTTTCGCGGTGCGCTGGGCGCCATACGGGGTCCAGTGTTGGTCACCACGGAAGTAGAAGTCGTGGGCCGGCAACTCGTCCGGCAACTGCTCATTGGTCAACGGCGACAGGTCCGGCACCACGTAGCCCATCTTGGCGAAACGGCCGAGCATGGTCTTGTAGTTGCCCAGCGCCTTGTCGAAATCGAACTTGGCTTTCTCTTCTGGGTTGAGCTTGTTGCGGTTCACCAGGCCGCGCGTCGGCTGGTAGACCACCACCAGTTCCACGCCCTTGGCCTTGAACGCATCGTGCAACTGCTGCATGCGCTTGTAGCCGGACGGGGTGGTGTCGAACTCGGTGCGCAGGTCTTCCTGAGTCCGGAACAGCCAGTCGCCCTGGGCTTGCACCAGGGTGGTGAAGTTCTGCTGGTAGCGCGTGGTGTAGTTCTTCGCATCATGGGCGGCCGGGCACAGGCTGCAGCACGGCTCGGCGGTGAAGGTCGGCGCCTTGATTTCGTCGGCGCGCACGCCCTGGCTGGCCGCGAGCAGGCCGAGGGTCAGACCCGAGAGGCTCAGCAATTTGATCATGTGTGGGTGCATAAGGGTCATCCTCAGTCCTGCAATTCGGTCTGGCGTTCGACAGGGTCGATCAGCACGGCTTTCTGCTGGCGCACCAGCAGGTCGAGAATCTCTTCCTGGCGATCGCCCAGCACGCCGTTGAAGCTGATGCCGCTGGATTTGGTCGGCGCCAGCATCGACACGCGATACAGCTCCACGCTCAACGGCGAGTCGATGGACAGCGGCCCGCTGCCGTTACCCGCCAGCTCACCGCCGACCACGATCAGCGAGACCTTGGCGTCGAACGGGTCGAGGGCGATGTCACGGTCGGTGTCGGTCAAGTCCTTGATGTGGCCGTACAGCCCGGTCAGGCCGTTGGCCATCGAGGTGTTCTCGTACAACTTGATGTTCACACTGTTACGCACGCGGATACCGTGGCGACGGTTGGCGATCACCTTGTTGCCCCACAGCAGGTTGTCGCCGCTCTCATAGAGGGTGATGCCGTCGGTGTGGTTACGGTAGAACTCGTTGTCGGCCACGATGTTGTTGACGCTGTTACGGTCGAGCACCAAGCCCGAGAGCTTGTTGTCGTAGCTGCGGTTGTTGAAGATGAAGCTGTCGTTCACTTCCCGGGAAATGATGATGCCGTGCTTCTTCTTGGTGCCGTAGACGGTGTTGTCCGCGATGATCAGGCCGTGGGAACGGTCATGGGGGTCAATGCCGTAGACGATGTTGTCCTTGTAGGTATTGCCCTTGATCACGAAGCCTGTGGTCTCGTAGCAGTAGAAGCCGTACCACATGTCCGAGAACTCGGAGTTGATGATCCAGCCGGTCGGCTCCGCACGCTTGAGCACCTTGGCCATGTTCGGCGTGTATTGGGAAATACTCACCCCGTAAGACTTACTGTTGGCGTAGCCGAAACTGGCCATCTTGGTGTTGGAGATGTACGTCTCGGTGCCGCCCCAGGCCAGCAGGAACGGGCGGAATTCTTTCGGCGACTTGAACAGCGCCGGGCCGTTGGCCTTTTCGCTCCAGCCGGTGACTTTGGTGTCACGCACAAACAACTGGCCGTCGTTGATCAGGAACGAACCGGCTTCCTGGGACAGGCGAAGCTCCTGGGTCTTCTTGTCGATTTCCAGGATGCCCTTGCGGCCGACCACGATCGGCAGTTTGGCCACGATCACACCCGGCGAGGTCTCGCTCAGGTACTGCTTGGGCACCTTGCCCAGCAGGTCCTTGAGGTTCATGTAGCCGTCGTCGACAAAGATCGCCTGGGGAATGCCGTGCTGGCGCACCACCCATTCGGCCATCTTGTTGTCACCGCCGATGAAGTCCTTGAGGGCGTCTTCCTGCATCATGCGGCGCAGGCTGACCTTGCCTGGCTTGCCTCTGACGATTTTCTTTTCCATTGCCGCATCGGTGTAGCCCGACAGATCCGGCAGCGTCGGCTTGGCCATTTCCAGCGGCGCGGTCGGCGGGCTGGAGATGGTGTAGGTCTTGGCCTGTTGCAGCTCTTTGGCGATGGTCGGCGCTTTCGCCTGCGGCGCGACATCGGCCAGGGCAGCACCACTTGCCAGCAGCATCGCTGCCGCCAACAGGGCCGAGCCTTTGAGGGCTTGAGGGTTCATTGCGCAGGCTCCCATCAGAACTTCCAGATCACGTCGACAAAGGCGCGATGCATGTACGAATCGACCTGGCTGCCATAGGCGTCACCCGGCTTGAACACACCGGCACGGAAACGCACCAGGGCCGACGGCTCGTCGATCGACTGGCTCAGCGCAGCCGGCAACAGGCCGGTCTTGAAGTACTTGGTGACCACCAGGTCCATCTCTTGGCCCAGGTCTTTCTTGCCGTCTTCAAGCGGCAGGGACGTGCTGGACAGGATCGCGCCGGTCACGTCGTCAGTGTTGTTCTGCACCGCATCGATGCCGTTGCTGCCGACCGGCTTGTTGCCGTCGACGCGCCAGAACTTGTGGTACACCAGGCTGGCGTCGTAGTCCTCGCGCAGCTGCCAGGAACCGAACAGGCTCATGGACTGCATGTTGTTCATCTCGCCACGGAAGGCTTCGCCGAAGCGGTGCACGCGGGACTGGGTGCCGGTCCAGTTCGAACGGTTGCTCTGCAGGCCGTTCTGCTCGTACTCGGCGCTGGCGCGGGAGTAGGCCGCACCGACTTGCCACTGCGGATCAAGGCGCAGACGTACGCCGAGGTCGGTGGCCCAGCCGCTCACGTCATCGCTGCGCTTGGCATTGGTTGGGCGAGTGCCATCGGCGTTCAGCGCGTTGACGGTGTCGCGGTCGCCACGCATGCCGGTGACGCTGGCCCAGTAGTTGACCGTGTTGGTGTTGCGCCAGTTGTAGGCGTCGCTGTTGGCTTCGATGCCGAGCCAGCTCAGGTCGCCGTTTTCACGCTTGTCCAACGAGTCGGTCGGCACGCCGGGTTGCGGGTAGTCGAGCTTGCCGTTGTCATGGGTATGGTGACCGCGCAGGCCGATCCACTGGCCGGGCGTCCACTGGTAGGCGGCGTCGGCGTACAGGTGCTGGCGGTCCTTGTCCTTGGGCGACAGCTCCTTGAGGTCAGTGCGGTATTCGCTGAAGCGTTCGGCAACGCCGACATTGGCCTTGAGCAGGGTGGTGTCGAACGTCCAGTTCAGCGCTTCGATGTTGGTGTCGCGCCATTGACCGTCGTCGTTGCGCAGGCGTTGGCGACCCAGCTTGAGGATCTCGCCAGGGTAGGGCGTGAAGCCGCTGTAGCCGACCCAGAACTCACGCATGGCCAAGTAGTTTTTCTTGGTCTTGCGGTCGTTGTTGGTGGTCTGCTGGTTTTCGTCATCGGCCGACTGCTGCAGCGGGTCGGTCTCGATGATGTCGCTGGAGACCACGGCCTGGCCCATGGCGTAGGCGCTCCACGCGCCGCTTTCGCCGTAGATCCACGGGCGCAGGTCGAGGCCGACGCCGTTGACGTCGCCGCCTTTCTGCGTACCCAGGTCGCGGTCGTCTTCGGACTGCGCGGTGGCTTTGACTTCCAGGCCGAAGTTCTTGGCTTCGGTCAGCGCAGCCAGGGTCGGGCACGACCACAGCAGGGCGAAGGTCAGGCCGATACCGGCCTTGACGAATGGGTTGAGCTTCATAGGGATTCCTCGCCGTCGTCTTCTTCATCCAGGGCGTGCAGTTGCAGCGTGCTCTGGGCCAGGGTGCCGCGGGCGGCCAGTTCCTGTTGCACCAGGCGTTGGCCTTGGGCGCGTTGCTCAGGCGTCAGCGGGGTTTCCAGCTGCGTGGCCAAGTCATTGGCTTCTGGCGTGTCCTGGGCTTTGGCCAACTGGCTGAAGACATAGGCATTCAATGGGTCGGGCTTGGTGCCCTTGCCTTGGGAAAACAATTGGGCGATGGCGAAATCGGCGCTGTTCTGGCCGTTGCGCGCAGCGGTCAGCAAATGGTCCAGGGCTTTTTGCGGGTAGACCTTGCCCAGGTAGCCACGGCGATAGATCTGGCCGAGGTAGTAATCGGCGGCCACTTCCTTGCCTACGGCTTTTTCGAAGTGCGCTTCGGCGGCCTTGGCGTCAGCCGGCACCCACTTGCCTTCGTAGTAGAGCTTGCCCAGCAACAGCTCGGCGCGCGGTTGGTCGGCGGCGCGGCCGTTGTCCAGGTATTTCATCATCTGGTCGACGTCACCCAGTTCCGGGAAGTCGTAGAGCAGTTGCGCCAGGCTGACCCAAGACGCCGGGTAACCAGGGGCGATTTTTTCCAGCAGGGCCTGGGCGGTTTTTTCGTCCGGCTGGCCGAGGGTGGCGTCGCCGAGTACGCGGGCAACACTGTCGACGCGTTGTGCAGTGACGGTGCCACGGCTGTAACCGGCTTCCATCTGTTTAAGCAGCTCGGCTTGTTTTTCCGGCTCGGCTTTTTTCTGGTAGACCGTGGCCAGTTCGACGTAGCAGATGTCGGTGGTGTTGAGCGCGGCCTTGCAGATGCGCTCTACGTCATCCAGATGCTGGTCGTAGGTGTCTTGGGTGCGATACAGCAGGACCTGGGCCAGGCCAGCTTCCGGATAACCGGCTGCCTGCCATTTGCTGATCTGCTGCTGCGCATTCACGTTCGGGAAACTGTGCGGGTATTGCAGGTACAGCATCGCCAGCGGGATCAGGGTGTTGCCTTCGCCATTGGCAAAGGCTTTTTTCAGCAGGCCTTCGGCTTCATGGTGTTCGGCTTCGGTGCTGCCAGGCTTGGCCACCAGCAGGCGACCGAGGCGGGCCTGGGCGCGGGGCGAAGTGTCCGCCGCCGCGCGGTAGGTGGCTTCGGCCTGTTTGATTTGCGCCGGATCGCGGGTGCCTACCTGGATATCAGCCAGGCCCACCTGGGCCTCGCTGTAGCCCAGGTCTGCCAGTTGCTGGTAATTCTGCTGCGCGGTGACGGTGTCGCCACGTTTCAGCGCTTCGTTAGCCAGGCGTTGGTCGGGCAGGCCGGCGCAACCGGCGAGGGCGATGGCCAGCGCCAGGGGCACCGGCAGGTTTCGAAGGGCGCTCATGATTAAAGACCCGCAGCCATGGCTTTATCGATCAGCCAGTTCAGCGACGGACCACGGTCGCTGGTCACTTCTACCGGGCGACCGGCGTAGGTGCTGTCCAGCGGTGCGTCAGGCTTGATCTGCACGCGGATGTCGGAGGACAGGTCGGCGCTGTTCAGGCTGGTGCTGCTGACGATGGTGCCGGTGCGGATCTGTTCTTCATCGGCCACTTGGAAGCTCACCGGCGTGCCTGGGCGAACATCGGCGAACTGGCGATAGGTGAAGCGCGCTTCCACATTGGCCAGGCTGCCGCGGGGTACCAGTTGGAAGATCACGTCGCCTTTGTTGGCGTACTGACCGTCGGCGACCATTTGCTGGGCCACCACGCAGTCGCAAGGCGAAGTCAGGGTGCCGGTCATTTGCTTGCCGAACAGTTCTTCGACCTTGGCCGGTTGCAGTTGGTCTTCGTCCAGGTGGCCCTTGAGCACGTCGAGCATGCTGGTGCTGAAGGTGGCGAGCGGCGCGCCTTTGGCGGCGACCCCGTCACCTTTGAGCAGGCTTTGCACGGTGCCGTCGCGCGGCATGGTCACGTTCATGCCAGGTACGCTGACCAGGCCGGCCTGGGCGTGGCTGACGAAGTACATACCGTACACCGATTTGAAGATGAATCCGAACGCGGCCAGGCCGACGATGAAGATGCCTGCGCTGAACACCACGGCACGTAGACGGCCGGCGGCGGTCATGTTGCTGCCGCCGTCCTTGACCTTGCGCGCCTTGGTGAAGTTGTCGCGTTGCAGGGTCGCCAGCACGTCGCCCATGGTCACGATGTCGCCGGACAAGTGCGAAGTGATCAGGTGGCGCAGGGTAGAAATATCCTGGGGTTCAAGGTTCTGGAACTGGCAACCGGTGCGGCCGGTCTGGCGGTCGTAGGAGCGGATCTGCAGCTCCACGTCCATGGCCAGGCCCAGGTTATCGATCACGAATTGCAGGCGGCCCTTGTGCACTTCGCCGACGGTCAACGGCTGGGTCGAGGTGAAGGCCAGGCCACCGGCGGACAGGTCGATCACCCGGGCTTCGGTCGGCGTGCGGTCAGTGTTGAAGAAGCGCAGCTTGGCCGGGATTTTCACGCGGGCATGTTGGCGCTGAGCTTCGGATTCGTGGACAACGTTGACGTTTGCTTGGCTGTTCATGGTGTTCTGACTCATAGGTGTAGCTCCTAGTTAATTCAGGCTTGGCTGTCAGACCATCATCAGCAACACGGCGACGAAAATGCTGCCGGCGGAGAAGGTCATGGTCCGAGACGACCAGGTGTTGAACCAACGTTGAAAGCTGGCCAAATCGCGGGTCAGTTTGGTGTCCTGGCGGGTCCAGGACTGTTGATCAAGGCGGAAGAACACGTAGATCTTCACCAGCGCGCCCATGATCTGGTTGTAATAGAGAATCGCGGGGTAAGCCGGGCCGATGGTGTGGCCGGAGCACGACAGCAACAGGGTGAGAATCAGGCGGGTGATGCCGATCCACAGCAGATAGGCGAGGATGAACGCGCCGCCGTACTTGAAGGTGGCGATGATTGCCACGGTCAGACCGAGCAGGGAGGTCCACATCGACACGCGTTGGTCGAACAACACCACGCTGGTGAACAGACCCAGGCGGCGTACACCCAGGCCCAAGGCGCGGGAGTTCTGGCGCAGGTTGTTGCCGTACCAGCGGAACATCAGTTTGCGGCTGGCCTTGATGAAGCTCTTTTCCGGCGGGTGTTCCACGGTATGGATCGCCGCGTCCGGCACGTAGAACGTGTCGTAGCCCAGGCGCATCAGGCTGAACCAGCTGGACTTGTCGTCACCGGTGAGGAACTTGAAGCGGCCCAGGCGCCAGTGTTGCAGCGAGTCGCTTTCCACGTCGGCGATAAAGCCGGGGTCGGTGACCACGCTGGCACGGAACACCGACATACGACCGGTCATGGTCAGTACGCGCTTGGACAGGGCCATGGAGCACATGTTGATGTGGCGTTGGGCGAAGCGCAGTTTGTGCCACTCGCTCATGATGTAGCCGCCACGTACTTCACAGAATTCGTTGGTGGTGAGGCCGCCGACATTGCCGAACAATTGGAACCACGGCACGGTCTTGCGTACCACGCCTTCGGCGAGCACGGTGTCGCCGTCGATCACCGCAACGACTGCGCGGTCATCCGGCAGGTGGCGGGAGATGGCGCGGAAACCAAAGGCCAGGCCGTCGCGCTTGCCGGTACCGGCGATACGCACGAAGTCGAGCTTCACGTGTTCCGGCGGGTTCATGCGTTCCCACAGGCTTTTCACCAGCAGCTCATCGGACATTTCCACCAGCGAGCAGACCACGGTGGTCGGGAAGCCGCATTCGATGGCTTCACGGATCACCGAGCTGTAGACCTGTGCGGTGGTCAGCGCATCGATCCGGAAACTGGTGACCATCAGGAACACGTGGGACGGGTCGGCAGCCTTGCCCAGCTTGCGCACTTTGCGGCGCAGGTGCGGGTAGACCACGTACAGGAACAGCATGCCGCGAAAGAAATGCGTAGCACCCATCGAGTAGCGCCAGATGCCGACGGCGCCAATCAGGAAAATAAAATTCTTCGACTCGGAGTCGAACGTACTCGCCGGTAGCAGCAGGGCGAGTCCCATCAGCAGGCTGAGGAAGAACAGCCAGCCGGCGGATTGGAGCAATATGTGTTTTAACTTGGACATAAGCGTCATCCGAAGGTGAAGAAGGCTCCAGGCTGCCAGCGCTGGGGATTAGTACGCTGGCAGCTTGGAACTGGCCGTTGCTGTTACCAGCAAATGCCTTCGGTACGACCGCTCGTGCTGGTGGCCTTGGACATGAAGCCCACCAGGTCGATCACTTGCTTGCCGTGCGGTGCGTTCTGCGCCAGGGCACGGAATTTCTCATCGCGGTTGCCCAGGATGATCACGTCGGAGTTGTTGATCACGTCGTCGAAGTCCGAGTTGAGCAGGGACGACACGTGCGGGATCTTGCCTTCGATGTAGTCTTTGTTCGCGCCGTGGACACGGGCGTACTCGACGTTGCTGTCGTAGATGCTCAGGTCGTAGCCCTTGCCGATCAGCATTTCGGCCAGCTCGACCAATGGGCTTTCGCGCAGGTCATCGGTACCGGCCTTGAAGCTCAGGCCCAGCAGGGCGACTTTGCGCTTGTCGTGGCTGGACACGATGTCGAAGGCGTTCTGTACCTGGGATTCGTTGCTGCGCATCAGCGAGTTGAGCAGCGGCGCTTCCACGTCCAGGGAACCGGCACGGTAGGTGAGGGCGCGCACGTCTTTGGGCAGGCACGAACCACCGAAGGCGAAGCCTGGGCGCATGTAGTACTGGGACAGGTTGAGGGTTTTGTCCTGGCAGACCACTTCCATCACTTCACGACCATCGACGCCCACGGCCTTGGCGATGTTGCCGATCTCGTTGGCGAAGGTCACTTTGGTGGCGTGCCATACGTTGCAGGTGTACTTGATCATCTCGGCAACGGCGATGTCCTTGCGGATGATCGGCGCGTCGAGTTCTTCGTACAACGACTGCAGGACATCGCCGGAGGCTTTGTCGAATTCACCGATGACGGTCATCGGTGGCAGGTCGTAGTCGGCGATGGCGGTGGATTCACGCAGGAATTCCGGGTTGACCGCGACACCGAAGTCGACGCCGGCTTTTTTGCCCGAGCAGTCTTCGAGGATCGGGATCACCACGTTGGCCACGGTGCCTGGCAGCACGGTGCTGCGCACGACCACGGTGTGGCGGGTGGTTTTGTCACGCAGGACCAGGCCGATTTCGCGGCATACCGCTTCGATGTAATCCAGTTCCAGGTCGCCGTTTTTCTTGCTTGGCGTACCGACGCAGATCATCGACAGGTCGGTGTCGCGGATGGCTTCGGCGAAGTTGGTAGTACCGCGCAGCCGGCCGTTCTGAATACCCTGGCTCAACAGCTCGCCCAGACCGGGTTCAACGATTGGCGATTTGCCCGCATTGATCAGGTCAATCTTGTCCTTGGAGATGTCTACGCCCACCACTTCGTGGCCACGGGCAGACAGGCAACCGGCACACACTGCGCCAACGTAACCCAAACCAAATATGCTGATGCGCATCGCATTTACCTCTGTGTTAATCATGCCAATAATTGGCCGGAGTTCATGTTTGCAAGCGTCACTGATGCCACGAAAGTTGGGCGAATAGACGCCGACTTACCGCGTACAGGCATGTTAATTAGTGAGTGACTAACTATTGCACTCAAGTTGTGCGCAACTTGGCCTTGTTATTGGGGCTTGCCCTGAAATGCAGCCGGCCTTCCTGGGGGAAGGTGCCGACGCCAGTGCCGCAGGGTGCAGATAGAGGCTTAAAGCCTTTATTTATCAGTACCTTGGGTGTCATCACTGACACATTTAGGTAAGCGCTGCCTTGGCCTATAGGGGATAGCAATTCATCCTTATCGCCGCCCTCAACTCATATCAGTTGATGATGTGACCCATGAGTCAAAGTTGATGGGGCAACTTCGCTACTTCCTTGGGTCGTTATGTAAGTCATCTCTTACAGAAACAGAGAATTTCGTTACCGGTGGTATGAGCCGTGCGTTTAGACGAAGTTCCAGGCCGCTCATCCTGTTTCCGGAAATTTCTTGAAATATTAGGAAAGATGGCACTGGTATTATATTGATAGCACTTGCTATTTGGGCCAGTAGTTGTGGGGAGTTGGGCGAGGGAGATAGTTTTGTGCCACTAGTGTTTAAAAAAAGTGGTGCCACTACGAAAAAAAACGACGGATGTCGAGTGAAAGAATTGTTAGAGATGCATCAAGATATTTTTTGACGCCAAAAAAATGGCGATTCGGAAGTTGAAATGCAATCAAAACTGTGGGAGCGGGCTTGCTCGCGAATGCGGTGGATCAGAGAAGAATCTATCGACTGACACGCCGCATTCGCGAGCAAGTCGAATCGTCGCACCGCCGCTCCCACATTTGGATCTCATTGCCTTAAGAGGCGGGTTCGGCTTTATTCCGGTGCGTGATCGCGCAGGAACACCAGGTTATCCGGCTTCGACTGCTCCGCATTGAAGCGATAGCCCTGCACGTCGAATTCCTTCAGCTTGGCCGGGTCGTTGATACGTTCTTCGATCACAAAGCGGCTCATCATGCCCCGGGCTTTCTTGGCGTAGAAGCTGATGATCTTGTACTGGCCGTTCTTCAGGTCCTTGAACTCGGTGTTGATGATCCGCGCGTTCAGCGCCGTGCGCTTGACCGCCGAGAAGTACTCGTTGGAGGCCAGGTTCAGCAACACGTCATCGCCTTGTTCGGCCAGCGCTTCGTTAAGCCATTCGCTGATGCGCGTGCCCCAGAAGGCGTACAGGTCCTTGCCACGGGCGTTGGGCAGTTTGGTGCCCATTTCCAGGCGATACGGCATCATCAGGTCCAACGGGCGCAGCAGGCCGTAGAGGCCCGAGAGCATGCGCAGGTGGTCCTGGGCATAGGTGAAGTCGGCGTCGCTGAACGTCTCGGCATTCAGGCCGGTGTACACGTCGCCTTTGAAGGCCAGCAGCGCCTGCTTGGCGTTTTCCTGCGTGAACGCAGGCGTCCAGCTGCCGAAACGCGCGGCGTTGAGGCCGCCGATCTTGTCGGATACGTGCATCAACTCGCTGATTTGCGCCGGGCTGAACTCACGCAGTTGCTCGATCAGCTCCTGGGAATGGTCCAGGTACTGCGGCTGGGTAAAGCGCTGGGTCGCAGGCGCAGTCTCGAAATCGAGGGTCTTGGCGGGTGAAATCACCATCAGCATGAAGTCGTCTCCTGTAATCGTGGGAGGGATTCTAGGGGCTGGGGCGTTTTGACTCCACCTATGATGGCGATAGGCATGATCCGCTATGATGGCCGGTGACTCTGGAGAGGGAGACCCCGTGTGCGAATAGCACTTTTGTTGTCGGCTTGCCTGCTATGCCTGAATGCCCAGGCGGCGCCGATGGATGTGGCGAGCCTGGACCGTGGCACCTGGCCCGAAAAACTCGGCAGCCCGGCGCTGTTCGACGTGGCCTCACGCGCCGAAATCCTCATGTTCGCCCACAGCCTGCTGGCCAGCGAGAACCAGGATGACGCCGCGCTCAAGCAGCGCCTGGGCCTGAAGATCATCAACCTGTCCGCCATCGACGACCTGCGTCGCCAACTCTGGCAGCGCCTGCTGGAGAATTACACGTTTGCCCAGCAGAGCTGCGAAGTCGACGCCTCGTTCTGCTATCTGGTAGAGAACATGGACGACCTGCGTGAGCAGGCCGGCAAGTTCGAGGTGAGCGAAGACTCATTCTATATAGGCTGGGCCAACCCCAGCCATGTGTTCCATGAACGTTATTTGGACGAGCTGCTGCGCAAGGCCGCGCTGTTCCCGCAGATCAGCAGCGAAGTCGCACGGTTCGGCGACCATGAGCGCAATGGCGATGAATTCAACGACCGCCTGTTCCTGCTCACCTTCGACGGCGGCCCCGCGCCCGTCAGTGGCAATACCGACTGGCTCACCGACTACCTGCGCAAGCAAAAGATGAACGCCACGTTCTTCGCCCTCGGCAGCAGCCTGCAAACCCGAGTCGAGCGCAGTTCGGTGGCCGATGTGCAGGCGTTGTACCAGGGCCAGTGCGTCGGCACCCAGGGCTGGCAGTACCGCTCACACAGCCATTGGGTGGACTGGCAGAGTTCCATCACCCGCAGTGCGTCACTGGCGCAAAACCTGATGCCGGAAAACTACGTGCCGCTGTTCCGTCCGCCCTATGGTCAACGTCGTGCAGACAGCCAGGGTTTTTTCCAAGCCCAAGGCTTGCAGGTGGCACTGTGGGACATCGATTCCCAGGACGAACCGGGCAAGCTCAAGGCCGATGAATCGGCGCAACGGGTGCTGACCTTGATGCTGCTGTGGCGCAAAGGGGTGATTGTGTTTCACGACACCCAGGACAAGGCGCGGGTGGCTTTACCCATGCTGTTGCAGGCGACGGCGCAGAGTGGGCTGGGTTGGCAGGACTGCCGGGAGGCGTTTCGCTGAAATGCCCGTTCCTGTTGGGGATGAGGCGTTTTTGGGGTGATTTTGTGCGACATTTCGAAGCAGGCGGACTTCCGACTTTAGCGGGGTACGGGGTACTCGGCTAGTGCTATTCGTCATCCTGAAAAATAAACTTCAAAAAAGCGTCAAAGTGCTTTTTTCTGTCACACGTTTTGCGGTATTACGAAGTCAGATCGCCGAAACCTGCAGCACAGGTGGCGTCTTCCAAGACTCCTCAGGTGGGCACTGCGCTTGACGTCACTTAAGGTGCAGTCGGTGGTCGAATCGAGGCGCAGCACCGCCCAGGTATTGCGTCGACTGGCTCCCACAAAAGGTGACCGAGTATGGATGATCATGGACGTAACCCTTCTTCCGACCAGCCAATCCTTTATGTGCTTGATACCAACGTATTGATCCACGATCCAAACGCACTGCTCAACTTCGAAGAACACCACGTCGCCATCCCGATGATCGTGCTTGAGGAGCTCGACAAACTCAAAAGCGGGCACCACAGCGTTGCCGCCGAATGTCGCCAGGCCATCCGCCTGATCGACAAGACATTGGGCGAAGCGTCGCCGGAGGACGTCGAAGTCGGCGTACCGATCCAGCGCGGCAAAGGCGGGCCCAAGGGCTTGCTGTCGATTCTGATGAGCAAGCGCAGCGAGCCCAACAGCCTGCTGCCGGAGAATCTGAACGACAACAAAATCATCAACCAATTGATCGACCTGCACGCCCGCGACAAGGACCTGCGCGTAGTGCTGGTGACCAAAGACATCAATATGCGCCTCAAGGCCCGAGCGTGTGGGATCGCGGCCGAGGACTACAGTACCGACCAACTGGTCGACGACGTGTCGATGCTGTCCCGTGGCTATCACATGATCACTGGCTCGTTCTGGGATCGCGTCAGCAAGGTCGAAACCCGCCAGGACCATGGCCGTACCTGGCACCAGGTGCAGCTGATCGAAAATCTGCCCGCGGTGCATATCAATGAATTCATCGTCGACGAACAGGGCTTCGTGGGCTGGATCAAAGAGATCCAGGTCGACAAGCTGCTGATCCTCGACCTGCATCAGGAACCCCTGTTGCACCAGGAAGCCTGGGGCCTGAAACCGCGTGATATCTACCAGAGCCTGGCGCTGTACGCGCTGCTCGACCCGGACATCCACTTGGTCAACCTGACCGGTGCTGCCGGTTCCGGCAAGACCATCCTCGCCCTGGCTGCCGCCATCGAGCAGACCATGGTGACCAAACGCTATCGCCGCATCATCGCCACCCGCAGCGTGCAGGGCCTGGACCAGGAAATCGGCTTCCTGCCCGGCACCGAAGCGGAAAAAATGGAACCGTGGCTGGGGGCGATCACCGACAACCTCGAAGCCTTGCACATGGATGACGAAAACACCCATGGCAGCGTCGACTACATCCTCAGCAAAGTGCCGTTGCAGTTCAAATCCCTCAACTACATCCGAGGTCGCAGCTTCCAGCAGAGCCTGATTTTGATCGATGAATGCCAGAACCTGACCCCGCACCAGATGAAAACCATCATCACCCGTGCCGGCGCTGGTTCCAAAGTGGTGTGCCTGGGCAACCTGGCACAGATCGACACCCCTTACCTGTCCGCGACCAGCTCCGGGCTGACCTACCTGACGGAACGCTTCAAAGACTTCCCGAACGGCGTGCACATTGCGCTGCAAGGGGTTCCACGTTCGATCCTGGCTGAATACGCCGAATCCCATCTGTAACCACAGCCACAGTGGGAGCTGGGAAGCCAGCTCCCACATTTATTGTGTGTAAGGTTTACAATCGCTGCTCCTGATCAGGAGTATCCCTGTGCTGACTCATCTCGATTCCCAAGGTCGCGCCCACATGGTCGACGTCACCGACAAGTCCGTGACGTTCCGTGAAGCGGTGGCCGAAGCCCGGGTGCGAATGCTGCCCGAGACCCTGCAAATGATTGTCGACGGCGCCCACCCCAAGGGCGACGTATTTGCCGTGGCCCGCATCGCCGGGATCCAGGCGGCGAAAAAAACCAGTGACTTGATCCCCCTGTGCCACCCGTTGATGTTGACGGGCGTCAAAGTCGAACTGAGCGCCGATGGCGCAGACTCGGTGCACATCCTGGCGCGCTGCAAACTCTCCGGCCAGACCGGCGTGGAGATGGAAGCCCTGACCGCCGCCAGCGTCGCAGCATTGACCATCTACGACATGTGCAAGGCGGTGGATCGCGGCATGACCATCGAAAGCGTTCGCCTGCTGGAAAAGCTGGGCGGCAAGAGCGGGCACTTCAAGGCGGACCAGGCATGAGCATCAACGTATTGTTTTTTGCGCGTTACGCCGAGGCGGTGGGGTTTGACTCGCTGGAGATGGAGGGCGATTTCGCCACTGTCGACGCTGTACGCCTGGCGTTGGCCAGTGACCCGGAGTTTGCCGTACTCAACGAGACCAGCCTGATGTGCGCGCGCAACGAAGAGTTGTGCGGCCTCGATGAGCCAGTGCAGGCGGGTGACGAAGTGGCGTTCTTCCCACCGGTGACCGGAGGCTGAGCATGGCCATTCGAGTGCAGGTCCAGGCGTTTGATCCGGGTTTTGAGGTGAATGCCATGCACGCGGCCAATGTGGGCGTGGGCGCGGTGGTGAGTTTTGTCGGGTACGTGCGCGACTTCAACGATGGCCGCGACGTGTCGGGGATGTTCCTGGAACACTACCCCGGCATGACCGAAAAAGCCCTGGCCAAGATCGCTGTGGAAGCCGAGCAGCGCTGGCCGTTGCTCAAGCTGGAAGTGCTGCACCGCATTGGCGCCCTGGAGCCGGGTGAGCCGATTGTGTTTGTGGCGGCGGCCAGTGCTCATCGGCAGGCGGCGTTTGATGCGTGTGCGTTTGTGATGGACTACTTGAAGACGCGTGCGCCGTTCTGGAAGAAGGAAAATACCAGTGAGGGGCCGCGTTGGGTGGAGGGGCGCAGTAGCGATCACGCCGCAGCGGACCGCTGGAAGTAGCTGGCTAAACGCAAAACCCAATGTGGGAGCGGGCTTGCTCGCGAATGCGCAGTGTCAGTCAATGAATCTGGTACTGATACACCGCATTCGCGAGCAAGCCCGCTCCCACATTTTTTACCGCATCCCAGCTTTAGGGGCGTTTACGCTCAACAGCCCGCAACAAATGCGTCGGCGGCGTCTCGCAGCTGATCTTGCGCCCCAACAACGCTTCGATCGACGGCAACTGATACGAGTCATCTTCCCCAGCAAAACTGATCGACACACCCGCAGCCCCAGCGCGGCCGGTACGGCCAATCCGGTGCACATAATCATCCGGCACTTCCGGCAGGGTGAAGTTGATCACGTGGCTGATGCCGTCGATGTGAATCCCACGCCCGGCCACATCGGTGGCCACCAGCACACGAATCTTGCCTTCGCGGAAACCTTCCAGCGTCTTGATGCGCTTATGCTGCGGCACATCGCCCGACAGTTGCGCAGCGTTCACCCCGTCCCGCACCAAGCGCTCTTCGATGCGGCGCACTTCGTCCTTGCGGTTGGCGAACACCATCACGCGCTCCCAACCGTTGTCGTTGACCAGGTTGTAGAGCAGCTTGTACTTGTCGGCACCGGCCACGGCGTAGATGTGTTGCTCGACGTTTTCGCTGGCGACGTTTTCCGCTTCGATCTCGACGATGGACGGGTCGGTGGTCCACTGCTTGGCGAGGTTCATCACGTCTTCGGTGAAGGTTGCGGAAAACAACAGGGTCTGACGCTCGGATTTCGGCGGGGTCTGGCGAATGATCTGACGCACTTGTGGGATGAAGCCCATGTCGAGCATGCGGTCGGCTTCGTCCAGCACCATCACTTCGACCATGTCCAGGTGCACGTCGCCGCGCTGGTTGAAGTCCAGCAGGCGGCCCGGTGTCGCCACCAGGATGTCGCAGTGACGGGCTTCGAGGTGCTTGAGCTGCTTGTCGAAGTCCATGCCACCGACGAACGTCATGACGTTGAGGCCGGTGTACTTGGTCAGGTCGGCGGCGTCCTTGGCGATCTGCACCACCAGCTCGCGGGTCGGGGCGATGATCAGCGCGCGCGGTTCACCCATGTAGCGCTCTTTCGGTGGCGGCGTCTGCAGCAACTGGGTGATGATCGAGATCAGGAACGCGGCGGTCTTGCCGGTGCCGGTCTGGGCACGGCCGATGGCGTCTTTGCCGGCCAGGGTGAAGCCCAGCACCTGCGCCTGGATCGGCGTGCAGTACGGGAAACCCAGGTCCTGGATGGCATGCATCAGTTCCGGGGCCAGTTTGAAGTCGTGGAAGCGGGTCTTGCCTTCCTGGGGCTCGACGACGAAGTCTTCGAGTTTCCAAGGAATCACGGGCGGTTTGGGCGCACGTTCGCGGCGTGGCTTGGGGGCCGGTGCGGCTTCTGTTGCCGGTTCAGGCGCGGTCACCGTAGGCGTCGACGGCTGGGCGACAGGCGCAGCTCGCTCGGGCTGTTTACCGTCATTGCGGCTGCCGGCAGTAGGGACAGGAGCAGTGGGAACAGGCGCGAGCGGCTCGGCCTCGCTTTTGCCGAACATCTTCTTGAGTGCTTCGAGCACGGTGATCTCATTAATTGGTTAAGGAATGTACGCCGGCCAGTGTAATGCAAGAATCGGGCGCGGCGTAGTGCGTCTGTCATACGGCTACATAAACCGTGGTTTTCAGCCCAGGCGAGCGGTCAACCAGGCACCGATATCACGTATCTCCTCGGGTAACACTTCGTGGCCCATTGGGTATTCCTGCCATGTCACGGTGACACCACGGGTCTTCAGATGCTCGTAGGCGCTGCGGCCCATGGCGTTTTGCACCACGTCGTCGTATTGACCGTGCAGGCACAGCGTCGGAATACGCTGCTGACTGGCGGATAATTCGAGTTCATCACCGAAGGTCGGCGCATAAGTGGAGAGGGCGATCACGCCACCCAGCGGGCCTTCCCAATTCAGGAATGCGGTGTGGAAAACCACGGCGCCGCCTTGGGAGAAACCGGCGAGGAAAATGCGCGACGCGTCTATTCCGGTTCTCTTCTGCGCTTCGATCAAATCCGTGACCATTTTGGCTGAGACTTCCAGCTCTTCCAGGCTGATGGAGCGCGCGGGGCTCATGGCCTTGATGTCGTACCAACTGGGCATCTCGTAGCCACCGTTGATCGTCACCGGACGGGTCGGTGCCTGGGGCAAAACGAAACGGGTGGTCAGCAAGCTTTCCTGCAGCGCTTCGGCCACCGGCAGGAAGTCGTAGCGATCGGCACCCAGGCCATGCAACCAGATGACGCAGGCGTCTGCGGGCTTGGCGGGCTGAAGAATCAAGGGGTCGGTCATGTCTGCTCCATTAATGTGCGCGCGCTCCGATTAAGTGCGACGGAACGGTGCGCGACAGGTTGATCTGTTAAGAAGATGTCGCACGGTTGAATCTTTTTCTATTGACCGTGGGCTGAATCGGCTCAGCCGACACTCTGGTACGCGCCTTGCTATGTGTTGAACGATGTCAGCGCTATCTCGGGACGGTAACACTATCAGTGACTGCCGCCTGTGGGATAGCAACTGGAATTACTGCGACAACTTCATGCCGCTTGACCCTAAAAAAAGCCAACACGGGTCGATATCGCCTCATAAGGGTGCGCTGAGGTTCGAGCTCCGACACAACAAGAGCAAACTGGAGGTTTGAATGAAGGTATTGAAATCCACCCTGGCCATCGTCACTGCGGCGGCTGTACTGGGTGTCAGCGGTTTCGCCCAAGCCGGCGCCACCCTGGATGCCGTGCAGAAGAAAGGCTTTGTGCAATGTGGCGTGAGCGACGGCCTGCCGGGTTTCTCGGTGCCGGATGCCAGCGGCAAGATCCTCGGGATCGATGCTGACGTGTGTCGCGCTGTGGCCGCTGCCGTTTTCGGCGACGCGACCAAGGTCAAATTCAGCCAGTTGAACGCCAAGGAGCGTTTCACCGCGCTTCAGTCGGGCGAAGTCGACATCCTGTCCCGTAACACCACCATGACCAGCTCCCGCGATGCCGGCATGGGCCTGAAATTCCCAGGCTTCATCACTTACTACGACGGCATCGGCTTCCTGGTAAACAACAAGCTGGGCGTGAAAAGTGCCAAGGAACTGGACGGTGCAACCATCTGCATCCAGGCCGGTACCACCACTGAGCTGAACGTTTCCGACTACTTCCGCGGCAACAACCTGAAATACACCCCGATCACCTTCGACACCTCCGACGAAAGCGCCAAATCGCTGGAATCCGGGCGCTGCGACGTGCTGACCTCCGACAAGTCCCAACTGTTCGCCCAGCGCAGCAAGCTGGCCGCGCCGAAGGACTACGTGGTTCTGCCGGAAACCATTTCCAAAGAGCCATTGGGCCCAGTCGTGCGTAACGGCGACGACGAGTGGCTGGCCATCGTGCGCTGGGTTGGCTACGCCATGCTCAACGCTGAAGAAGCCGGTATCACCTCGAAAAACGTTGAAGCTGAAGCCAAGTCCACCAAGAACCCGGACGTTGCGCGTCTGCTCGGTGCCGACGGCGAATACGGCAAAGACCTGAAAGTGAAGAAAGACTGGGTTGTACAGATCGTCAAGCAAGTCGGTAACTACGGTGAAGTGTTCGAGCGCAACCTGGGCAAGAGCACCCCGCTGGAAATCGACCGTGGCCTGAACGCGCTGTGGAACAACGGCGGCATTCAATACGCACCCCCTGTGCGCTGATCGCTGATGGTTCTGTCACCCGGTGGGCCAACCGCCGGGTGATGTTCTGTTCCATTATTTTCGGGGCATTTCATGCAAAAACAAATCGGCGCACCCAAGCAGAAGCTCAGCTTCAGCGACCCTAAAGTGCGTGCGTGGCTCTTCCAGATCATCACGATTGTGGCGGTGGTCTCGCTGGGCTGGTACCTCTTCCACAATACCCAGACCAACATGCAACACCGAGGCATCACCTCGGGTTTCGACTTTCTTGAACGCAGTGCCGGGTTTGGCATCGCGCAGCATTTGATCGACTACACCGAATCGGACAGCTATGCCCGAGTCTTTGTGATCGGATTGCTCAATACCTTGCTGGTGAGCTTTATCGGCGTAATCCTGGCAACAGTGCTCGGGTTCATCATTGGCGTGGCGCGATTGTCGCCGAATTGGATGATCAACAAGCTCGCCACCGTGTATGTGGAAGTGTTCCGCAACATCCCGCCGCTGCTGCAGATCCTGTTCTGGTATTTCGCAGTGTTTTTGACCATGCCGTTGCCGCGCAACAGCCATAACTTTGCCGACACGTTCTTTATGAGCGCTCGGGGCTTGAATATGCCGGCCGCGCTGGCGGCTGAAGGTTTTTGGCCGTTTGTGGTCAGCGTTGTCGTGGCGATCGTGGCGATCGTGCTGATGGCGCGTTGGGCCAACAAGCGTTTTGAGGCCACCGGCGTACCGTTCCATAAATTCTGGGCGGGCCTGGCGTTGTTCATCGTGATCCCCACGTTGTGCGCGTTGGTGTTCGGTGCACCCCTGCACTGGGAAATGCCTAAGTTACAAGGTTTCAACTTTGTCGGCGGCTGGGTATTGATCCCCGAACTGCTGGCGCTGACCCTTGCGCTGACCGTCTACACGGCTGCGTTTATCGCTGAGATCGTGCGCTCGGGTATTCAATCGGTGAGCCACGGCCAGACCGAAGCCGCACGCTCCCTGGGCCTGCGCCCGGGGCCGACGCTGCGTAAGGTCATCATCCCGCAGGCCCTGCGGGTGATCATTCCGCCGCTGACCAGCCAATACCTTAACCTGGCGAAAAACTCATCGCTGGCCGCCGGTATTGGTTACCCGGAGATGGTTTCGTTGTTTGCCGGCACGGTGCTCAACCAGACTGGCCAGTCGATTGAAGTCATTGCCATCACCATGAGCGTGTACCTGGCGATCAGCATCAGTATTTCCCTGCTGATGAACTGGTACAACAAGCGCATTGCGCTGATTGAGCGGTGAGGAAACACCCATGAGTACGCATACTTTCAAACCTGACATGCCGCCTCCGGCCAAGGTATTCGGCCCGATGGCATGGATGCGCGCCAATCTGTTTTCCAGTTGGCTCAACACCCTGCTGACGTTGCTGGCGATCTACCTGGTCTATTTGGTGGTACCGCCGCTTTTGCAGTGGGCCATTTTCGACGCGAACTGGATCGGCACCACCCAAGCCGATTGCACCAAGGAGGGCGCCTGCTGGGTGTTTATCCAACAGCGCTTCGGGCAGTTCATGTACGGCTATTACCCGGTCGACCTGCGCTGGCGCGTGGACCTCACCGTGTGGCTGGCGATTGTCGGCGCAGCGCCGTTGTTCATTTCGCGCTTCCAGCGCAAGGCCGTTTATGGCCTGAGCTTCCTCGTGCTGTATCCGATCATCGCGTTCTTCCTGTTGCACGGCGGCATCCTTGGCCTGGCCAACGTGCCTACCAACCAATGGGGCGGCTTGATGCTGACCCTGGTCATCGCCACTGTCGGCATCGCCGGTGCATTGCCGCTGGGCATCGTACTGGCGTTGGGGCGACGGTCGAACATGCCGGCGATTCGTGTGCTCTGCGTGACCTTCATCGAGTTCTGGCGAGGCGTACCGTTGATCACCGTGCTGTTCATGGCGTCGGTGATGCTGCCGTTGTTTCTGCCCGAAGGCATGAACTTCGACAAGCTGCTGCGTGCACTGATCGGCGTGATCCTGTTCCAATCGGCCTATGTGGCCGAAGTGGTGCGCGGCGGCTTGCAGGCGATTCCCAAAGGCCAATACGAAGCGGCTGCTGCGATGGGCCTGGGCTACTGGCGTTCGATGGGCCTGGTGATTTTGCCGCAAGCCCTGAAGCTGGTGATCCCCGGCATCGTCAACACCTTCATTGCGCTGTTCAAGGACACGAGCCTTGTGATCATCATCGGCCTGTTCGACCTGCTCAACAGCGTCAAGCAAGCCGCCGCCGATCCTAAATGGTTGGGCATGGCCACCGAAGGCTACGTGTTCGCGGCCCTGGTGTTCTGGATTTTCTGTTTTGGTATGTCGCGCTATTCCATTCATTTGGAACACAAGCTCGACACTGGCCACAAGCGTTAGGAGTTGTTGTTATGAGCGAAGCGATCAAACAGCCTGTGAGCCCTGAAGGCATTATCCAGATGCAGGGCGTCAACAAGTGGTACGGCCAGTTCCACGTGTTGAAAGACATCAACCTCAACGTCAAGCAGGGCGAGCGTATCGTGCTGTGCGGCCCGTCGGGTTCGGGCAAGTCCACCACCATCCGCTGCCTCAACCGCCTGGAAGAACACCAGCAAGGCCGCATCGTAGTGGACGGCGTGGAACTGACCAACGACCTCAAGCAGATCGAAGCGATCCGTCGTGAAGTCGGCATGGTGTTCCAGCACTTCAACCTGTTCCCGCACCTGACCATCCTGCAGAACTGCACGCTGGCGCCGATGTGGGTGCGCAAGATGCCCAAGCGCAAGGCCGAGGAAATCGCCATGCACTATCTGGAGCGTGTGCGTATTCCGGAGCAGGCCCACAAGTTTCCGGGGCAACTGTCCGGCGGCCAGCAACAGCGTGTGGCGATTGCCCGTGCGCTGTGCATGAAACCGAAAATCATGCTGTTCGACGAGCCGACCTCGGCACTCGACCCGGAAATGGTCAAGGAAGTACTCGACACCATGATCGGCCTGGCCGAAGACGGCATGACCATGTTGTGCGTGACCCATGAAATGGGCTTTGCGCGCACCGTGGCCAACCGCGTGATCTTCATGGACAAGGGCGAGATCGTCGAACAGGCGGCGCCGAATGACTTCTTCGACAACCCGCAGAATGAGCGGACCAAGTTGTTCTTGAGCCAGATTTTGCATTGATCGAGGGTTGAACAAACAAACCCGGCCCTGTGCCGGGTTTGTTTTTTTGGGGCTAGGACGCTTTGAGTGCTTCTGCGTCGTTGTCCACGATGTAGGTGAAGGCGCCACGCATGTCAGCGCCTTCGGCTAAGACTTCTGCATCCGCCAGCAAATGCGGGTGACGATCCAATAGCCGCATCAGTAATACCAGCGGCTTGGGGGGAAGAAGCTCGCCACGTTCGTAGCGAGAGAAGGCGTTGTGGCCGCCACCGGACAGCAATTTCACCGCCTCTTTTTGGGTAAGGTGCAATTTGCGGCGGATACGTTTCATCTCCGCGCCAATCATCTTTTGGGCAGCTATGACGAGTTCATCGCCTGCTTCTCCATAACGGTCCGCACTATCGGTATCAGGGTCCCAAAAGCCGTCGCCGCATACGTGACATTCCCAGCCAGAAAGATTGTCTACCCGGCGCTCCATACCTTTGACCCTGATTGTTTCACTACGGCCCTCAAAATAATGCAACGCGTCGGGGGCGCCACAGATGTAGCAATTTTTTACCTTCATAGGTTCTTCTCCTTGAAGGAGATCACCGGAGGGTCACCGTCCGGAGAGTAAGTGACCTTGATGTAAATCTCCCTATCTTTTGAGTGCGTGTGATACACGTCCTGCTAAATTTGATGGTCCCTATGAGTGGTCATCGACTTGTACAACATCCAGTTTTGTAACTCATAGATGGCATGCTGCATCTCCTTGATACTGAAGTGGAGTTCCCGGCCGCACCGTTGTGCTGTCTGGGTAAACGCTCTCCTGCCAAGCCGCCTCACATCCGCCTTTATCACCGCCAAATCGTAATGAGGTGTGTACTTTTCCATAAGACACCTGAGTCCAATAATTACCCTCAGAGGGTAATTTTACCAATCGAAAATACTGCTCCTTTTCCTGCCTAAGAACCCTAGTGCGTTGCTCTTGTAGGCACGTCCGAATAGGCTGTGGGACTTTTCAACCAGCGATCAGGGCAAACGCCCATCCCTCTGCCGGCAGTGGATCAATGACCTCCGAAACCAAACTTGAAGAACTCTTGATCGACGCCGAAGCCGACGACGATGTGATTCAGCACGCCCAGCCGGTGGTGAGTCGCCCATGGCTGCTGATCATGGGCCTGATCCTGGTGGCGATGAACCTGCGCCCGGCGCTGTCGAGCCTGTCGCCGTTGCTCAACGACGTGTCGGCCAGTTTGGGACTGTCGGCCGCCAAGGCCGGTTTGCTGACCACCTTGCCGGTGCTGTGCCTGGGGCTGTTCGCGCCGCTAGCGCCGATCCTCGCGCGGCGTTTTGGGGCGGAGCGGGTGGTGTTGGGGATTCTGCTGACGCTGGCCGCAGGCATCATCCTGCGCAGTTCTTTTGGCGAGGCGGGGTTGTTCGCCGGCAGCCTGATCGCGGGTGCCAGCATCGGCATCATTGGCGTGTTGCTGCCCGGCATCGTCAAGCGCGACTTCGCCAAACAGGCCGGCACCATGACCGGCGTGTACACCATGGCGCTGTGCCTGGGCGCAGCGCTGGCGGCGGGGGCGACAGTGCCGTTGAGTCACTACTTCGGTGACAGCTGGACCCTCGGCCTGGGCTTCTGGATCATGCCCGCGCTGTTGGCGGCACTGTTCTGGTTGCCGCAAACCAGGCAGAAACACGGCGTCCATCAAGTCGCCTACCGCGTGAAAGGCTTACTGCGCGATCCACTGGCCTGGCAAGTCACCCTGTACATGGGCCTGCAATCATCCCTGGCCTATATCGTGTTTGGCTGGGTGCCGTCGATTTTGATCAGTCGCGGCTTGAGCGCTACCGAAGCCGGGTTGGCGCTTTCGGGTTCGATCATCGTGCAATTGCTCAGTGCGCTGACAGCGCCGTGGTTGGCCACCCGCGGCAAAGACCAGCGCCTGGCCATTGTGGTGGTGATGCTGCTCACCCTCGGCGGGCTGTTTGGCTGCCTGTTTGCGCCGCTGGAAGGGCTGTGGGGCTGGGCGATTCTGCTGGGGCTGGGCCAGGGCGGTACGTTCAGCCTGGCGCTGACCCTGATCGTGCTGCGCTCGCGTGACTCCCACGTGGCCGCCAACCTGTCGGGCATGGCCCAGGGCATCGGCTACACGTTGGCGTCCATGGGCCCATTGGCGGTGGGCGTGCTGCATGATTGGACCGGTGGCTGGGGAGCCACCGGCTGGGTGTTCGGCGTGATCGGCCTGGGCGCGATCATCGCCGGGTTGGGGGCTGGCCGTGCCCGGTATGTCGGGGTGACCAGCGAGAGGGTTTAGAGGTAGCGCACGGTCAGGGTGATGGAGCCGTCGATGGGCACTTCTTCGGTCAGTGTCAGGCCTTGGGCAGGCGCGATAGCTGGCCAGATGGTGATGTTGGCGGTAAGCACCTGAAACGGCATGGGTACCGGGGGGGAAACTTTGTAGGTAGATGAAAGGCTGCCCGGTTTGAATGTGCCGCCATTGGCCCACGTCAAGCCACCATCCCTCGAATGGATACCGTAGGCTGTGCTGCCGTCAGCGATGTGACCTTTGAGTGATGTGTATAAGAAGCCCAGTTTCTGCGTGCCGTTGATCAGCCCTAGCCCAAATGTCTCTTCGCCATTGTCCCAATAGGATGACCCTGCACGGTTGTCCGTTGACTCGATCGCCATCAGTGTGGCCGCTTCGCAAGTGACGGTCATTTGCGTGGTTTGCTCGGGAAGATCCGTCTGAATATCGCGCGACAAATCTTTGCTGGAAATCTTACCCAGGTCAAAGGCGCCGCCGTTGTCCAGGCTCAGCTCGCAGGCGCTGGGTGTAATCGAACCCTTGACGCTCAAGTCGACAGTGGACGCGGCGACGGCATGGCCGGCGCTCGCCAACAGTGCGGCGATCAGAAGGTTGCGGGTAATGCTCATGGTGTTGCTCCTACAGGGTTGGGGGAAATCGAGGGTTACAGGTACACAACTTCCAACGTGGCAGACCCATCCATCGGCGTTTCCACGCTGAGGTCGAGGTTCTTGCGTGCGTTGAGGGTGGCTTCCAGTTTCAGGATGCTGGTCAGGTTCTGGATCGCCGACGGGCCGGCGGTGCTGCCCACCACGTCGGTAAAACCGAGCAGGCTGCGCGAGCCGACATCGATGGGGTTGAGGTTGGAGGTACGCCAGGCCACGCCGCCGGTGGTCGACTCGGTGCCGTACACCACGGCCAGGTCGTCGACCTGGGTTTGCTTGGGGTCGAAGCTCACCGAGTACACGCCGATCTTGTTGCCGCTGGTGTCCAGGCCCAGGCCGTAGAAAATCTCACTGTTCACATGGGCCGTGCCGTCACGGTTGTCGCGCATGCGCAGGGCGAAGCGCCCGGCTGCGTTGCAGTTGACGGTGAGGGTCAGGTACTTGTGGGGCAGGCGGGTGCCGTTGTTCAGGTTGAGGTCGTTGCGTGAGATTTTGCCAAAGTCCACCAACCCGCCACCGGACAGCAGTGGCGTACAGGCCATGGGCGTGATCAGGCCGGTGACGGCCAGGTCGACGGTGGACGCCGCGTGGGCGGTGCTGGACAGCAGCGCCAGGCCCGCCAACGCTATCAGGGTGTTTTTCATGGGAAGGCTCCTTAGGGGTAGTTCAGTTCTAGGGTGGCGGCGCCGTCGAGGCGCACTTCGCTGCCCAGGTCCAGCGTGCGTAGCGGTGCGATCACCGCTTCCAGGTTTGCCGTGGCGCTGAGCTGTTGAATGGGTACCGGGCCGCTGGAGTTGCCGGCGCTGGCGCTGAAACCGAGAAACCGGCTGGCACTGATCGCCAGCGGGTTGGCACTGGCGCTGCTCCACGGCGCGGCGCCGGTGGGGGAGTCGGTGCGATAGAGCTGGGCAAAGCTGTCGGCGCTGGCGCGCTGCGGGTCGAAGACCACCCGGTAGCGCCCGACTTTCTGTTGACGCGCGTCCAGGCCCAGGCCGTACACGGTGTCATCGTCCACGCCGGTGGCCGAGCCCTGGCGGTTGTCCAGCAGGCGCAGGGTGAACGCACTGGGCGCGTCGCACGCCACGCTCACCACCAGTGGTCGGGCGGGCAGCGTGGTTTCTTTGTCGGTGCTCAGGTCCATCACCGACAACTTGCCGAACGCCACCGTGCCGCCGTTGGACAGGCTCGGCGTGCACGCCGCCGGGGCGAACCGCGCTTGCAGGCGCAGCTCCCGTGAACGGCCGGTGTGCAGTGCGTCGAATACGCCACGGGTGTCCCAGGTGACTGCATCGCTGACGCGCAGCGCGTCTTCCTGGGCCCAGGCGTTGACCTCTAGTTGCAGCGACAAACTGCGCCCGCTGGCCGGCACCCCGGCGCGCATCGGCACAATCCCATGCTCAGGGCGCCAGTGCATCGTGGCGCCGCTGCTCACAGCCGGTTGGCCGCTGGCCGGCAACAAGCCCAACTCCACGGCCTCGCCGTCGAGCAGCGCATCGCTGACCCGCAGGCTGTAGCTGCCGCGCGGGGTGAATTGGAAGCGCTCGCCGTTGGCCGCCAAACCGCGATAGAACAGGCTTAAGTCGGTGGGGTTGGGACAGTTCAGGGACAGGCTCAAGCGGCGCTCGCCCAGCAAACGTTCTGCTTGATGAACCTGGGCAGCGGCCCGATTCATCAGGCCGAAATCCACGTTGGTTGCGCTCAGGTTCAATTGGCATTCGCCCGCGCCCCAGGCGTTTGCGGCCACTAGCAGGCTCAGTGATAAAGCAGGTTTGAGGCCCATGGTGAGCTTCCTCATGGTTGGCACCGCGCCGGTGCGGTTTCGAAATACACCTCGGGATCGCCGTGCTCGGGCAAGTCGTAATCCAGGCGGCAACGGGGTTGGCCGGGGGCGCTGACCCACAGTTCGCGGCGCTCCAGCACATCGGGCAAAAACACTTGGCTGCCTTCCTGCACCAGGGTCACGAACTCGCCGTCGCCGGTGCTGACCGCCGCGCCACGGGGCAGCGGCTGGCCGTCTACCCGCGTCACGTTCAACAGCGCACGGCGGGTGAGGGCCACGCCGAACTCGATTTTGTCCACCGCGCCACGCCCGGCCGACAGCACGGCCAAACCGTTGCTGATGTCGGCATTGCGCGGCAGTGAACGGGTTTGCACTTCCACCGGGCTGCGGCCATACGGGCTCAGTTGCGGCACCACGGCCTGGCCCTGCCAGTCGGTCCAGACTGGGCCGCTGGGGGTGCTGACCTTGATCCCGGCCATCTCGCCCACCGACATCACCGCAAACGTCTCGCGCACGGGGTAGGGCGAAAAGGTCAGGCCGTCGCCGTGCAACACCACGCCGCCGCGTGCGCCGCCCTGGTAGCTGGAACGCTCGTTATTGTTGCGGGTGTAGTTGAAGTCCAACTGGCTGTAATACGGCAGTGCCGAGACGCCGATGGACGACTCCACTTCGCGGTCGCGGCTGTCGCGTTCAACGCCCACCTGGTAACTCAGCTGGTCGTTGAGCTGCTCGCTTACACCGGCCCCGATGCGATGTTCGCCGCCGGCATTGCGCGCCCAGGCGCGGCCTCGGCGGTTTTCGCCCAAGGGCACGCTGATGTTCAGGTAAACGCTGTCATCGCTTTGTTGGCGCCCGCCGACTTGCCATTCGGCACTGGCCGACACCGATACCCGTCCGAAGCTGGTGCCCCACGAAGCCAACGCACGGCTGCTGTGTTCACCGGTAAACGAGGATGAGCGTGAGACCCCGGCACTGAACGCACCGAGCATCGGGTGTGACCAGGATGCCGTGGCGCTCTGTTGGTCGCGATAACGCGAGCGGCGTTGCGCGCGGGTTTCGGTGGTGTAGGTGGAGTCTTCCAGGTCGCGATAACCCAACGTGCGCCAGGAACCGGCGGTGGTCACCGCCCAGCGCTCGCTCAGACGTTGCGACCACGACAGGTCGGTTTGCACCCCGCGTTCGTTGCCATTGCGTGTGGCTTGGGCGACCTGGGTCGACACCTGAAATTGGCTGTCTTGCCACGGCAACCAACCCAGGTTCGCGCCCGTTGCACGGTAGTCTTCGGCCGCCAGCACGCCCGCGCCGACGCTGACCTGCGGGTGCAGCGCGCCACTCCAACCCCCACTGACTACCCAAGGTTCGGCACCTTCACTTTCGCCAATTTTGCGCACGCGCCCGGCGGCCACCGAGTAGCCCGGCGCCGGCAAACCCAGGCCGAGCATGGCCGCGGGCACGGTGAAGCGACGTTCTTCGCCACTGGTTTCCTTGACCGTGACTTCGACGTCCGAGCGGCTGTTCAAACGCCGCACATCGGTGAGGGAAAACGGCCCGGCAGGCACCACGGTGGAATGGATCAACGTGCCGTTCTGGCGGATCTCCACCTGGGCCGGACTGTTGGCGATGCCGGTGATGGTCGCGCCCTGGTTCTGGTCTTGCAGCGCGGTTTCGGTGAGCACCTGGGCGCCGGTGATTTGCGCACCGGCCAGCACGGGGTTGTACAGGTTGATCTGCCCGGCCTGGAACACCGCTTGTTGCTCGGCAAAGGTGCGTTGGGCATAGGCGTCCAGGTGCGTGGTGCGGGAGGTGTTGTCTTGCCAGGTACGCACCTGGCGGCTGCGCACGATCCAGTCACCGGCGTTGAAACCAACCTCGGTATTGGCCGAGCCGAAGCGGCTGTTGTCGTCGCCATATTCGTTGTAGAGGCCGCTCAAGTCGTAGTTGAGCAACCCGGCAAAACCACCGGTCTGGTAGCCGGATACGTCGCGCACGGCCGGGCGCAGGGCCTCGGTCGGTACCACCAGCGACAGGCTGAGGGTGGCCGGGTCCTGTTCAATCACGGTTTGCGGGTACGCATCGAGAAACCCATGGCACTCGCCATCGTCCGCTGGCACCCGAAGGTCGCCGGCATCGAGTAACGCTTGGTTGAAACACAGCGCGCCCTGCTGATTGAACACGGCATCGACCCGGCCACGCCGCTGGCCGTTCACCGAGAGGTAGAGGGCATGGCGCCCTGCGGCGAAACGCGGGGCCTCCAACAGCAGGTTGGCCAACTGCGGGTCGATGCCGCGCTGGGACAGGGTTTGCGGGTCGAACGAGTTGGTGGTTTCGTCGGCTAACGGTTCACTCGTTGGCAGCGCAGTGCCCAGGGTCAACGCAAGGCCTGCCAGCAACCGGCGCGCCCTCGGCGATGAAACGCCGGGCACGGCTTCGCCGTCGCGATCAGTCATAACTGTGCTCACAAGTCGTACTCGAATAAATGGAGGCAGGCCTGCGCCGATCCTTCGGTGTGGGCGGGCTCCCGGTGGCCTTCAATGAGAGGCCACTTCGTTATCAGGGCGCCGGCATTTTCCCCGCCGGCGCTGCGATCAAAGGGTGATCGGTGCTTGGTACGGCGCCACCGCAAACCCGTAGACGGTGGCCGGTTGCAGTTGCACGGTACTGGCCTGGGCCTGGCTTGCGGCGACGCTCAAGGTCTCACCCGGCAGCACGTAGGTACGCGGCAGCAACGCCGTGCCTTTGCCGGGCAGCAGCGTCAGTTCCTGCGCCAGTCGGACCACGTAGGGTGTTGGGTTATTCACGCTCAGTTGCTGGTTTTTCAAGCTCCAGACCAGGCCGGTCCAGGGCGTGCGATTGGGCGCCAGCCCCTTGGGATGCAGGATCACCGGCAGGTTCTGGCGCACGGTCACACCCACCCGCGCATGGCCGGCCTGGCCTGCGGCCCGGCCTTGGGGCATGCCCTCGAAAATCACCCGCATCAGGTGCTGGGTCTGCAAGGGTTCGGGGGTTTGCAGGATGAAGCGGATCAGCTGGCTTTTGGACGGTTCGACCCGGGACAGGGGCGGGGTGACAAACAGCCGCGAGGCCGTGTCCTCTGGAATGTTTTCCAGGGTGACGTGCAGCAGGGCGAGCTTGGCGTCGGTGTTGGTCACCGACACCGAGGCCTCGCCATCGGCCTCGTTGACGATCACCACCGACGTGTCCGGCACCATGCCGTCGGCCAGCACCAGCGTGGGGCCCCACAACGTCAAGGCCAGTGCGATGACGTACAGGCAGCAATAGCGAACCAGGTTGAACACCCGTGTAATTATCAAGGCAATGCAAGGGAGGGGAAACATGGCTACAAGTACCTCAGGTCTAGCACGATGGAGCCGTCCAGCGGCACCTCTTGGTCGAGGGTCAGGTAGGCGGCGGCGTTGATCGACGTTTTGATTTCCAGTTTTGCGGTGAGCTCGCTGTGCGGGTCCGGGACCAGGGTGCCGGGGTGCGCAAAGCCCATGTAGTTGGCCGGGTAGGCGTTGGTTTCGGGAAACCAGGTCAGGCCCTTGTTGCTGGAGGCCAACACAATGGCGCGCTGCCCGTCGCCGACGGCTTCGCGAATGGCCAAGGCCACTGAGCCCAGGCTCTCGCTCGGCGCATGGATGTTGTTGCCCAGGCCGTAATAGAAGCCCGGCCCCACCGATGACTCGGCACGGTTGTCCACGCCCACCAGCACGAACAACACCGACTGGTTGCAATTCACCCTCAAATCCAGCGTCCTGACCGGCAGTTCGGTGAACTCGTATTGATTGAGGGAGCGGGCCGGAACCCGCCCGTGATCGACGATGCCACTGGGCGACAGGGTCGGTGTGCAGGCGCTGGGGGTGATGCTGCCAGTCAATGACACCTCGACCGACGAGGCGCACAGCGCGGGGGTGGCGGTCAGGCATAGACAGAGCGTCATCAAGCGGCGTGAGAGCGTGTTCATGGTCTGTTGTTGGAACCGTGTTGAGAGACATCCGTGAGAACAGCGGTGGGCGCAAGGCACAGCGTTACGCCCGTTTTCCGTTACAGGTATTTGACGGTCAGGGTTACTGAGCCGTCGATTGGCACCTCTTCAGTGAGGGTCAGGCTGTTGGTGGGGGCGATTATTGGGAGGATGTTCAGTTCTGCGTTGAACAGTTGGACGGGGATAGGTATGTCGGTGCTGCCGTCGGCAACTGAAAGGATATTGTCCCGCGCCAGGTAGCGATCGTTGCCCCAGGTCAATCCGCCATCCCGAGAACCTATGATCCGGGACGCGACGCCGTCTGCGAGAGGATTCAGCAGGCGCAACTCCATGGAACCGAGTTTTTCGTTGCCATTGATCAGGCCCAGGCCGAATTGGCTGATGTCGTTGTTGTAGTCCGAGCCTTCGCGATTGTCCTTGGCCTCCAGGGCCATCAGGGTTGCCGCATCGCATGTGACGGTGAAGGGCACGTTGTGAGCGGACAGCTGCGTTGCTTGATCGGCCTTGAGGTCTTTAGCGGAGATCTTGCCGATATCAACATTGCCGCCACTGGGCAGGCTCGGCTCGCAGGAGCTTGGTGTGATCAACCCGCGCACGGTCAAGTCGACGCTGGAGGCGGCAATGGCGGTGCCTGCGCCTGCGCCAGTCAGCAGCAGGGTGGCGAACAGGGTGTTGAGAGACTTCATGGTGTTGCTCCTAACTAGGGGGGAATTGAATGAACAGCGAATTACCAGTACTTCAACTGCAGCGTGGCCTGGCCGTCGATGGGCACTTCATCGAGCAGTGTCAGGTCGGTGGCGGGCACGATGATGGTGAACGCGCGCAATTGCGCTTCCAGCTTTCTCATGGCGATGGGGGTGTTCGGGCCGTTGAGGGCCGCAAATGAGGTCAGCGCCTCGTGCCCCAGGTAGATCGAGGCAGCCCAGTTGGCGCCGCCATTGCTCGATGTGATGACCTTGACCGGTTGGTCGTCGGCGATCGGGTTGAACAGCGAGAAAGCCACGCTGCCCAGTTTCTCTCGCTCGGTGGTCAGGCCCAGGCCGTGGTGCCGTGGGTTGATGGCGGAGGTGCCCGCACGGTTATCCACCGTGGTCAGCGTAAAAAACGTCTCACCCTCACACAGCACTTCAAGGTGCATCTGCGCCGGCTCAAGCCGCGTGGGGGATGCCGGTTGCAGGTCCTTGGAGGTCATTTTGCCGTGGTCGATCACGCCGCCATTGGACAGCACTGGCGCGCACGCGCTGGGCGTGATCGTCCCGGACACGTTCAGGTCGGTATTGCTGGCGGCAAAGGCGCTAGGCGCAAACGCTGCGAGCAGCAGGGCGAGGGTGGGTTTATCCATGGGCACAGGTCCTTGTGAGTAGTGAGGGGTTACAGGTAGATCAGGTCCAGCGTGGCGGAGCCGTCCAACGGCACCTCACGGTCCAGGGTCAGCCCCTGGGCTGGGGCGATGGATGTCATGACGCGCATCTGTACACGCAGTTGCTGGATCGGCACCGGGCTCCAGACGCCGGCGGATGCCTTGCCAAATGCCGCCAGGCGCAAGGCGGGCAATGCCACGCCCTCCTCGACCACCAACCAGCTCTGCCCGGCGTTCATCGACTGCAGTTGCGTGATAGGGGCGTTGTCCGCTACCGGCGCGGAAAGCACGACATCGAACACGCCGAGTTTTTCGCCATTGTTCAGCCCAAGGCCAAAGCCGATGGTGCCGGATGCACTGGAACCTGCGCGGTTATCGGTGAGCCTGAGGGCGTACACGCTGGCCGCCTCGCAGTCGACGCCCACCGGCAAGGTGGTGGTGGGCAAGGCGGTGAACGTGTCCAGATGAAGGTCGCGGGCAGCGATCTTGCCGAAGTCGATCACGCCGTCCTGGCCCAGGGTCGGCGTGCACGCGCTGGGGGTGATGGTGCCGCGTACCCCCACATCCACGCTGCTGGCAGCGAAGGCAGCGGGAGCCAGGTTGAGTAACAGTCCAAACGCGCCACACAGGCACAGCGCCGAACGGTTCATAGGTAGCGCAACTCGAAAGTGGCGGAACCGTCCAGGGGGATGGTTTCTCCTGCTGGAAGTTGGCTTTTTGGAAAGATGAAGGGCTCTACCACCAGGTCTAACGACACGGCCTTGAGCGAAACCGGTGCCAGGCTGCCTGACAAGTGATTACCGAAAGCGCTCAGCGTATTGGCCGGTACCGGTTTGTCTGGGTCGAACAGCCAGGTCGAGCCGTTATCGACGGAGTAGATCGGGTAGGCGCTGGGGTCGTCAGCGACGAGGTTTGCCATGCTCAGAAAATAAGTACCGATCCAGTTGGTCGGACTAATACGCCCCAGAACAAAGGAGGCGCTGGAGCCTGCTACTGACGAACGATTGTCTTGGGCGGCGAGCCCGAAAAGGCTGCGCCCTTCACAATTGACCGCCAGTTTGAAGAAGGCTTTCGGCAGCTCGGTGACCCCGGTCGGGTTGAGGTCTTGTGCCGAGATCTTGCCGTAATCCACCACACCGCCGTCGCTGAGGCTTGGTGTACAGGCGCTTGGAGTAATGGAACCTTTGACCGATAGGTCCACTGAACTGGCGGCCAGCGCCACCGTGCCGTGGGCGATCAGCAGGGCGCCGGCCAAGGCTGTGAGAGAGTCTTTCATAACAGCAGGGATTCCTATGCAAGGGCTTCGGGACAGATTGGCGCGGTGAAGTTGCCCATGGGTTTTATGGTTGTGGTGGGCACGCGCTGCTTCAGGGAAAGCGGGGGGAATTTATCGCCAGGGAGGGCTTGGGGAAATGCAACTATTACGAATGACTGGGTGGCATTGACGTAAGGGGGTTGTTTAATCGGAAAAGTGGTTTTTAAGCCAGGCAGGGGTGTGTTGTCGTAGTTGTTGTATCGCGCCTAACTATGCATTCGGATATTTTTCGCGCTCTTTGATTGCTGGATGTCATTCATTTGAATTCAGGCAATCGTCTTAATGCGAAAAGTTCGGTTGAGCTGATCGCTCTCTTTAAGAGGGCACTATGCCTGGTCACAGTCCAGAGCCAGGTTTACCCGGGCTAACGGCTGACACTGGTTGGCCTCACGCCCGGGTGCTTGTGGTGGACGACCATTACACCTATCGGCTGCTGATGGGGTCGCTGCTGGATAAGCTCGGCGTGGCACATCACTGTTGTTGCGACGGTCAGCAGGCGTTGCACGCATTGGCCACCGAACGCTTCGACCTAGTGATCAGCGACTGCCGTATGCCGGTCATGGACGGTTACGCCATGACCCGAGAACTGCGCCGTCGCGAACGGGCTCAAGGCGTTACGCCGATCATTGTGCTGGGCCTTACCGGCAGCCTGGGGCTGGAAGAAGTTCGCCAATGTGTGGCCAGCGGCATGGATGGCTGGCTGATCAAGCCCATCGGGTTTGCGCAATTGCGTGAAGTGCTGCGCTGTTGGCTGCCACCGCTGCAGTCAGCGCCCGCAGCCGGTAAACGCGCCGGCTCACTGGCTGCGCGCAAGAACACGTTTCCCAGCCGCGCCAGTCTGATTGAGGCCTTTGGTGCCTGGGATATGGTGGAGCCGATGTTGTTTAGCCTGGTCCAGGAGGCTCATGCAGACCTGGCGGTGCTGAGCCGCGCCCAAGCCACGCTGGATGCCACGATGGCCGCACAGTGTTTACATCGGCTGGTGGGCAGTGTGGCGTTTTTGGGCGAAACCGGTTTGGAGGTCAGGGCTGTCAGCTTGATCCAAGGTGTGCAATTAGCTGGGATGGCGGTGAAGCAATCGGCACTCGATGAATTTCGGCGTGAGGTGGAACGCTATCTGGACTATTTGGCGCATCTTTGAAGGATTTTATCCTTTTGTATTGTAGTACTTTTCTGTCCGTACATTCTCTTAATTGTGTAGGCGCTTGCGCGAGGTGCTTTAAATACAGGGGGAGTGCTAAATCAGCGAGTTATTTCCTATTGTTGCAGAAACATGATCGCGTTATTTTGCCAGTCTCAAATTGCCATCATGGGAAAAACAATGATCCGCATCATTATTGCTGACGATCACCCAATTGTTCGTGTGGGCCAAAAAGTAGTGATCGAGGCGAGTGGCAAGTGCAAAGTGGTGGGCGAGGCCGATGGTCCGGACCAACTGTTGGAACTGGTCGAGAAAATCCCGTGTGACGTGATCGTGACCGACTTCGCCATGCCGGGAAACCAGCAGGCCGATGGGTATGGCTTGTTGGGCTTGCTGAACCGCAAGTACCCGCATGTGCCGGTGATACTGGTCACGATGTTCGCCAATGTCGCTACCCTGCGCGCCGCGTTTGGCCACGGTGCACGCGGTGTGATCGCCAAGAGTGCGTCTGCCAGGGAGCTGCCCCAGGCACTCAAGACCGTGGTGCAAGGTCGCCAGTTTGTCAGTGAGTGCCTGCGGGTCCAACTGGACCAGGCCTGTGTGACGCAGCCGACCCAGGCGCCCAAGTTGTCCGGCAAAGAGCAGGAAGTGGTACGCATGCTGGCGAGCGGCATGACCGTCAGCCAGATTGCAGCCCAGGTCAATCGCAGTATTTCAACTATCAGTAAGCAGAAGAGCACGGCAATGAATCGGTTGTGTATTTCTACGGATGTGGACTTGTTTACGTATGCGCGGGATGCCGGGATGGTGCCTTAGTTATGTGTAGGTAACTAAGTTGGCATTCGTAATACTTGTATTGGGTGGTAATTGGGCGCGGGATAGAGTGTGCGCATGCTCCAGTATTTGGTGTGCTGGAGCATCAATCCCTAGTCTAATTACAGAGTCGTATTTATAGGTGCGCCTAGCGCTCATCTATAACAACGTACTCCTGCGAGTACTGAATCAATGAAGACCTTATTTAGTTTAATGGCGGTCGCCATGACGCTGGCTTCTGCCAGCCCGGCGTTTGCGGCGTCCAGCGTTGACCTGAGCGTGCGGGGCAGCATTACCCCGGCGGCGTGTACGCCGACGTTGTCCCAAGGTGGAGTGGTGGAGCATGGCAAAATTTCGCGCAGGGACCTGGACCCGCAGAATAAACCCACGCCACTGCCTGTCGCGACGTTGAAACTGGGGGTCGAGTGCACCGCACCTACATTGATAGCCATCAAAAGCCGCGATAATCGCGCCGGCAGTTCGGGCGAGGACCCAATTGGTCAGCCAAACTTTGGACTGGGGCTTGTCGGCGACAAAAAGGTCGGTTGGTACTTGTTGAAAACAGCCAATGGGCAGGCCGATGGTCAGGTTCGACCAATAATCGAGTCCAACGATGGCAACAATTGGTCGGATGCTACCCACCCAGGCCTTATCTGGCAGGTCAATAGCATGCGTACCCTCAGCGCCAGCACGGGGAGCGACGTAGCGCCTATGCCTATGCGAGTGATGACGATGGATATTCAGGTTGAAACGGTGATCAACAGGATTCAATTCCTGCCGTCGTTGAACCAGGAAATCCCATTGGATGGCAGCGCGACCTTGGACGTGGTCTACCTCTAACGTCACCCCACTTATCTATGCAGCAAATGGGCATGGCTTTGCGCTCATCCGCAGACTATCGTGCAACCGGATAACAACAGCGCCCGGAGTTTGCCCATGAGTGATGCCCATACCGCCCTGATCAACCATTTCTACCAGGCCTTCCAGCGTCTGGACGCCGAAGCCATGGCCGCCTGCTACACCGACGACGTGATGTTCAGCGACCCAGCCTTTGGCGAACTGCACGGGCGCGATGCCGGCGATATGTGGCGCATGCTCACCACCCGTGCCAAGGACTTCTCCCTGACCTTCGACAACGTACGCAGCGATGAACGCAGCGGCGGTGCGCATTGGGTCGCCACCTATTTGTTCAGTGCCACCGGCAACACGGTGGTCAACGACATCCAGGCGAGTTTTGTGTTTCGCGACGGCAAAATCTGCGAGCACCACGACAGCTTCGACCTGTGGCGCTGGTCGCGTCAGGCGTTGGGCACTAAAGGCCTGTTGCTGGGCTGGACGCCTATCGTCAAAAACGCCGTGCGTACCCAGGCGCTGCGTGGTTTGAAGGCATTCCAGGCCAGTCGTTGATAAGCTTGGCGCTCCTGTGTTTTAGCCGAATCTACCCGTGACTGATCCTTCTGAACCCAAGCCCTGGTTCGTCTACCTGGTGCGCGCTGCCAATGGCTCGCTCTACTGCGGCATCAGCAATGACCCGGTGCGCCGCTTTGCCACTCACCAGAGCGGCAAGGGCGCGCGGTTTTTCCTGTCCAGCCCGGCGGTGGCGCTGGTATACACCGAGCAATGCGCAAGCAAGGGCGAGGCGCTGCGCCAGGAACGATTGATCAAGAAGTTGAAGAAAAGCGCCAAGGAATGCCTCGCGGCCAGTGGCTCATTGATTTGACTGATGGGTTCCCATCGTCCCCAATCAGGTTTTGACAGGCTAAGCTAGCGGCTCACTTCTAAAGCGGAGTCCGGCATGTCCGAGTTGATTTTGCACCACTACCCACAATCCCCCTTCGCGGAAAAAGCCCGCCTGTTGCTGGGCTTCAAGGGCTTGTCCTGGCGCTCGGTGCACATCTCGCCGGTGATGCCCAAGCCGGACCTCACCGCCCTCACCGGCGGCTATCGCAAGACGCCGGTGTTGCAAGTCGGCGCGGATATCTACTGCGACACCGCCTTGATCGCGCGACGCCTGGAGCAGGAAAAATCCGCACCGGCGCTGTTTCCCCAGGGCCTGGAACTGGTCACCCAAGGCTTCGCCGCCTGGGCCGATTCGGTGGTGTTTTCCCATGCCGTGGCATTGGTGTTCCAGCCGGAATCCCTGGCGGTGAAATTCGCCAAGGTGCCACCGGAAATGCTCCAGGTGCTAGTCGCTGACCGCAGCAAATTGTTCAGCGCAGGCACGGCAACCCGTGTGCAGTTGGAGCAAGCCAAGCACCAATGGCCGACGATCATCCATCGCATCCATCAGCAATTGCAGCACCAGGCGGGGGATTTCCTGTTCGGCGAGCCGTCGATTGCCGACTTTGCCCTGGCCCATCCACTGTGGTTCCTCAAAGGCTCTTCGGTGACGTCGCCGTTGGTGGACGCCTATCCCGCCGTCGCCGCCTGGCTGGATCGCGTGCTGGGTTTGGGCCATGGCACTTGCACCCAGATGAGCGCCGAACAGGCCTTGGATGTATCGCGCAATGCGGCACCGGCGGTTTTGCCTGAAGAAGTCTTCGAGGACTTGAACGGCTTCAAGGCCGGCCAGCAGGTGACCATTTGCGCCACCGACTACGGCACCGATCCGGTCGCGGGCGAACTGTTGTTTGCCGGGCGCGAAGAGCTGATCCTGCGCCGCAGCGACGAACGTGCCGGCACCGTGCATGTGCATTTCCCACGCATGGGGTTTCGTATCCAGGCGCAATAAATAAAATATTTTGCAAATAAAGGTGAGGTAAATCCACCGCCCATCCGTGTAGTGCTTGAAACTGCGATCTATTCGCATTAACAGCGTTTTCTACACGGGTTCTCACAGCATGAAGTCGACGGCGGGCGGTTGGGTTAAACAGTGGCTGGGAGCCTCGGTATTGGCGGTATCGGGGTTGGCGTTGCTGCCCCTGAGCATTGCGCAGGCGCAGGAGCAGCAGAGCGCCCAGTTCAACTTTGCCCTGACGGCCAAACCGCTGCCCCAGGCCTTGAGCGACTTCAGCCGGGTCACCGGCATCAGCGTGATCTACACCGACGAAGCGCCCTACGGCCTCAGCGCCCCGGCAGTCAGCGGGCAGATGAGTGCAAACCAGGCGCTGCAACACCTGCTGGGCAACAGCGGCTTCACCTTCCGTCAGATCGATGCACGTACCTTGGCCCTTGAACCGCTGCCCACCGAAGGCGCGGTCAACCTCGGCGCCACCACCATCAGCGGTGTCGGCCAGGCCCAGGACAGCACCAGCTACCAGCCGCCGCCCACCAGTTCGGTGATGCGCTCCCACGCGCTGCTGCTGGAAACTCCGCAAACCGTCAATGTGGTGCCCGCCCAAGTACTGCGCGACCAGACCCCGCGCAATCTGGATGATGCCCTCGCCAACGTCAGCGGTATCACCCAGGCCAACACCTTGGCCAGCACCCAGGACGCGGTGATGTTGCGCGGCTTTGGTGATAACCGTAACGGCTCGATCATGCGCGACGGCATGCCCATCGTGCAGGGGCGTGCATTGAATGCTACGGCGGAGCGCGTGGAAGTGCTCAAGGGCCCGTCGTCGCTGCTCTACGGTATTCAGGATCCGGGCGGCGTGGTGAACATCGTCAGCAAAAAGCCGGAACTGGTGCAGTCCACTGCCCTGACCGTACGCGGCTCTACCTTTGGCGACGGCAAGAACGGCAGCGGCGGCAGCCTCGACACCACTGGCCCGATTGGCGACAGCGGCCTGGCGTATCGCCTGATCGTCGACCATGAAGACGAAGACTACTGGCGTAACTTCGGTACTCACCGTGAGAGCCTGATCGCGCCGTCCTTGGCCTGGTATGGCGACAGCACCAAGTTGCTGTTTGCCTACGAACACCGTGAATTTCTCACGCCGTTCGACCGTGGCACCGCCATCGACAAGTCCAACCACCCATTGGATATCCCGGCCACTCGGCGTCTGGATGAACCTTTCAACAATATGGAAGGCCGCTCCGACCTGTACCGCTTCGAGGCTGATCACGACCTGAACGATGACTGGAAAGCCCATTTCGGCTACAGCTGGAACCGCGAGACCTACGACGCCAGCCAAGTGCGCGTCAGCGCGGTGAACACCAACGGCACCCTGACCCGCAAGATGGACGGCACCAAAGGGGCAATCACCACGGACCGTTTCGCCACGGCGAGCCTGGAAGGTAAGGTCAATGTGTTCGGCCTACAGAACGATGTGGTGTTCGGCCTGGATGATGAGTACCGCAAGATCTACCGCGCCGACCTGATTCGCCAGAGTTCGCGCGCCACCAGCTTCAACTACAACAACCCGGTGTATGGCAACGAAGTCGCAGGCACTACCGTCAGCCCCGCGGACAGCGCCCAGACCGACCTGCTGCGCAGCGATTCGCTGTTCTTCCAGGACGCCCTCTATCTGAACGAACAGTGGATTTTCGTCGCCGGTGCGCGCTACCAGATGTACGACCAATATGCTGGCAAAGGTGTGCCGTTCAAGGCCAACACCAACGGCAACGGCCAGGCCTGGGTGCCGCGTGCGGGCCTGGTGTATCGCTACACCGATGAACTGTCGTTCTACGGCAGCTACACCGAATCGTTCAAACCCAACTCCACCATCGCCGCCTTGGCCGATGGCAGCACCTTGACCGGCGACCTGACGCCCGAGGAATCCAAGTCCTGGGAACTGGGGGCCAAGCTCGACATTCCGGGACGTATCACCGCCAGCGCCGCGTTGTTCAATATCGACAAGCGCAACGTGCTGGTCTCCGTTGGTTCCGGTGCCAACACCGTCTACAGCATCGCCGGCCAAGTGCGTTCCCGTGGCCTGGAACTGGATGCCACCGGCCAACTGACCGACAAGGTCAGCCTGATCGGCAGCTACGCCTACACCGATGCACTGGACGTCAAGGACAAGGACCCGACCCTGGAAGGCAACCGCCTGCAAAACGTGGCCAAGCACACCGGCTCGCTGGCGGTGGCTTATGACTTCGGCAACATCTTTGGCGGCGACCAGTTGCGCGTGGGCACCGGTGCACGTTACGTCGGTGAACGGGCAGGCGATGCGGCCAACGATTTCACCTTGCCGGGTTACACGGTGGCGGATGCGTTCGCCACCTACGACACCAAGATCGATGGGCAAAAGGTCAAGTTCCAGATCAACGTGAAGAACATGTTCGACCGCGTTTACTACACCTCGGCGGCCAGCCGCTTGTTTGTGTCCATGGGCGATGCGCGGCAGGTGTCGGTGTCCAGCACCCTGGAGTTCTAAAGGGTTTGTGGTAGCGTTGCCGCCACTGATGTCTTGGCGGAAACGATACTGATGCATTTTGGACGATGGCTACATCTGCTGTGCTTGAGCGTTTTGCTGGGGGGGTGCGCGAGTGTTTCACCGACTTCCACCCCGGCAACCCTGGAGCAACTCCTGGCTGACCCGGCCCTCAACGGCGCCACGGTTTCCCTGATGGTGCGTGATGCCCGTAGCGGCAGCACGCTCTATCAACACAACCCGCGAACCCGCCTGATTCCTGCCTCCAATCTCAAGTTGCTCACCACCGCAGCGGCAATGGATGTGCTGGGGCCGCAGTATCGTTTTTCCACGCAACTGTTGAGTAACGGCGCGCAGCAAGGCGAGCGCCTTACCGGCAACTTGTATCTAAAAGGGTTAGGCGATCCAACCACGCAATTCACCGATTACCAGGCGTTGGCGGCGCAACTTGCAGCCCAAGGCGTGCGCCAGGTCCAGGGCGACTTGGTATTCGACGATACCTTCTTCGACGCCGAACGCCTGGGTGTGGACTGGGCACACGACGATGAAAGCACCTACTACGGCGCGCAGATTTCCGCGCTGACCGTATCGCCCAACACGGATTTTGATGCGGGCACGCTACTGGTCACGGCAAAAGCGCCCGCCATGGTTGGCCAACCGGTCAGCGTGGTGGTGAGCCCGTCTACCGACTACGTGCAACTGAGCAACCGTGCTGTCAGCGGCCCCGGCAACAATTACGGCATCACTCGCCAGCACGGTACCAATCTGCTGCAACTCACTGGCGCATTGGCGCCGGGCAAGCAAAGCCGGCAGTGGGTGAGCGTGTGGGAGCCGACGCAGCTGGTGGCCAATCTGTTTGAGCAGGCGTTGGCGCAGCAGGGCATTCAGGTACTTGGGCGACGTGTGATCGGTGGGGTCAGCCCAGTAACGGCCAGGGTGTTGGCCGAGCACCAATCGGCGCCGTTGCAAGAACTGATCACGCCGCTGCTCAAGCTGTCGAACAACAACATGTCCGAAGCGTTGCTAAAGACCATGGGCCGCAAGGCGTCCAATGCAGGGACGGCGCAGGCCGGTGTCGCAGCGGTGGCGGACTTCATGCGCCGCCAGGGCTTGGACCCGCTGACGCTGAGCCAGGTCGACGGTTCGGGCTTGTCGCGGCGCAATCTGGTGTCGTCGCAGAACCTCACCGATCTGCTGCTGGCGACGGCCAAACAGCCTTGGTTCGACGCCTGGTACAACGCCTTGCCAATCGCCGGTAATACCGATCGCATGAGCGGCGGCAGCTTGCGGTATCGCCTGCGCGGGACGGCGGCGGAAAACAACCTGCACGCCAAGACCGGCTCCATGGCTGGCGTGTCTTCGTTGAGTGGCTACATCAGCGACGCCCAGGGCCGGCGCCTGGTGTTTTCAATGATCAGCAACAACTACCTGAGCACTGCCGCACCGATCCGCGCCTTGGAAAACCGTGTGGCACTGGCCTTGGTGCAGTGGCACGACTAATTCAGGGCTGATAGCCCATGCGCCAACTCACGGCCCGGGTCGCTGCCAGCAAGTGCTGCGCCGCCGGGCCGTCTTCATCGGCATGGAACAACGAGGTGGGGCCGACCACGGTCATCACCGCCGCCACTTGGCCGATGGCGTTGAAGACCGGCGCGGATAACGCATCGACGCCGGGCATCAGCAAACCATGCACAAAATGCAGGCCACGCTGGCGGATCTGTTCGCAGGCGGTAGCGTAGGCCTGGTCGTCTGCCAGGGCATGGGCAGTGCCGGCCTGGATTTCGCGTTCACGCAGTTCCACGGTTTCCCGCGACGGTAGAAAGGCGCTGAACACCAACCCGGTGGACGAACTGAGCAGCGGCAGCACCGAACCCAATTGCGTCACCACGGTGACGGCGCGCACGGCGGGTTCGATCTGCACCACGGTCGCGCCCTGGTTGCCCCATACCGCCAGAAAGCAGGTTTCATTCAACTCATCGCGCAGTTCCGCCAGGGGCATTGCGCCGACCTTCAATACATCCATGCTGCCCAGCGCCGCCAGGCCCACGCGCAAGGCTTCGCGGCCCAAACCGTAGTGGTTGGTGGCGGTGTTCTGTTCGGCGAAACCCGAGGCGATCAGCGCCTGCAGGTAGCGGTGCACCTTGCTTGCCGGCATCTGCACATGTTCGGCCAGGCGCGACAGCGAAGTGGCCGGGGACAACTCGGCCAGGGCCTTGAGGATATCGGTGCCCACTTCGGCCGAGCGGACTTTTTGTTTACCGGTGTCGCGGGGCTTTTCCATGGAGGGGCGAGAATCCGAGAGATGAATGGGCGTCTTTATAGCTTGACGGTCGATAGTGATCAAATTACGTTATGCGTAACTGGATTACGATAAAAACAACTTCCGTACAGAGGACGATCCATGAACCTCGAATACCTGTCGGGCTTCGGCAATGAATTCGCCAGCGAAGCCTTGCCCGGCGCACTGCCGGTCGGCCAGAACTCCCCGCAAAAAGCGCCCTACGGGCTGTACACCGAACTGTTCTCCGGCACCGCGTTCACCATGGTGCGCAGCGAAGCTCGGCGCACCTGGCTGTACCGCATCCAGCCGTCGGCCAATCATCCTGCTTTCATCAAGTTGGAGCGGCAATTGGCCGGTGGGCCGTTGGGGGCGGTGACGCCCAATCGCTTGCGTTGGAACCCGTTGGATTTGCCGAGTGAACCGACGGATTTCATTGATGGGCTGGTAGGCATGGTCGCCAACTCGGCGGCGGAGAAACCCTCTGGCATCAGCGTCTACAACTACCGCGCCAACCGATCCATGGAGCGTGTGTTCTTCAATGCTGATGGCGAGTTGTTGATCGTTCCCGAGCAAGGTCGCTTGCGCATCGCCACCGAGTTGGGTGTGCTGGACGTGGAGCCGCTGGAAATCGTCGTGCTGCCGCGCGGCCTCAAATTCCGCGTCGAGCTGCTGGATGCTCAGGCGCGTGGTTACGTCGCCGAAAACCACGGCGCGCCACTGCGTCTGCCGGACCTGGGCCCTATTGGCAGCAATGGCCTGGCCAATCCGCGCGACTTCCTGACGCCAGTCGCCCACTACGAAGACGTGAAGAAACCGACAACGCTGGTGCAGAAATTCCTCGGCGAACTCTGGGCCTGTGAGTTGGACCATTCACCCCTCAACGTAGTCGCCTGGCACGGCAACAACGTGCCGTACAAATACGACCTGCGCCGCTTCAACACCCTTGGCACCGTGAGCTTCGATCACCCGGACCCGTCGATCTTCACCGTCCTGACCTCGCCCACCAGCACCCACGGCCTGGCCAACCTCGACTTCGTGATCTTCCCACCGCGTTGGATGGTGGCCGAGAACACCTTCCGTCCGCCGTGGTTCCACCGCAACCTGATGAACGAATACATGGGCCTGATCCAGGGCGCCTACGACGCCAAGGCCGAAGGCTTCCTGCCCGGCGGCGCATCGCTGCACAGCTGCATGAGCGCCCATGGCCCGGACGGCGAGACCTGTACCAAGGCCATCAACGTAGAGCTGGCACCGCACAAGATCGACAACACCATGGCCTTCATGTTCGAGACCAGCCAAGTGCTGCGTCCCACCCAGTTCGCCCTGGACTGCCCGCAACTGCAAACCACTTATGACGCGTGCTGGGCCTCGTTGCCCGCCACCTTCAACCCGAACCGGAGATAACCCATGACTCAGTCCACACTTACCCGCAGCTGGGTGGCCTCCGCCAATGGTCACACCGATTTTCCCCTGCAAAACCTGCCGTTGGGCGTGTTCAGCATCAACGGCTCGGCCCCGCGCGCGGGCGTGGCGATTGGCGACTCGATCCTGGATCTGCACGCCGCCATCGATGAATTCGACGGTGAAGCCCGTCGCGCCGTCGAAGCGACCGCCGGTGGCCAATTGAACGCCTTTTTTGAACTGGGCCGCGGCCCGCGCGTGGCCTTGCGCGAGCGCCTGTTGGAACTGCTGGCCGAAGGCAGCAAGCTGCACACCCGCGAAGCGCAGGTGCTGCACCGCGCCGCCGATTGCCAGATGCAGGTACCGGCGCGGATTAATGACTACACCGACTTCTACGTCGGCATCGAGCACGCGCAGAACGTCGGCAAGCTGTTCCGTCCTGATAATCCTCTGCTGCCGAACTACAAGTACGTGCCGATTGGTTACCACGGCCGCGCTTCGACTATTCGCACCTCGGGCACCGACGTGCGCCGCCCCAAAGGCCAGACCCTGCCGGCCGGCCAAACCGAGCCAACCTTCGGCCCGTGTGCGCGCCTGGACTACGAATTGGAGCTGGGCATCTGGATCGGCCAGGGCAACGAGATGGGCGATTCGATTGCCATTGGTGACGCGGCCGATCACATCGCCGGTTTCTGCCTGCTCAATGACTGGTCGGCACGGGATATCCAGGCCTGGGAATACCAGCCGTTGGGGCCGTTCCTGTCGAAAAGCTTCATCACCACCATCTCGCCTTGGGTGGTCACGGCTGAAGCCCTGGAACCGTTCCGCAAAGCGCAATCGGCGCGCCCTGAAGGCGACCCGCAACCGCTGTCGTACCTGCTGGATAAACGTGACCAGGCCGCAGGTGCCCTGGATATCGAGCTGGAAGTGCTGCTCACCACCGCCGCCATGCGCGAGCAGAACCTGCCGGCCCATCGCCTGGCCTTGAGCAACAGCCTGCACATGTACTGGACGGTTGCGCAATTGGTGGCCCACCACAGCGTCAACGGTTGCCAATTGCAGGCGGGTGATCTGTTTGGTTCGGGCACCTTGTCCGGCCCGCAAGCCGGTCAATTCGGCAGCCTGCTGGAAATGACTGAAGGCGGCAAAAAAGCCGTTGAATTGCCGTCCGGCGAAGTGCGCAAGTTTCTTGAAGACGGCGACGAAATCATCCTGCGTGCGCGTTGCAACCGTGAAGGCTTTGCCTCCATCGGTTTCGGCGAATGCCGTGGCACCGTGATCGCGGCGCGCTAGGAGGGCAGGGTAATGGAACTCTACACCTACTACCGTTCCACTTCGTCGTACCGGGTGCGTATTGCCCTGGCGCTCAAGGGCCTGGATTTCACCGCGGTGCCGGTCAACCTGCTTGTGCCGGCGGGCGGCGCCAATCGTCAGCCCGAGTACCTGGCGATCAACCCGCAAGGTCGCGTCCCGGCCTTGCGTACCGAGGAGGGCGAACTGTTGATTCAGTCGCCGGCGATCATCGAATACCTGGAGGAACGTTATCCACAGGCGCCGCTGCTCTCCAAGGACCTGGCGACCCGCGCCCATGAGCGCGCGGTGGCCTCGATCATCGGCTGCGATATCCATCCGCTGCATAACTCCAGCCCCCAGAACCTGCTACGCCAATGGGGGCATGACGAGGCGCAACTGTTGGCGTGGATTGGGCACTGGATCAGCCAGGGATTGGGCGCGGTGGAGCAGTTGATCGGCGACCAAGGGTTTTGCTTCGGCGAGCATCCGGGGTTGGCCGACACCTTCCTGATCCCGCAACTGTATGCGGCCGAGCGTTTCAAGGTGCCGCTGGCGGCGTACCCGCGCATTGGTCGGGTCGCGGCGTTGGCAGCGCAGCATCCGGCCTTTGTGCAGGCTCATCCGGCCAACCAGCCAGATACACCTGCCGCCTGACGCTTGCTGTTCCATAACAATAAAAAACAGGTACTTGCGATGCACAATCAGATTGCCAGCTTTCGCGCTGCACTCGACGCCCGCCCGGTGTCGCGCTATCAGTGGCTGATTCTCCTGTTGCTGGCGCTGCTGCTGGTGACCGACGGCTATGACGCCCAGGTGCTGGGTTACGTGGTGCCGGCGCTGGCTCAGGATTGGGGGCTGGAGAAGGCTGCATTCGGCCCGGTGTTCAGCGCCAACCTGCTGGGGCTGACCTTGGGCTCGTTGCTGGTGACGCCGCTGGCGGATCGGTTCGGCGTGCGTCGCATCCTGCTTGGCTGCGTTCTGATCTACGCCACGCTGACGGTGCTGATGGTCTTTGCCAATTCGCTGAACACGCTGATGGCCGCGCGGTTTATCTGCGGCATCGGCATGGGCGGCGCGATGCCCAGCGCGATGGCGTTGATGTCGGAATATTCGCCGCCGCGCCTGCGTACGTTGATGGTGACCTTGGCGGCGTGTGGCTTTTCGTTCGGCGGCGCAGCGGGCGGGTTCGTGGCGGCGGGGTTTATCGAAGGCTTCGGCTGGCAGGCGGTGTTTCTGGCGGGGGGCGTGACGCCATTGCTGTTGTTCCCGTTTCTGGTGTGGTTGCTGCCGGAGTCCTTGCCGCGTTTGCTGCGTGATGCGCCGCCCTACGCAAGGCTACAGAAAGTGACCTCACGCATGTTGCCGGGCTGGCACCCGCCGCTGGCGACCGAGGCGCAAAACCAGCAGGAACAGGGCAGCAAGCTAACGGTGGTGGAGTTGTTCCGTAATGGCTACGCACGCCCGACGTTGCTGATATGGGCGACTTTCTTCGTCAGTCTGATCCTGCTGTATTTCATGATCAGCTGGTTGCCGTCGCTGCTGCTGGAAAGTGGCTTGGCGTTGAAAGAAGCCAACCTGGTGACCTCGATGTTCCTGTTCGCCGGCACCGTGGGCGCCATTGGTATGGCCTGGTTCGCCGACCGCTTGAAAAGCAAAGTGCGCCTGTTGTCCTGCGTACTGGCCGCGGCTGCGGCGTGCACTCTTCTGCTCGGCCTCAACCATGACAACCCGCGCTATCTGGTGGCCTGTGTATTTGCGGCCGGGTTTTGCATCATCGGTGGTCAACTGACCCTCAATGCCTTCGCCAGTAACTTCTATCCGGCGCACGTGCGCGCCACCGGCACAGGCTGGGCGCTGGGTGTAGGGCGATTTGGCTCAATCCTGGGGCCGCTGTTTGGCAGTCTGTTGCTGGCGATGCATATTCCGGTGCAGCAGATTTTCTTTTTCTGCGCGATACCGGCGGTGATTGCGGCGTTGTTGATCATTCAGGTGCGTTCGCCTGGAATCGAGGTGCCGAAGAGTCCGCTGCCGGGCGATATTCTCAAGACACCGCAGGCTTAATGCACCACTGAATTGGGCGGCAGGTGGCCCAGGCGTTCGGTCAGGCGCAGGCGTTGGATCGGGTCTTCGCTGAGCATCAGCGCGTGTTCCAGGTCGAAGCGCTCGGCGTTGGGGCAGTCCAGGCGCTGATACAGGCTGGCCCGTGCGAGGTAGTCGGCGGCGCTGGCGTTGCCCAGTTCCAGCACGCGTTCGGCGTCGATCAAGGCCTGGAGCGGAACGTCGTTGGAAAGGTGCAGTTGGCGCAGGTTGCGGGACAACCGTTGCAGGATCGAACGCGGGTCGGCGGTGTGCAGGTGATCAGCCTGCAACTTGAGGTTGGGGCCGTATTGGCGCTGCAACAGGTCGCGGCAATCGTTGGGGTACAACCGTCGACCGCCGCAGGGGTCCAGCAGATGATCGGCGCCGGGCACGCGCAACAGGAAATGGCCGGGGAAATTCACGCCAACCATGGGAATCTCCAGGCGCCGCGCCAGCTCAAGGGCAATCAGGCCCATGGCCAGGGGTTGTCCGCGTTTGCGCTGCAAGACTTTGTCCAGCAGGGCGGCGGCGGGGCGCAGGGGCGTGAATTCATCCTGGGCAAACCCCAGGTCATTCAAGCGCCGTAACAGCGGCTGGCCCAGTTCATCCGCCGGCAACAGCGGCATGCCCAGGCTCACCTGTTGTTGCAGCAAGGTCAGTTCCTGCAGGATCTGCGAGGGCTTTACGGCCGGATCGTGCTCGGCAGCAATCCACAACGCCGCTTCAAACAGCGCGGGAGGGGAGCGTTCCAGGCAGGCGAAAAAGGCGTTGCGGGGATTCATTGCATTCTCCGGCAGATGCTCCCGTTTTAGCCTTGCTGGGAATTTTCGTCCAGTGGCTTGGAAAATATCCTGCGTGCTTATGTCGCAAGACCTGCGAAATCGGGCGGCTTATTCCAGCCTGGTCCGGCAGTTTTCTGCCGCAAGCCTATACTTGGCCCACTACCAGAAGTGATTCGGGAGCTTGACGATGTTTGCTCTCATGCACAGCACCCGCCTTGAATCGCTGCACTTGAGCATCGACCCGGCCACTGGGCTGAAGGCGGTCATCGCCATTCATAACAGCCGCCTGGGGCCTGCTCTCGGTGGCTGTCGCTACCTTTCCTACCCCGACGACGAAAGTGCCGTGGCTGATGCCGCGCGCCTGGCCCAAGGCATGAGCTACAAGGCGGCACTGGCCGGTCTGCCGGTGGGCGGTGGCACCGCTGTGATCCTGCGTCCCGGCCACGTGGAAAACCGCGCGGCATTGTTTGAAGCCTTTGGCCGTTGCATCGAACAACTCGACGGGCGCTACATCACCGCCACCGACAGCGGCACTTCGGTGGCCGACATGGATTGCATCGCCCAGCACACCCGTTACGTCACCAGCACCACCGCCGCAGGCGACCCATCGCCCCATGCCGCCATGGGCGTGTTCGCCGGCATTCGCACCACCGCGATGGCGCGCCTGGGCAGCGATAACCTTGAAGGCTTGCGTGTGGCGATCCAAGGCCTGGGCAATGTCGGCTACGCCCTGGCTGAACAACTGCACGCTGCCGGTGCGGAATTGCTGGTCAGCGACATCGACCACGGCAAGGTGCAACTGGCCATGGAACAACTGGGCGCACACCCCATCGCCAACGACGCGTTACTGAGCACGCCATGCGACATCCTGGCGCCCTGCGGTCTCGGCGCTGTGTTCAACCGCCAGAGCGTCGGCCAGTTACGCTGCGCCGCCGTCGCCGGTTCCGCCAGTGCGCAATTGACCAACCTGCAAGTGGCCGATCAACTGGAAGGGCGCGGCATCCTCTACGCGCCCGACTATGTGATCAACTCCGGCGGCCTGATCTACGTCGCGCTCAAGCACAGCGGGGCGGAACTGCCGACCATCACCGCGCACCTGTCCAACATCGGCACGCGCCTCACCGAGATCTTCGCCCACGCCCAGGCGGAAAAACGCTCACCCGCACGGGTGGCGGATGAGCTGGCCGAGCGCTTGCTGTACCGCTGATACACCGATCAGAGTTGATACTTCTCACGCACCAGTGAGCCGACCCCCATGCGATCCAGAATGTGCATCGGGCACAGGAGCGTGACGCGAACGGTTCCCGGCAACCGGCTGATTTCAATCGAACCGTTAAGCGTTGCGCGGTTGCGCACCTCGTCCATCGACAGGCCCGTGACCTCCGCCGCGCGCTCCAGGCCGTTTTCCGTCGCCAGGTTGAGGTCGGCGCCGCTGCCGATAAAGGTAATGGGCCCGTTGTCTTCGATCTCGAACTGCCCCCAGTGCTCGCCCAGTGCCTTGACGTGCAGCCGTTGCTCGGCGGTCATCGGGCGAGCCATGGGCGGCAGGTCATCGAGGTTTTGCAGCAGGATCGGGCCTTTGAGGTTCAACCCCTTGATCACGTGGGCAGTGAGTTCGGTTTCGCCCGACACATCGGTGGCATGCCCGGCAATTTCGCCATTGCCTTGCTGGGCGTGCATATCGCCCATGTACACCCCGGCACCGGGGACTCTCACCGGGCAAATCAGCACGCAACCTTCGCGTACGGAGTTGGTGTCCATATGCCCGTCGGTTTTCGCCGCATGCAGTTGGTCATGGGTCATGCCGTAGCGGTGGGGCGCGCCGACCAGGTACTGGCCGAAGTCGGCACAGTTGTGGGAATCCGGCAGATCCCGTGAAGGCGTGGTGCCGATATTGCCCAGGAAAGGCCGCATGTGCGCGGCAAGGCCGGGGATATCGGCGCGGGCCAGGGACAGAATCGAATGTTGCGCGGACATCTCCGGCAACGCCGCCATATCCGGTGCCTGGCCGGCGAGGCGGTCGGCTACCGCCTGGTTCACGGTCAGGCTCACCTGATGTTCGGCATCGAACACGATGACGTAGCCATGGCTGAAACGAAACGCGCTGACCTCCGCCCCGCAGGCGTTGCAACGAATGGCGTCGGCGCCGATTCCGTCGACATGGCTGGCGGGATGCTCCTGCCCACAGTTGGAGCAGAACTTGGCGACAAAGGGATCGCCGTGATAACGCCCCTCAACAAAGCGCATGACGCCTGACGAAGTGGCCAGCGACGTTACGCGCATGCGTTTGATCTTCAGGGCCACGGCGTCACCGACTTCGGCGCCGGCGATGAATACGGGTTGAGTCACCTCATGGCCGCCCTCAAACGCGGGCGTGATCATCGGGCCCCAACACCCGGGTGGAGTTCCGGTGATGAGGGTGCCGCCATCGGCGAGCGGGCCGAGCATCTTCTGGCTGGGGCCGATGAGGCCATTGGTGTAGGTGTTGACGATCAGGCGATCAACCGGTGTTGAGTCGTGCATTTTTATTCTCCGGGTCCTATGTGATTGAACCTTCGGTCACGGCGTATTGATCAGTGAAGGTTCAGGCAGGCCCAGTAGACCGGTGTTTTGTATCCCGAATATGTCGCGCGGGTGCGCTAATACACAGTGGTACATAACGAGGGGAGAGGAGGGTTTGTCAGCTTGAAAATCCTGATAGGGTTCTGAAGGCGGGCGCTTTTCGGTGCTTGCCCGCCATCGTTTTCCTACTTGCCGCGGAGAGTCTTCATGTCCAATCAAGCAACAGCGCATTCCGTAACGTTCAAGCGCCCAGACGGTGCCGAAGTCAACGGCTACCTGGCCAGCCCGGCTGTGCTGGAAGGGGCGCCGGCCATCGTATTGATTCAAGAGTGGTGGGGGCTTAACGAGCAGATCAAGGGCGTGGCCATCCGCCTGGCCGAATGCGGTTACCGGGTGCTGGTGCCGGACCTTTATCGCGGCGCCTCGACCGTGGAAGAGGAAGAAGCCCATCACCTGATGGACAGCCTGGATTTTGGCGATGCGGTGTCCCAGGACATCACAGGCGCAGTGCGTTACCTGCAGGCCGACTCGAAAAAAGTGGGCGTGACCGGCTACTGCATGGGCGGGGCGTTGACACTGTTGGCGCTCAATGCAATTCCAGAACTGGCCGCGGGTGTGGTCTGGTATGGCTTCCCGCCGCTTGAATACCTGGATGCGGCAAAAATCAAAGCACCGCTGATTGGCCATTGGGGCACGCAGGATGCTTTTTTCAATATCGAAACCGTCGCGGAGCTGGAGTCAACGCTGCACGCGGCCGGCGTGGACGCGACGTTTTATCGCTACCTGGCGCGCCATGCCTTTGCCAACGAAACGGCGATCGGCCATGGCCGTATCCCCGACACGCAATACGACGCCGCATGGTCGCAACTGGCGTGGGACCGCACGTTGACCTTCTTCGGTAAAACCTTGTGGCAGGCGTAAGGCGCGAATAGCCTTTGGTAAAACCATGAATCGCCGGTCTGCCTGAACCCATTGGTTCACCCTGAATCAACGGAGGCGGGCCGGCCTCCTTACTCTGCCTCCGGCTGCCCGATCTCGGCCAGGGCGCTGGCGTTGTTCTTGAATGCTGCTGCAAAGGCGGCGCGGTTCTTGGCCATGAAAATACCGGCGTCTTCTGCCTGCTTTTCAGTCAAGCCTTCCACGTTTTTCAACAGGACATCCATCAGAGACTCTGCCAGTTCAAGCATCTGGTCGTGTGCGTCGGCAAGTTTGCGATCCACGAATGTAGTCTCCAAGTCGCGGGTACTGCGATACAGGGTTTCAACAGCCATTTTTTGGCCTCGTCATCAGGGTGCAGTAGTGAAGGGGAGTAGCCCTTGTGTTCGGGTGTTGCTGGAATGCTGTATTTATATACAGTAAAAAGGTTAAGCCAAACCATCGGATTTGGATAGCAGTTTTTTAATGTAGTCCGTAAATACAGGTTTGGAGTGCCTCATGTCACCCCGCCATCATCTTATACCTGCCCCTGGCCTTTTTTCTGCATGCAGAACAACCGTCACGTCCAACCCGCATTATCCGGTCGAGTCGACCTAAGGAAGCATCATCGTGAAAATCAACTGGGCCGAAAGGCTGCGCCAGCAAGTCCACGGGCTGGCAGAGTCCCTGGGTAACCTGTTCGTCGAGTCGTTCCACTACCTGGCGCTGTTCGCCATTGGTGCGGTGACGGCCTGGGCGGCGGTGATGGAGTTTCTGGGGATGTTGGAGAACGGGCACATCAAGATCGATGACATCTTGCTGCTGTTCATCTACCTGGAATTGGGTGCGATGGTCGGGATTTACTTCAAGACCAACCACATGCCGGTGCGCTTCCTGATCTACGTGGCAATCACCGCGTTGACGCGACTGCTGATCTCCAACGTGTCGCACCACAATCCGCCGGACGTGGGAATCATCTACCTGTGCGGTGGGATTCTGCTGTTGGCGTTCGCGATTCTGGTGGTGCGCTACGCCTCGTCGGCCTTCCCTTCGGTGAAGGTCGAAGGCCCGCGTCGCAAGGGCGAGGCGAGCCTGGAAACCGAGAAGGGCGAGCTTTAAAGCCCGACGCTGAACGGCAGGGCGCGGGTCGGCGGTCGATGAAGGACTTTGTGATCGCCATCCGTCATCACCGCCAGGATCTCCATGGCGCTGTGGCCCTGTTCGATGGCGATACCGAATTGAATGCTTTGCACCAGGCGTTTCAGCCGCTTGGGATCATTGCGCTGTTCGGCGCTGATCATGCGCTTGGCCACCACGCCTTGTTCGTTGGAGAGGGTCAGCATGATGCTGCCGTCCAGGCGTTGGATGCTCAAGTTGACGCGGTATTCAGGGGTGAAGGTGTCGGTGATGATCTGAAAAGGATTGTCCATGGTGCGTACCGCCTGATAAGAACATGCAGTCATTGACGACCGGTGTCGGGATTAGTTCGCGTCTCCTGACCATCGGCCACTCCGTCGCTGAGGTTTTCACAAGGTCCGTTTCCCTCTACAGCTGTACAGCAAAGGCCGTGCCGCATAAGGCGCCGAGCCGTTATTGCGGGACATGAAAAAGGCGAACCGAGGTTCGCCTTTTTGTTGGGTGATCTATTTCAGGGCAGTACCGAGAAAACGATCGCAGACAGCGCAATCAACCCAATCACCACCACAAACACATTCGACACCTGGCCCGAATACTGGCGCAGAGATGGCACGCGACGAATGGCGTACATCGGCATCAGGAACAACAGGCACGCGATGATCGGCCCGCCCATGGTTTCGATCATGCCCAGGATGCTCGGGTTGAAGGTAGCCACGGCCCAGCAGGTCATCACCATGAACAGTGCGGTGCAGCGTTCCAGCCATTTGGCCGACATCGAGCGATTGCGCCCGCGCAGGGATTTGACGATCAGGCCCTGGAAACCTTCGCTGGCGCCGATGTAGTGGCCGAGGAAGGATTTGGTGATAGCTACCAGCGCAATCAACGGCGCGGCGTAGGCGATCACTGGCGTCTGGAAGTGGTTGGCCAGGTAGGACAGGATCGAGATGTTCTGCGCCTTGGCCGCTGCCAGGTCGGCTGGCGACAGTGCAAGTACGCAGCTGAAGCAGAAGAACATCACGGTCAGCACCATCATGCCGTGGGCCGTGGCCAGGATGCCGCTGCTTTTGCGCTCGGCCTGGGCGCCGTACACGCGTTTCTGGTCGACGGCGAAGGCGGAGATGATCGGCGAATGGTTGAAGGAAAACACCATCACCGGAATCGCCAGCCACAGGGTCTTGAAGAACAGCGGCAGGGGCATGCCATCACCCGCGGAGGCAAAGAAGGCGCCGTTCCAGTTGGGGATCAGGCTGAACGCCAGCAACAGCAGGGCGGCGACGAACGGGTACACCAGCACGCTCATGGCCTTGACGATCACGCCCTGGCCGCATCGTACGATAGCCATCAGGCCAAGAATCAGCACCAGCGACAGGATCGCCCGAGGGGGCGGGGCCATGTGCAGTTGGTGTTCCATGAAGCTGCTCAGGGTGTTGGTCAGCGCCACGCTGTACACCAGCAGGATCGGGAAGATGGCAAAGAAATACAGCAGGGTGATCAGCTTGCCCGCGCCGACACCGAAGTGTTCCTCGACCACTTCAGTGATGTCACCAGATTTGCCTGACAGCACAAAGCGCGTCAGCCCACGGTGGGCGAAGAAGGTCATCGGGAAGGCCAGCAGGGCCAGTACGATCAACGGCCAGAAGCCGCCGACGCCGGCATTGATCGGCAGGAACAACGTGCCGGCGCCGATGGCGGTGCCGTAGAGGCCCAGCATCCAGGTGGTGTCGTGTTTGGTCCAGCCGGTGGTCACGGTTGTTTCGGCAGTGGGATTTTCTACGGCAGGTGTACGTACATCGGTCATCGTTATTGCCTCGTTATTATTTTTGCGCGGGCTCACGTTGGGGCGATCAGGGAATGCTCCTCAGCACTCCACCCAGCTCACGGCCAGGCCGCCCCGTGAAGTTTCTTTGTATTTGTCATGCATGTCGGCGCCGGTATCACGCATGGTGCGGATCACCCGGTCGAGGGAAATGAAGTGTTTGCCGTCACCGCGCAGGGCCATTTGCGTGGCGTTGATCGCCTTGACCGCCGCGATGGCATTGCGCTCGATGCACGGCACCTGTACCAGGCCGCCGACCGGGTCGCAGGTAAGGCCGAGGTTGTGTTCCAGGCCGATTTCGGCGGCGTTTTCCAGTTGCTCTGGAGTAGCGCCCAAAATATCGGCAAGCCCTGCTGCAGCCATGGCGCAGGCCGAACCCACCTCACCCTGGCAGCCGACTTCGGCGCCGGAAATCGAGGCGTTTTTCTTGCAGAGGATGCCGACTGCCGCAGCGGCCAGGAAGAAATTGACCACGTCGTCGTCAGACGCGTCGGCGTTGAACTTCATGTAGTAATGCAGCACCGCCGGGATGATCCCGGCCGCGCCATTGGTCGGTGCGGTGACCATGCGCCCACCGGCTGCGTTTTCTTCGTTGACGGCGAGGGCGAACAGGTTGACCCACTCCATGGCCGACAGGGTCGAGGTGATGACATTCGGTTTGCCGATTTCCAGCAGGCTGCGGTGCAATTTCGCCGCGCGGCGCGGTACGTCCAGACCGCCCGGCAAGATGCCTTCATCGCGCAGGCCTTGTTCCACGCATTCACGCATTACCGACCAGATGTGCAACAGGCCACTGCGGATGTCTTCGTCGCTGCGCCAAGCGCGTTCGTTGGCCATCATCAGTTCGGAAACCCGCAGGCCGTGCTTGTTGCACAAGGCCAGCAGTTCCACGGCGCTGGAAAAGTCGTAGGGCAATTCCACATCGCTGGTCGGCGCAATGCCCGAGGCCGCTTCCGCCGCTTCGATGATGAAACCGCCGCCCACCGAGTAGTAGGTCTGCTCGCTCAGCAGGCCGTTTTCGCCGTAGGCGTGCAGGGACATGGCGTTGGGGTGGTAGGGCAGGCTTTCGTCCAGCAGTAGGAGATCGTGCTTCCAGTTGAAGGCAATGTCCTGCTGACCTGCGAGAAGCAGTCGGCCGGATTCGCGCAGTTGCTGGATACGTGCGTTGATCGAGGTGGGGTCGACCCGGTCTGGCCATTCGCCCATCAGGCCCATTACGCAGGCGCGGTCGGTGGCGTGGCCGACGCCGGTGGCGGACAACGAGCCGTACAAGCGCACTTCTACACGGCGGGTGTCGCTCAGCAGTTGTTGATCGATCAGGGCTTGGGAAAAGGTCGCCGCCGCCCGCATTGGGCCGACGGTGTGGGAGCTGGAAGGGCCGATACCCACTTTGAATAGATCGAAAACACTGATAGCCATGCTAAAGCCTTACAAGCAATGGAGTAGAAATCGCTGCCATGTTTTGTAGAGCGAGCGGAATTGGCGCGATACTGAGCCTCTGGCACGGCACTGACCAACGAATTATCCTAAGACACCCTTTAGCAGGACTAAACGCTATGACCCGGCCCCTTCATGGCCAGACGTATGTCTGGCTGCACGTTTTTTCCTGTGCTGCGCGGCATTTGTCGTTCACCCGCTGTGCCGAGGAACTGCACATCACGCCGGGTGCGGTGAGCCAGCAGATCCGCCAGTTGGAGGAGCGATTGGGTTTCCGCTTGTTTCATCGGCGCGCGCGTGGGGTGGAGCTGAGTGCCGAAGGGCAGCGATTGGCGACAACGGTAGGGGAGGCCTACGGCAGCATCGACGCAGAGTTGCAGCGCCTGGACGCGGGGATGATCAGCGGCACTCTGCGCCTGCGCTCGATCCCTTCGTTTCTCGGCAAGTGGCTGACCCCTCGGTTACCGCGCTTGCAGCAGCGCTTTCCGGATATCCAATTGCGCATGGTCGCCGAGGACAGCAGCATCGCCCTGCATGAAGGTGACTTCGACCTGGCCATTGACTTGAACGACGGCAGCTACCCTGGCCTGTTATCCACAGCCCTGCTGGATGAGCAGATTTTCCCGGTCTGTGCCCCGAGCCTTCTGCGCGGCCGGCCACCGCTGCATGGTCCCGCCGACCTGGTGCATTTCCCACTGCTGCATGACATCACCGCCTGGCGTGGGAGTTATGAGTACGCCGAGTGGGAGTTTTATCTGAATGCTATCGGCTATCACCACGCCGACGTGCGCCGTGGCCACACCTTCAACCGCAACCACCTGACCATCGAAGCCGCCATCGCCGGCATGGGCGTGGCCATTGCGCGGCGCACCTTGCTCAACGATGAGTTGGAGCGCGGCACCTTGATCGTGCCCTTCGGCCTGGCCGTGCCTAACCACAAACGTTACGTGTTGCTGTATGCACCAGGCGCACTGAGCCATCCGGGCGTACGCGCGGTGCACGATTGGCTGGTTGAAGAAGCAGGGATTTTCCGTGGATTGCACCCGTTGGGAGAGGGGCAATTGTGAGGTTGGCTGGGCATAAGAAGATGTAACCAACTCCCCACCCTAACAGCGTTTTTGCTCGTAGTCAGACTTAATTTGTAATGTGGGATTTATCTTTGCAAAGGGGTTGAATTGTTCTGCTGACTGCTCAATTGTGTAATCAAGAGGTCATGGTTTCACCGACCCGGTGTTGCAGTTGTGACCTCTCGCGAGCTAGCTGAAATAAGGGAAGAACTATGCAAATCCAAGTCAATAGCGATAACCATATTGAAAGCAGCATCCGACTGGAGGAGTGGGTACGTACTACCATTGAGAGCACGCTCGAACGTTACGAAGAAGACCTGACCCGAGTGGAGGTCTACCTGCGGGATGAGAACGGCGACAAGCCCGGTCCCCACGATTTAAGTTGCCGCCTGGAAGCGCGGCCAAAAGGCCATCAACCGCTGTCCGTGCTGCACAAAGCCGATACCCTGGAACAGGCGATCGACGGTGCGGCGACCAAGCTGGACCATGCGTTGGAACATCTGTTCGGCAAACTGCAAGGCAAGCCACGCGCTGCCGGGAAAAACCAGCCGACCACCAAAGTCAACGAAGATGAGCTTGAGCAGGAGTTTCTGGAAAAAGAACGCGCCGTGTTCAACGGCTGATAGCTTTCTCACGCGCCACTAAAAACGGGCCTGCATTTGCAGGCCCGTTTTCGTTTGAGTGGCGTTAGAACGCAATGGAGGTCTGTACGTAGACCGTGCGTGGTTCGCCCACGTATTTACCCTTGTTGTTATCGTCGAACGAGCGGGTGAAATACTGGGTGTTGAAGATGTTTTTCACACCCACTGCCACATTCAAATCCGACAGTTGCGGGCCGAAGTCATAGGCCGCGCGGCTACTGAACAACATGTAGCCAGGTATGCGTCCGTTGGCGCCGTTGGCGGTTTCCTTCTCGGTGTTGGCGTTGTCGGCGAACTGGCTGCTTTGGTAGCTGCTGTCCAGGTTGAGCTTCCAGCGGCCTTCGGTGTAGCCCACGCCAAGGGTGCCTTTGTGCTTGGACGAGAAGGGCACGCGGTTGCCTTTGTTCGGGCCGTCTTCGCGGATGGTCGCGTCGACGTAGGCGTAAGTGGCGTACACATCAAAGCCGGCCAGCGCCGGGCTCAAACCGTCGAGCGCGTAGTTGACGCTGGTCTCGATACCCTGGTGGCGGGTTTCGCCACGCGCAATCACCGAGTCGTTGGTCTGGTTGCTTTCGTACTGGTTGTCGAAGTTGATCAGGAATGCGCCGATTTCCGCACGCAAGGCGCCGTCGTCGTAGCGGGTACCGAGTTCCCAGGTACGGGCTTTTTCCGGTTTCACTTCGCCGCTGGTCACGCGGTTCGGCATCTGGCTGTACTGCACGCTGCCGAACGAACCTTCGGTGTTGGCGTAGAGGTTCCAGCTGTCGCTGAGGTGGTACAGCACGTTCAGTGCCGGCAGCGCGGTGTTGTAGTCGCCTTTGTATTTTACGTTGGTCAGGTTGTTGGTCTGCTGGGACTCGATCATCTCGTAGCGAACGCCCGGCGTGATGGTCCACTTGCCGATATCGATCCGGTCATCAATGAAGAACGCATTGGCTTCGGTGCCGCCACGGGTGTCGCGGTCGTTGCGGCTGTCGGTGGTGGGGATCTGCTGGTTGGCGGCAATCGGCGTGCGGTAACGCAGTTCGTGGCCGGCCTCGTTGATGTAGCGGTAGCCGACGCCGACTTCGTGGCTGGTCGGGCCCAGGTCAAAGCCTTGGGCGAAGCGGGTCTCGATGCCACGCACCCAGTATTCACGCGGGGACAGCGAAAGGAACGTGCCCTGGTCCAGGTAACCGCTGCGCAAGGTCTTGGTGAAGAAGCTGTTCACGGTGAACTCGCGGCGGTCCTGCTCATAGCGATAGCCGACGTTGAACATCGTACGGCGCCCCCAGAATTTGTCGTAGGGGCGGGTGGACTGGTAGGGATCCGCCTTGTAGTCCGCGACGTTCAAGCCACCCGGCATATCGGCCTGGCCCTCGTAGTACTGCGCCATGGCGTTGAAGCTGTTGGCGTCATCCAGTTGGTATTTGCCCTTGAGGATCAGGTCGTCGATACGCGTATTGCTGTTTTCGCGCCAGTCGCCGCCACGGGTGCCGGAGTACAGAATCGCCCCGCCCAGGCCGTTATCAGCCGTGCCGCCGGCCAGCAGGTTGCCGGTGGTCTTGAAGCCGTCGTGGCTGGAGGAAGGGCTGGTTTCGGTCTGCAAGCCGCCTTTGACCGTCGGTGCATCCGGGATCGCGCGGGTCACGAAGTTGACCACGCCGCCGACGTTCTGCGGGCCGTAGCGCACCGCACCGCCGCCGCGTACTACGTCGACCGCGTCCATGTTGCCCATGCTGATCGGCGCAAAGGAAAGCTGCGGCTGGCCGTAGGGCGCGAACGGCACCGGAATGCCATCCATCAGCACCGTGGAGCGCGACGCCAGGCGTGGGTTGAGGCCACGAATGCCGAAGTTCAGTGCCATGTCGTGGCTGCCGGTGCCGTTGTTGTCCGGGGTGTTGACGCCGGGAATGCGGTTGAGCACGTCCTTGGCCTGGGTGGCGCCCTGGCGTTCGAATTCTTCACGGCGGATCACATCGCGGGCGCCGGGGTGTTCGAACACATTGGTCTGCGCCGCGTCGCCCAGCCAATCACCAACCACGCTGGAGGTGCCCAACTCAATGCTGGCCGGTGCAGTGGCCGGTTGCAGGCTGTAGGCATTGTCGCCTTCGGCACGGGCTTGCAGGCCGGTGCCTTCCAGCAATTTTTGCAGGCCGTCCGCAGCGCCGTAGTTGCCGGACAAACCACGGCTCTGCATACCCGCCGTGACTTCGGAGCCGAAGGAAATCAACACGCCGGCTTCGCGGCCAAACTGGTTCAGTGCTGCTTCCAGCGACGTCGGGGCGATGTGATAGGGCTTGGCGTCGGCCGCCATCACCGGGGGCAGCACAGTCAGACTGAGGCTGGCGCCGAGTAGGAGTTGGCGCACGGTGCGGGCAAGAAGCTTCGGTTGCTGGGGCATGAAGAGCGGTCCTGAGAAGGAAGGATCAAGGTGGCTTTCCTTCTCTGTCACGCGAGGGGTGGAAAACGGCTCACTGTTTTTTGAATTAATTTCAGGCGCGTGCCTGCACGGTCACCCAGTAGCGGGTAAAGCGCCGTACCTTCACCGGTAGGCTCACTTCCAGCAGGTCGAGAATGCGCTCGCTGTCATCCAGCGGGTAGCTGCCGGAGATCAGCAGGTTGGCTACCTGTGGGTCGCAACTGACCTGGCCACGGCGATAACGGCCGAGTTCGCCGAGGAAATCTTCCAGGCGCATGTGGGCAGCAACCAGCATGCCGTCGGCCCAAGCGCCGCTGTTGGCGTCGGTGGGGCGCGGGGTGTCCCAGCCTTTGCGGGTGAAGTTGACCTGGTGCGCGGCCTGGACGCTCAGCGGCAGGCCGGTGTAGGTGCTGGGCATCACGTCGACTTGTCCGTCGAATACCGCCAGTTGGGTGTGATCGTTGAACTGCCGCACATTAAAACGCGCCGCCTGGCTAGTGAGCAGACCCTGGCCGGTCAGCACCTGCAACGGTGTGCTGCCTGTAATACCCGTCAACAGAATCTCGCCTTCCAGCAGGCGGATCAGCCGTTGCTGGCCATCAAAATGCACATCCACTGCGGTGCCGGTGTTGAGCTGCAACTGGCTGCCGTCGGCCAATTGCACCTTGCGTCGCTGGCCGACGGGACTGCGGTAGTCGGCGGTCAGCGGCGGCAAAATATGCTGTTGGCGCAGGCTCCAGGCGGCAGCCGAACCGGCGCCGAGGATCAACAGCAACTTCAACGCCTGGCGACGGCTGGTGGAAGTTGGCGCATTCAACGCCGCATGGGCCAGGGGCGAGGGCATGCCGCGCAGGCGCTGATTGACGCGCTGCATGTGATCCCAGGCACGCTGGTGTTCGCTGTGGGCGTTCAACCACTGTTGCCAGGCGGCTTGCTGGCGCGGGTTGAGCGCGCCTTGCTGCATTTCCATCAGCCAGTGCACGGCTTGTTCGGCGACTTGGGTGGAGAAGTTCATAGGGCGAAGTAGCAGCGCATAGCCGCTTTGCTCAGGTGGCGTTTGACGGTGGCGATGGAAATACCCAGTTCAGTGCCGATTTGTGCGTAGGTCAGGCCATCGAGTTGGGCCAGCAGGAACGCACGCTTGACCTGGACGGGCAGGCCGTCGAGCAGTTGGTCCAACTCCACCAGGGTTTGCAGGATGATGGCGCGTTCTTCTTCCGACGGTGCCACGTGCTCGGGCATCTGCGCCAAGGCGTCGAGGTAGGCGCGCTCCAGGTCCTGGCGGCGGTAGAAGTTGAAGAGCACACGCTTGGCGACCGTGGTGAGGAACGCGCGGGGCTCGACCAGCGTCGGTGTTTCCCGCGCGGTAAGCACACGGATGAAGGTGTCCTGGGCCAGGTCGGCAGCGCTTTCCGGGCAGCCGAGCTTGCGACGCAACCAGCCGGTGAGCCAGTGGTGATGGTCGTTGTACAACACTTCGACGGTATTGGACGGGCTCAACGCGGACACTCCACAAGCATCGCCATGCTTTAGAGAACAAGAATTGTTCGCATTGTAGGGCCCGCGACGGGCTTCGGCAATCCGTCGGGGCAGGTCTTTCATCCGTTCTGTTTTGCTTATGATAATATTTATCATTAATATTGCGGCCTGATGAACCTGGCGCCTCCCGCATGAAAAGCAAAACCTCGCTGCCTGTCTCCTATCGCCTCGCCGTTACCTCGCGCGTGCTGGCTGCCGTGGTGGGCGGCTATCTGATGGCTTCCCTGGCCAGCATCTGCCTGGCGCTGTGGATGCCCACTTCTCGCGCTGACGCCGTGATCACTGGGATGATGAGCTCGTTCGTGTTCTACCTGCTGGCGGTGCTCTGGTGTTTCGCCTGCCGCAGCGCCGCGCGCGCCTGGTTTGGCGTGATGCTGCCGAGCGCGGTATTTACCACCCTGGCGGGTGTGGGCTTCTGGATGGCACGCACATGAAAGAGGGCTTTCGCCAGGCCATGGCCTGGTTGCACACGTGGGCAGGGCTGATCTTTGGCTGGCTGCTGTTTGCGATTTTCCTGACGGGCACCTTGGCGTATTTCAAGGATGAGATCAGCCATTGGATGCAGCCTGAAGTGCAGGCCCGCCCCCTGGACGACGCGCGTAGCCTGACGGTCGCCCAGACCTATCTGCAGCAAGTCGCGCCGACCGCTGCACGCTGGTTTATCACCCTGCCGGACAGCCGCGACCCCGGCCTGTCGGTGATGTGGCAAGACAAGGTCGACCCTGGCAAACGCGGAAACTTCATCCAGAAAACCCTCGACCCCGTCACCGGCCAGGCCGTGCAAGCCCGTGAAAGCATGGGCGGCGATTTCTTTTATCGTTTCCACTTCCAGCTGCAAATGCCCCATCCCTGGGGCCGCTGGCTGTCGACTATCGCCGCGATGGTGATGTTCATCGCCTTGATCACCGGCATCATCACCCACAAGAAAATCTTCAAGGACTTCTTCACCTTCCGCCCCCGCAAGGGCCAGCGCTCCTGGCTTGACGGGCACAACGCGGTCGGCGTGCTGGTGTTGCCCTTCCATCTGATGATCACCTACAGCAGCCTGGTGATCTTTATGAGCATGGTGATGCCGGCGCCGATCCTGGCTTCCTATGGGGGAGACACCCGAGCGTTCTTCAGCGAAGTGTTCCCGAATACCAACAACGCGCCGGCAACGGGTCAGCCAGGCATATTGCTGCCGCTGATGCCGATGTACGAGCAAGCGCGGGCGCAATGGGCCGGTGGTCATGTGGGGCGCGTCGCCGTGAATAACCCCAGCGATGTGAACGCCTCGGTCAATGTGTTCCGCGCGGGTTCCGACAGCGTGGTGCATGATTTTGGCAGCACCGTGTCCTTCAACGGCACGACCGGCGAGCTGGTGCGGGTCAGTGGCGGGCAGTCGTTGCCTTCTGCTATCGGCGGTACTTTCTATGGCCTGCACATGGGCCACTTCGCCGGTCCGGTGTTGCGCTGGTTGTACTTTATCTGCGGCCTGGCGGGCACGGCGATGATTGGCACCGGGCTGGTGATCTGGCTCGGCAAGCGCCAGCTCAAACATGCCAAGGCTGCGGTCATGCCGTTTGAGTTGCGCTTGGTGGAAGTGTTGAACATCGCCAGCATGTCCGGGCTGATGATCGCCATCGCCGCGTTTTTCTGGGCCAACCGTTTGTTGCCGGCAAGCTTTGCCGAGCGTTCCGATTGGGAAGTGCAAACCTTCTTTATTGCCTGGGGGCTGAGCCTGTTGCACGCCATGCTGCGTCGCGGTCGCCAGGGCTGGGTCGAGCAACTGAGCTTCGGCGCGTTGCTGTTTATCGCGATCCCGCTGCTCAATGCATTGACGACTTCGCATCACCTGGGCGTTTCGCTGGCAACCGGCGACTGGGCCATGGCTGGCTTCGACTTGACCTGTCTGGCCAGTGGCGTTTTCCTCGGCTGGGCCGCCTGGAAGATGCAGCGTCGCACCGCGCCTGCGCCTAAAGCAGAGCGCGCACGCCCCCTGACGCTGAAGCAGGAGGCGAACTGAATGCTGCTCGCGCTGCTGATGTGCTACGCCGGGTTCACCGCACTGTGCCTGTCCACGGACCGTCACCACGGCGAGTTGCTGCACAGCAAACCCTCGCCTCGTCGGCGCTTGGGTTTGCGGGTGATCGGTTGGTTGTTGCTGGTGGTGTCGATCTGGCCGGCAGTGGATGTCGCCGGTTGGGGCCGGGGCCTGGTGGAGTGGTGCGCCGTGCTGATGCTCAGCGCGTTGCTGCTGGTGCTGTTGTTGCCGTACCGGCCAAGGCTGGCCTTGATCCTGGCGGGCATTGGTCTGCTCGCCAGTCCTGTTGCAGCCTTCGCCACTCTCTGAGCCCGCCCATGATGATCAGCACGCCACCCGAATCCCAGGACAGCCCGCACGCTGACGCGGCGGGTGGGCGTGCGCATTTCCTGCAGGTGTTTTTGTCCCAGCGTTCGCAGATGGAAGCCTTGGTGAGTCGCCGCGTGGGCTGCCGCGCCACGGCGGCCGACCTGGTGCAGGACCTGTTCCTGCGTTTCTGGCGACGGCCGTTGGTGCAGGTCGAAGAACTCAGCACCTACCTGCTGCGCTGCGCCGGCAATATCGCCATCGACCACCTGCGCAGCGAAGGCGCACGGGTGCGTAGCAGTGAAGGCTGGCTGCCTGAGCAGCAAGACAACCAAGGCTCTGAACCCCAGGCGGCACTGGAAGCCGGCAATGACCTGCGCCACGTCGAAGCCGCCTTGCGCGGCCTTCCCGAACGCACGCGGCAGATTTTCCTGCTCAACCGCATCCACGGCCGCAAGTACGCAGAAATCGCCAAGGCCATGGGCCTGTCCCAAAGTGCCGTGGAAAAACATATGATGCGTGCCCTCGAAGCCTGCAAAGCCAGCCTTCGCGAACCATCGCCAGGGAAAGCACCGTGAACGTCACTCCTACGCCCGCCCAGGAACAAGCCGCACTGGCCTGGTTGAGCCTGCTGCATGACCAGCCCAGCAGTGGCGACCAGGCCACTTTCAGCCAGTGGTTGCGGGCAGATCCGGCGCACGTCGAGGCCTATTCCCAGGCCCAGGTGTTGTGGGAGTTGAGCGAAGTGCCAGCGCGCAAGCTGGCGGACGAAGATTCGTTGGTGTTGCAGGGCTACCTCAATGCCATGAACGCCCCGAAACGCTCGCGGGTGGTGCGTTGGTCCGGCGCCTTGGCGATGGCCGCGTGCCTGCTGTTGATGGTGTCCATGGGCGCCGGCTGGCAGCCGTCACGCTGGGTCGATGATTTCGGTGCCGACTACGTGACTGCGCCCGGTGAAGTCAAAACCGTCACGCTGGCGGATAATTCCCAAGTCACCCTTGATGCCGACAGTGCGATTGCCGTGGATTTCAACCATGGCGAACGGCATATCCAGCTGCGTCGCGGTGCCGGATTTTTTAGCGTGACCCACACCGGGCAATCCTTTGTGGTGGAGGCGGGCAGTGGTGAAGCGCGGGTGCTGGGGACGCAATTCGAAGTGCGCCTGCAACCGGCAGGCGCTCAGGTAACGGTGTTGTCCGGGCGGGTTGGCGTGACGCCGTCCAAGCAAGGTGCGCAGCAAATTCTTACGGCGGGACAGCAAGTGGCCTACGTAGACGGCGTTGCTGACCCTCTGCACGCGGTGGACAGCGAATCACGCCTGGCCTGGCGCGACGGCTGGCTCAATTACTACAAGGCGCCGTTGGCGGACGTGGTCAAGGACCTGGAGCGTTACTACCCAGGCCGCATTCTGTTGCTCAACGAAGAGATGGGCGCCAAGCGCGTCAGCGGCAGTTTCCCGAGCAAGGACCCGCAGGCGGTGTTGAATGCCTTGCAGGCCGTGCTTGGCTTTGAGCTGCATACAGTATTGGGACGGATGATCGTGGTGCGCTGATTATTTCAGCGCCGCCATGATCTTTTCGGGGTCGTAATCGCGAATCAGCGTGCCGTTCACGTCCACGAACGGAATTCCGCCGCCGCCCAACGCTTCATACGCCTTGCGCGCCTGGGCATCCTTCTCGATATCGACCGCCTGGTAGGGAATGCCTTTCTGGTCCAGAAAGCGGCGGATCTGCTTGCAGTAACCGCACCACTCGGTGGAATAAAGCACCACCCGCGCTGAAGCGCGGGTTTGTTCCGATACCACTTGGGACGGGTTGAACACCCGCTCGATCTTGCCCCAGTTCTGGATCACCACCACGACCAGCAACACCAGCAGGACTTTCTTGAAAACCCCGCCGAGCATCAGTTACGGCGCTTGAGCTGATCAGTCAGTTGAGTCGGCAGACCCTTGATGATCAAGGTGCCGGCAGCTTCGTCGTACTCGATCTTGTCGCCCAGCAGGTGCGCTTCGAAGCTGATGGACAAGCCTTCGGCGCGGCCGGTGAAGCGGCGGAACTGGTTGAGGGTGCGCTTGTCCGCCGGGATTTCCGGCGACAGGCCGTAGTCTTTGTTGCGGATGTGGTCGTAGAACGCCTTAGGCCGATCTTCATCGATCAACCCCGAGAGTTCTTCCAGCCCCATCGGTTCACCGAGCTTGGCCTGGCTGCTGGCGTAATCCACCAAAGTCTTGGTTTTCTCGCGGGCGGATTCGTCCGGGAGGTCTTCGCTTTCGACAAAGTCGCTGAACGCCTTGAGCAGGGTACGGGTCTCGCCCGGGCCGTCGACGCCTTCCTGGCAGCCGATGAAGTCGCGGAAGTATTCCGAAACCTTCTTGCCGTTCTTGCCCTTGATAAAGGAAATGTACTGCTTGGACTGCTTGTTGTTCTGCCACTCGGACACGTTGATGCGTGCCGCCAAGTGCAATTGGCCGAGGTCCAGGTGGCGCGAGGGGGTCACGTCCAGCTCGTCGGTCACCGCCACGCCTTCGCTGTGGTGCAGCAGGGCGATGGCCAGGTAATCGGTCATGCCTTGCTGGTAGTGGGCGAACAGCACATGGCCGCCGGTGGAGAGGTTGGACTCCTCCATCAGCTTCTGCAGATGCTCGACCGCCGTACGGCTGAACGTGGTGAAATCCTGGCCACCGTCGAAATACTCCTTCAACCAGCCGCTGAACGGGTGCGCGCCGGACTCGGCATGGAAGAAACCCCAGGCCTTGCCTTGTTTGGCGTTATAGCTCTCGTTGAGGTCGGCAAGCATGTTCTCGATGGCGGCCGACTCGGCAAGCTCGGAGTCGCGGGCGTGGAGAACTGCAGGTGTGCCGTCGGGTTTTTTGTCGATCAGGTGGACGATGCAATGACGGATCGGCATAGGCTTCTCGGCTGGTTGAGCGGGGAGCGGTGGGCCTCCCCGAAAAGTCGCCAAGTGTACCGCACCATTGGCCGAGACGGGCTTCGAAGGGTGTTTTGGTCGCCGTCCGACGGGCCATATGCCTTTTTTTCACGGTTTAGAGCGATAAAGCTGACCAAATGGGTAGGTAGAAGCGGATATTTCCCCGTCTCTGTGCTAGTTTTGCCCCGTCTTACGCCAAGTCTCGGCGATAAGCGTGCATTCAGCATCTGTCAGGTCGAACCAATCCCCGTTTCAAGCATCTATAACCCCGATCTCCGTGGTTATAGCCGGGGGTGCCAGGCCTAGACGGTCGGGCTCGACGGCTGACACTGCACTCTGCAATCCATATGAATTTGATAGGGAAGGAACACCACAATGGCTATTACTAAAGACCAACTGATCGCTGACCTGGCTGAAGCAGTAGACGCACCGAAAACCACCGTGCGCGCTCTGCTGGACCAACTGAGCCAAGTTGTTGCTGACCAGCTGGAAAACGGCGGCGAAATCACTCTGCCAGGCGTTGGCAAACTGAAAGTGACCGAGCGTCCTGCCCGTACTGGCCGTAACCCTTCGACTGGCGCTGCCATCGAAATCGCTGCCAAGAAAGTTATCAAGCTGGTTGTGGCCAAAGGCCTGACCGACGCTGTTAACAAGTAAGACGCAGCAAAAAAAACCGTGCTCCGGAGCGATCCGGGCACGGTTTTTTGTTGCCTACGATTTGTCAGTCGCGAACCCAGCGCTGGCGCCAGATCTGTTGCTCGTTCTTGGTCTGGAAGGTCCACGCCACAAATCGGCTTTGCTTCTGACCCTGCGACATTTCCACGACCTGGCTTTCCAGGACACCGGCCTTTTTCAGGGCGGTCTCGATGGCGGGCAAGTTCGATGCTTTTGACACCAGGGTGCTGAACCACAACACCTTGTGGGCAAAATGCGCACTTTCAGCAATAAGCTGCGTCACAAACCGCGCTTCGCCGCCTTCACACCACAGCTCGGCCGATTGGCCACCGAAGTTCAGCACCGGCAACTTGCGTTTCGGATCGGCTTTGCCCAGGGCGCGCCACTTGCGTTCGCTGCCCTTGGTGGCCTCATCCATGGACGCATGGAACGGCGGGTTGCACATCGTCAGGTCAAAACGCTCACCCGGCTCCAGCAGGCCCAGCAGGATCTGCTTGGGATTGGTCTGCTGGCGCAACTGGATGACCTTGCTCAGGTCGTTGGATTGCACGATGGCCTTGGCCGCAGCCACGGCGATAGGGTCGACCTCCGAGCCGAGGAAATTCCAGCGGTACTCCATGTAGCCAATCAGCGGGTAGACACAGTTGGCGCCCATGCCGATGTCCAGCACCTTGACGATAGAGCCGCGTGGGATCTTGCCGTCGTTGGTGCTGGCCAGCAGGTCGGCCAGGAAGTGCACGTAGTCCGCACGCCCCGGCACCGGTGGGCACAGGTAGTCGGCCGGAATGTCCCAGTGCTGGATGCCATAGAAGGCTTTCAGCAGCGCTCGGTTGAACACGCGCACCGCATCCGGGCTGGCGAAGTCGATGCTCTCTTTGCCATAGGGGTTGATGATCACGAATTTCGCCAGTTCCGGCGTGGTCTTGATCAGCGCCGGGAAGTCGTAACGACCTGTGTGGCGGTTGCGTGGGTGCAATGTCGCCTCTTTGCGCGGCGCGACGGGCTTGGCCGTGGCGGCGGTTTTAGGCTTCTTGCGCGGAGGTTTTGGCGTGCTGGGGGCGGTCATGGGCTACGTCGATTCTGGGGTTGCTTCAAAAGTGATGGGTATTGTCACACATTCCGAAGTTGACCTCGGTTAAATGTGGGAGCGGGCTTGCTCGCGAATACGGTGGGTCAGTCATTGGGTGTGTGTCTGATAGACCGCATTCGCGAGCAAGCCCGCTCCCACATCGATTGGGTTTTCACACCCAAAAAAAAGAGGCCCTAAGGCCTCTTTCTGACACGCGGTCCACCTTACAGGCTGGAAATCCGCGCATGTTGCTCCGCCAGCTTGCCCAGGGCCTGTTCAGCCTCGGCCAGCTTGGCGCGTTCTTTCTCGATCACTTCAGCCGGTGCCTTGTCGACAAAGGCCGCGTTGGACAGCTTGCCGCCCACGCGTTGCACTTCGCCTTGCAGGCGGCCGATTTCCTTGTCGAGACGTGCCAGTTCGGCGCCCTTGTCGATCAGGCCGGCCATCGGCACCAGCACTTCCATCTCGCCGACCAGTGCGGTGGCGGACAGCGGTGCTTCTGCATCAGCTGCCAATACGGTGATCGACTCCAGCTTCGCCAGCTTCTTGAGCAGCGCATCGTTCTCGGTAAGGCGACGCTGGTCTTCAGCGCTGGCGTTCTTCACAAACACCGCCAATGGCTTACCTGGCCCGATGTTCATCTCGGCACGGATGTTACGCGTGCCCATCATCAGGGTCTTGAGCCATTCGATATCGCTTTCGGCCGCCTCATCGATGCGCGCTTCGTTGGCCACTGGCCAAGGTTGCAGCATGATGGTCTTGCCTTCGATACCGGCCAGCGGCGCCAGGCGCTGCCAGATTTCTTCGGTGATGAACGGCATGAACGGGTGTGCCAAACGCAGCGCCACTTCCAGCACGCGTACCAGGGTGCGACGGGTGCCGCGCTGGCGTTCGACCGGCGCGTTTTCGTCCCACAGCACCGGCTTGGACAGTTCCAGGTACCAGTCGCAATACTGGTTCCAGATGAACTCGTACAAGGCCTGTGCGGCCAGGTCGAAACGGAACTGGTCGAGTTGGCGGGTCACTTCGGCTTCGGTGCGCTGCAACTGCGAGATGATCCAGCGGTCAGCCAGGCTCAGCTCATAGGCTTCGCCGTTCTGGCCGCAGTCTTCGCCCTTGTCCAGCACGTAGCGCGCGGCGTTCCAGATCTTGTTGCAGAAGTTGCGATAGCCTTCGACGCGGCCCATGTCGAACTTGATGTCGCGACCGGTGGACGCCAGCGAGCAGAAGGTGAAGCGCAGGGCGTCGGTGCCGTAGCTGGCGATGCCGTCGGCGAATTCGTCGCGGGTCTGCTTTTCGATCTTCTTCGCCAGTTTCGGTTGCATCAGGCCCGAGGTGCGTTTCTGTACCAGGGTTTCCAGGTCGATGCCGTCGATGATGTCCAGTGGGTCCAGGACGTTGCCCTTGGACTTGGACATCTTCTGGCCCTGGCCATCACGCACCAGGCCGTGCACGTACACGGTCTTGAACGGTACCTGCGGCGTGCCATCCTCGTTCTTCACCAGGTGCATGGTCAGCATGATCATCCGGGCAACCCAGAAGAAAATGATGTCGAAACCGGTGACCAGTACGTCGGTGGAGTGGAATTTCTTGAGGAATTCGGTCTGCTGCGGCCAGCCCAGGGTGGAGAAGGTCCACAGGCCCGAGCTGAACCAGGTGTCCAGTACGTCGTTGTCCTGTTGCAGCGCAACGTCGGCACCGAGGTTGTGCTTGGCGCGCACTTCGGCTTCGTCGCGGCCTACATAGACCTTGCCCGACTCGTCGTACCAGGCCGGAATGCGGTGACCCCACCACAGCTGACGGCTGATGCACCAATCCTGGATGTCACGCATCCACGAGAAATACATGTTTTCGTACTGTTTCGGCACGAATTGGATGCGGCCATCTTCCACGGCGGCGATGGCAGGTTCTGCCAACGGCTTGGTGGACACGTACCACTGGTCGGTCAGCCAAGGCTCGATGATGGTGCCGGAGCGGTCGCCCTTTGGCACTTTCAGGCCGTGGTCATCAACGCTGACCAGCAGGCCAGCGGCGTCGAAGGCGGCAACAATCTGCTTGCGCGCTTCGAAACGGTCGAGGCCGGCGTATTCAGCCGGGATCTTGCCGTCGATGCCCTCGTTCAGCGTGCCGTCCAGGTTGAAGACCTGGCAGGCTGGCAGTACGGCGGCGTTTTTGTCGAAGATATTCAGCAGTGGCAGGTTGTGGCGCTTGCCGACTTCGTAGTCGTTGAAATCGTGGGCCGGGGTGATTTTCACGCAGCCGGTGCCGAATTCAGGGTCGCAGTAGTCGTCCGCGATAATCGGGATGCGGCGGCCGACCAATGGCAGCTCGACGAACTTGCCGATCAGCGCCTGGTAGCGCTCGTCGTTCGGGTTAACCGCGACGGCGGCATCGCCGAGCATGGTTTCCGGACGGGTGGTGGCGACGATCAGGTAGTCGTTGCCTTCAGCGGTCTTGGCGCCATCGGCCAGCGGGTACTTGAGGTTCCACAGGAAACCTTTCTCGTCGTGGTTTTCCACTTCGAGGTCGGAAATTGCCGTGTGCAGCTTGGTGTCCCAGTTGACCAGGCGCTTGCCGCGGTAGATCAGGCCGTCTTCATGCAGGCGCACGAAGGCTTCTTTCACGGCTTCCGACAGGCCGTCGTCCATGGTGAAGCGCTCGCGGCTCCAGTCTACGGACGAACCCAGGCGACGGATCTGACGGCTGATGTTGCCGCCGGACTGGTCTTTCCATTCCCAGATCTTTTCCAGGAATTTCTCGCGGCCCAGGTCATGACGGCTCTGGCCGGTGGCTTCGAGTTGGCGTTCCACCAGCATCTGGGTGGCGATACCGGCGTGGTCGGTACCCGGTTGCCACAGGGTGTTGCGGCCCTGCATGCGGCGGAAACGGATCAACGCATCCATGATCGCATTGTTGAAGCCATGGCCCATGTGCAGGCTGCCAGTGACGTTCGGTGGCGGAATCATGATGGTGTAGGAATCGCCCGCGCCTTGCGGGGCGAAATAATTCTCGGATTCCCAGGTGTTGTACCAGGAAGTTTCGATGGCGTGCGGCTGGTAGGTCTTATCCATGCGCGGCGGGACCCTAGTTGGCATTTATTCAGGAAAGCCGGCAAGTATAACGGGGGATAGGGCGCAGGGCGAGGCGAAGACGGGCTTGAAATGTATGGGCGGCAAATGTGGGAGCGGGCTTGCTCGCGAAAGCGGTGGATCAGCCAATGCATGTGCTGACGGTCACACCGTTTTCGCGAGCAAGCCCGCTCCCACAGGGGATCTGCGTTGGCTTCAATTCTGGTACTGGCTCAGCAACCGCTCCATCCGCGCATCCAGCCGGCGCTTGATCTCGGTCTCGATATGCGGGGCAAAGTCGTCGATCACGTCTTGCATGATCAACTGCGCGGCGGCGCGCAGTTCGTTGTCCAGATGCAGCAGCAGGGCGTCGGGGCCCTTTTCGGCGGGAGCAGGCTCGACAGCCACAGGCTCCGGCGCGACGGGTTTGCCGCCGATCATGTCGAACAACAGCGGAATCTGTACCTCACCCTCGACCGATTCGGTCAACAGCGGCGGTTGCAAGTCATCATCACCGAGCAACTGACGGATCGACTCCAGGTCGTCCAGCAGGTGGTCGTCTTTTTTTATAGGGTTGGGATTGTCCATCATGTACTCAAAGTCGTTGTAGCCGGTGATCTTGCAGAGGATAGCCCTGTTCGCGGTAGAAACGGAAACTCTCCCGCGCGGCCTGACGAATCGCCGGGTCTTCCACCACCACTTCCGCAACACGGGCGAAGGCCTTGGCGAACGGCGGTACTTTCAGGTCCAGGTTGACCAGCAGGTCCTGGTGATCGCCACAGCTGTCCCCCAAACCCAGGACAACCAGGCCGTCGGGTTCGGATTCTGCGGGGCCATGGGGCACAAAGCTTTCGCCCTTGAAGCGCCACAGGCGGGCATCCAGCTCATCGCGTTGGGCGGCATCGCTGCAATGCAGGTAGATGCGGTGGCCCATGCGCCAGGCTTTTTCGGTGAGTTTGCAGGCAAAGTCCAGGCGCGCGAGCGGGTCGGCGCTGGGCAATATATAGAAGTCGACTTGGGTCATTGCGGTTCCTGAGGCCGGGGCGGTGAGACAATCACCACCCCGGCGTCTTCAGTTTCAGGCCTTGGCGCGATCCAGCAGGTACTGGGTCAGCAGGGGAACCGGACGGCCGGTTGCGCCCTTGTCCTTGCCACCACTGGTCCAGGCCGTGCCGGCGATGTCCAGGTGCGCCCAGTTGAAGTTCTTGGCAAAGCGCGACAGGAAGCAAGCCGCGGTGATGGTGCCGGCTTTCGGGCCGCCAATGTTGGCGATGTCGGCGAACGGGCTGTCCAGCTGCTCCTGGTACTCATCGAACAGCGGCAGTTGCCAGGCACGGTCGTCGGCAGCTTTACCGGCGCTGAGCAGTTGCTCGATCAGCTCATCGCTGTTGCCCAGCAGGCCCGAAGTGTGGGAACCCAGGGCGACGATGCAGGCGCCGGTCAGGGTCGCGATGTCGATCACCGCCTGTGGCTTGAAGCGCTCGGCGTAGGTCAGGGCATCGCACAGCACCAGGCGGCCTTCGGCGTCGGTGTTGAGGATTTCGACGGTCTGGCCGCTCAGGGTGGTGACGATGTCGCCCGGACGGGTTGCGCCGCCGCTCGGCATGTTCTCGGCGCACGCCAGGATGCACACCAGGTTGATCGGCAGCTTGAGTTCCAGTACCGCGCGCAGGGTGCCGAACACGCTGGCGGCGCCGCCCATGTCGTACTTCATTTCGTCCATGCCCAGGCCCGGCTTGAGGCTGATGCCGCCGGTGTCAAAGGTAATGCCTTTGCCGACGAGGGCGTAAGGCTTCTCGGACTTCTTGCCGCCGTTGTATTGCATCACGATCAGGCGAGGCGGCTGGTCGCTGCCCTGGCCCACGGCATAGAACGAGCCCATGCCCAGTTCCTTGATCTTCTTCTCGTCCAGCACTTCGACTTTCAGGCCCTTGAACTCTTTGCCCAGTGCCTTGGCTTGTTCGCCGAGGAATGTCGGGTGGCAGATGTTCGGCGGCAGGTTGCCCAGGTCACGGGTGAACGACATGCCGTTGGCGATTGCGGTGGCGTGAGTCACGGCGCGCTCGACTTCAGCCTGGGCGGCCTTGATGGTCAGCAGGGTGATTTTCTTCAGGGCGCGGGGTTCGGCCTTGGTGCTCTTGAACTGGTCGAAAAGGTAGCCGCCGTCCACCAGGCTCTCAGCCAGCAGGCGGGTCTTGCCGTAGCTGTCACGGCCTTTGACCACGACTTCATCGAGCGCCAGCGCGGCGTCAGTGCCGCCCAGGCCCTTGAGGATGGTGAGGATGCCGCTGACGATTTTGCGGAACGGACGGTCGCCCAGTTCGGCGTCCTTGCCCACGCCGACCAGCAATACGCGGTCGGCTTTGAGGTTGGGCAGGCTCTGCAGCAGCAGGCTCTGGCCGACTTTGCCGGCCAGGTCGCCGCGCTTGAGCACTGCGCTGATGGCGCCGCCGCTGAGTTCGTCGAGTTGCTTGGCGGCAACGCCGAGCTTGCGGCCTTCGCCGATGGCGACCACGAGGGTGGCGGTTTTCAACGTTTCGGGGCTAACGCTTTTTACAACCAATTCCATTTTCGGGTCCCTTATAAAGGTCGGTTAGCCAGGAGTCTGTACTCCGGCTTTAATACCAGGCAGCTGTGTAAACCGCCGGCGACAAAGGCCGCAGTTTGAACCTCGCCGGCGGAGCCTGACAACCCTTGTCACCCGCTTTGTGCACGTGTATGAGCAAGCTCCGTGACAGGCGCGGTCAATCACAGGATAATGCGCCATCTTTTTAGCCGGCCCGTGTAAACGGGCTGACTCGGTATGCTTGCTTGTTTGGCCGCCTTAGCCTGACAACCCTGGAGTGTCTGGTTTGATCGTCTTCCGTTATCTGTCCCGCGAAGTCCTGTTGACCCTGAGTGCCGTGAGTGCGGTGTTGCTGGTCATCATCATGAGTGGTCGTTTCGTCAAATACCTGGCCCAGGCTGCCTCCGGCGCACTGGATCCGGGCTCGCTGTTCCTGATCATGGGCTTTCGCCTGCCGGGCTTCCTGCAGCTGATCCTGCCGCTCGGCCTGTTCCTCGGGATCCTGCTGGCCTACGGCCGCCTGTACCTCGAAAGCGAAATGACCGTGCTCTCGGCCACCGGCATGAGCCAGCAACGCCTGCTGGGCATGACCATGATTCCGGCTGCCGGCGTCGCGCTGATCGTGGCCTGGCTGAGCCTGAGCCTGGCCCCCCAGGGCGCCATGCAGTTCCAGTTGGTACTGAATAAACAGGACGCGATGACCGAGTTCGACACCCTCGAGCCGGGCCGCTTCCAGGCGCTCAATGACGGTTCACGGGTGACCTACACCGAAACCCTGACCGACGATCGCGCCAACCTGGGCGGCGTGTTCATCTCCGAGAAGCGCCTGGGGCAGGACAAGAAGGACCGGGGCATTTCCGTGTTGGTGGCCGATTCCGGTCGCCAGGAAGTGCGTCCTGACGGCAGTCGCTACCTGATCCTGGAAAATGGCTATCGCTATGATGGCAGCCCGGGCATGGCCGATTACCGTGCGATCAAGTACGACACCTATGGCGTGATGCTGGCCCGTCCGGATATCAGCGACGAAGTCACCGACCGCGACGCCATCCCGACCACCGAGCTGTTCGGCAGCAAGGAGCTGCGCTCGATTGCCGAGCTGCAATGGCGGATTTCCCTGCCGCTGCTGGTGTTTATCGTGACCTTGATGGCGGTGCCGCTGTCGCGCGTCAACCCGCGTCAGGGCCGCTTCCTCAAGCTGTTGCCGGCGATCCTGCTGTACATGGCTTACCTCACCATCCTGATTTCCGCCCGTGGCTCCCTTGAGAAAGGCAAGCTGTCGCCGACCCTGGGCCTGTGGTGGGTGCACGGGATCTTCCTGGTGATTGGCCTGGGCCTGCTCTATTGGGAACCGATCCGTTTGAAAATGATGAGCCGTCGTGGCCAGAAGGAGTTGGCTCGTGGCTAAGCTCGATCGCTACATTGGTAGCAGCGTACTGATCGCCATCCTGGCGGTGTTGGGCATCATCCTCGGCTTGGCGTCGTTGTTCGCCTTCATCGATGAAGTGGGCAACGTCACCGACACCTACACCGTGTGGGACGTGCTGAGCTACGTGGCCCTCACCGCGCCACGCCGCCTCTACGACATGATGCCGATGGCCGCGCTGATCGGCTGCCTGATCGGCCTGGGCAGCCTGGCCAGCAACAGCGAGCTGACCATCATGCGCGCCGCCGGCGTGTCCATCGGTCGTATCGTGTGGGCGGTCATGAAGCCCATGCTGCTGCTGATGGCGTGCAGTGTGCTGATCGGTGAATACGTGGCGCCGCCGGCCGAAACCACGGCCCAGGCCAATCGTGCCCTGGCCCAGGGTTCGGGCGACGCCCAAAGCTCCAAGCACGGCCTGTGGCACCGTCAGGGCGATGAATTTATCCACATCAACGCCGTGCAGCCGGGCGGTTTGTTGATTGGTGTGACGCGTTACACCTTTGACAAAGAGCGCCACCTGCTGTCGTCGAGTTTCGCCAAACGTGCGCAATACAGTGGCGAAAAGTGGCAGCTGAGCGACATTACCACTACGTATTTCCGCAACATCGACAAAGGCTCCAACGCCAGCACCGAAGTGATCAATGTGCCGAGCGAAGAGTGGGACATCGCCCTCAAGCCGCAATTGCTCAATACCGTGGTGATGATCCCGGAAAGCCTGCCGATCTCCGGGCTGTGGGGTTACATCCACTACTTGAAGGACCAGGGTCTGAACAATGGCCGCTACTGGTTGGCATTTTGGGTCAAGGTGTTGCAGCCGGTGGTGACGGCCGCGTTGGTGCTGATGGCGATTTCCTTCATCTTCGGCCCGCTGCGTTCCGTGACCTTGGGCCAGCGCGTATTCACCGGCGTGCTGGTGGGCTTCACCTTCCGCATCGCCCAGGACCTGCTTGGCCCGTCGAGCCTGGTGTTTGGCTTTTCGCCACTGTTTGCGGTGCTCGTGCCCACGGCCATCTGCGCCTTGGCCGGGTTCTGGCTACTGCGCCGGGCCGGTTGATACCGCGCTTATGAACAAAAAATGCCCCGGTCGAGAGATCGGGGCATTTTTGTTCTGGTCAGCAAAGATGACGTCTGGCCTGAGCATCAGGTACAATTCCCGGCTATTTTTCAGCGGGCAATCTGCCTGCAGCCTTTTTGAGTGTTGATCCGTGAGTGATTTGAGTCATATCCGCAATTTCTCCATCATCGCCCACATTGACCATGGTAAGTCGACGCTGGCCGATCGATTCATCCAGATGTGCGGCGGCCTTGCCGAGCGTGAAATGGAAGCCCAGGTCCTGGATTCCATGGACCTCGAACGCGAGCGCGGGATCACCATCAAGGCCCACAGCGTCACCCTGTACTACACCGCCAAAGACGGTATCAAGTACCAGCTGAACTTCATTGACACCCCGGGCCACGTCGACTTTACCTATGAAGTCAGCCGTTCCCTGGCGGCCTGCGAAGGCGCGTTGCTGGTGGTGGACGCGGGCCAGGGCGTTGAAGCCCAGTCCGTCGCCAACTGCTACACGGCTATCGAGCAGGGCCTGGAAGTGATGCCGGTGCTGAACAAGATCGACTTGCCACAAGCCGATCCGGACCGCGTCAAAGAAGAAATCGAAAAAATCATCGGCATTGACGCCACCGACGCCGTCGAGTGCAGCGCCAAGACCGGCCTGGGCGTCGACGAAGTGCTCGAGCGCCTGGTCAAGACCATTCCTGCGCCAACCGGCAACTACGAAGATCCGCTGCAAGCGTTGATCATCGACTCCTGGTTCGACAACTACCTGGGCGTTGTTTCCCTGGTCCGCGTGCGCCATGGCCGTGTGAAGAAAGGCGACAAGATCCTGGTCAAGTCCACCGGCAAGATCCACCTGGTGGACAGCGTCGGTGTCTTCAACCCCAAGCACACCGCGACCACTGATCTGAAAGCCGGCGAAGTAGGCTTCATCATTGCCGGTATCAAGGACATCCACGGTGCGCCAGTCGGTGACACCCTGACCTTGAGCTCCACCCCTGACGTCGACGTGCTGCCGGGCTTCAAGCGCATCCAGCCGCAAGTCTACGCCGGCCTGTTCCCCGTCAGCTCCGACGACTTCGAAGACTTCCGCGAAGCCCTGCAAAAGCTGACCCTCAACGACTCGTCGTTGCAGTACACCCCGGAAAGCTCCGACGCCCTGGGCTTCGGCTTCCGTTGCGGCTTCCTCGGCATGCTGCACATGGAGATCATCCAGGAGCGCCTCGAGCGCGAATACGACCTGGACCTGATCACCACCGCGCCGACGGTTATTTTCGAGTTGGCGCTGAAAACCGGTGAAACGATTTACGTCGACAACCCGTCCAAGCTTCCAGACCTGTCTTCCATCGAAGACATGCGCGAACCGATCGTGCGCGCCAATATTCTTGTGCCGCAGGAACACCTGGGCAACGTCATTACCCTGTGTATCGAAAAGCGTGGCGTACAGCACGACATGCTGTTCCTCGGTACCCAGGTGCAAGTGACCTACGATTTGCCGATGAACGAAGTGGTGCTGGACTTCTTCGACCGTCTCAAATCCACCAGTCGCGGCTATGCTTCGCTGGATTACCATTTCGACCGTTACCAATCGGCTAATCTGGTGAAACTGGATGTGCTGATCAACGGCGACAAGGTCGATGCCCTGGCACTCATCGTGCACAAGGACAACGCGCACTACAAAGGTCGCCAGTTGACCGAGAAGATGAAAGAACTGATTCCGCGCCAGATGTTCGACGTCGCGATCCAGGCCGCCATTGGCGGGCAGATCATTGCACGGACCTCCGTCAAGGCACTCAGAAAGAACGTACTGGCCAAATGCTACGGTGGTGACGTAAGCCGTAAGCGCAAGCTGCTTGAGAAGCAAAAGGCCGGTAAAAAACGCATGAAGCAAGTAGGTAACGTGGAAATTCCACAAGAAGCCTTCCTTGCGGTGCTCAGGTTGGATAGTTAGGTCCTATGTCGCTAAATTTCCCGCTGTTGCTGGTCATCGCCGTTGCCGTTTGCGGTCTCTTGGCGTTGCTCGATCTGGTGTTCTTCGCCCCGCGTCGGCGGGCGGCTATCGCGTCCTATCAGGGCAGCGTCAGCCAGCCCGATGGCGTGGTGATCGAGAAGCTGAACAAAGAGCCTTTGCTGGTTGAATACGGCAAGTCGTTCTTCCCGGTGTTGTTCATCGTGCTGGTGCTGCGTTCGTTCCTGGTAGAGCCGTTTCAGATTCCTTCGGGGTCGATGAAACCTACCCTGGATGTGGGCGACTTCATCCTGGTGAACAAGTTTTCCTACGGGATCCGCCTGCCGGTGATCGACAAGAAGGTCATCGAAGTCGGTGATCCGCAACGCGGCGATGTGATGGTGTTCCGCTATCCGAGCGACCCGAACGTCAACTACATCAAGCGTGTGGTTGGCCTGCCGGGCGACGTGATCCGCTACACCAGCGACAAGCGCTTGTTCATCAACGGTGAGTCGGTGGCCGAGAAACTGATCGGCTCCGAGCCGAACAGCCTGGGCAGCGCTGAGCTGTATCAGGAAAAACTCGGTACGGTAGAGCACGAAATCCGCAAGGAAATGAGCCGCTACCGTGCCCAGCCTGACGGCCAGTGGACAGTGCCGGCCGGGCACTACTTCATGATGGGCGACAACCGCGACAACTCCAATGACAGCCGGTACTGGGATGATCCCAACATTCCCAAGGACCTGCTGGGCATGGTTCCCGACCAGAATATCGTCGGCAAGGCCTTCGCGGTCTGGATGAGCTGGCCGGAACCCAAACTCAGCCACCTGCCGAACTTCTCGCGGGTCGGGCTGATCAAGTAATACAGGCGGCGCTGTGAACACAGCGCCGAATGCTTTTCTGGGGTGGGGACAAATCTGTCCTGCCTCATGCTGTACCAACCAGGATTTGAATTTGAACACTGCGTCAATCGTCGATGGCCGCCGGTGCCACCAAACAGATATGGGTAAACCGTGACCGTTTCTCTAAGTCGTCTCGAGCGTCAGCTCGGCTACACCTTCAAGGACCAGGAATTGATGGTCCTTGCCCTCACACACCGCAGCTTTGCAGGGCGCAACAACGAGCGCCTGGAATTCCTCGGTGATGCCATCCTCAATTTCGTCGCCGGTGAAGCGCTGTTCGAACGCTTCCCCCAAGCCCGTGAAGGCCAGCTGTCGCGCCTGCGCGCACGCCTGGTGAAGGGCGAGACCCTGGCGGTGCTGGCCCGTGGCTTCGGCCTGGGCGAGTACCTGCGCCTGGGGTCCGGTGAACTGAAGAGCGGTGGTTTCCGCCGTGAGTCGATCCTGGCCGACGCCCTCGAAGCGCTGATTGGTGCCATCTACCTCGATGCAGGCATGGAAGCAGCCAAGGAGCGCGTCACCGCGTGGCTGACCTCCGAGATCGAAAGCCTCACGCTGGTCGACACCAACAAAGACCCCAAGACCCGCCTGCAGGAATTCCTGCAGTCCCGTGGTTGCGAACTGCCACGCTACGAAGTGGTGGATATCCAGGGTGAGCCCCATTGCCGCGTGTTTTTCGTGGAATGTGAAATCACCTTACTGAACGAAAAAAGCCGAGGTCAGGGTGTGAGCCGTCGTATTGCCGAACAGGTAGCGGCCGCTGCAGCACTGATTGCCCTGGGCGTGGAGAATGGCCATGACTGATTCAACCGCAACACGCTGTGGCTATGTTGCCATCGTCGGCCGCCCGAACGTGGGCAAGTCCACGCTGCTGAACCACATCCTCGGCCAAAAGCTCGCGATCACCTCGCGCAAGCCGCAGACCACCCGCCACAACATGCTGGGCATCAAGACCGAAGGCACCGTGCAAGCGGTCTACGTCGACACCCCAGGCATGCACAAAGGTGGCGAGAAAGCCCTGAACCGCTACATGAACAAGACCGCTTCGGCGGCGTTGAAAGACGTCGACGTGGTGATCTTCGTGGTCGACCGCACCAAGTGGACCGACGAAGACCAAATGGTCCTGGAGCGTGTGCAGTACGTCACCGGCCCGCTGATCGTCGCGTTGAACAAGACCGACCGCATCGAAGACAAAGCCGAATTGATGCCGCATCTGAGCTGGCTGCAGGAACAACTGCCGAACGCCCAGATCATCCCGATCTCGGCCCAGCATGGCCACAACCTGGATGCCCTGGAGCGCGTGATCGCCGAGCACCTGCCGGAGAACGAGCATTTCTTCCCGGAAGACCAGATCACCGACCGCAGCAGTCGTTTCCTCGCCGCCGAACTGGTGCGCGAGAAAATCATGCGCCAGATGGGCGCCGAGCTGCCGTACCAGATCACCGTCGAAATCGAAGAGTTCAAGCAGCAGGGCAAGACCTTGCACATCCATGCGCTGATCCTCGTCGAACGTGACGGCCAGAAGAAAATCATCATTGGCGACAAGGGCGAGCGCATCAAGCGTATCGGCACCGAAGCGCGCAAGGACATGGAATTGCTGTTCGATTCCAAGATCATGCTTAACCTGTGGGTGAAGGTGAAGGGTGGCTGGTCCGATGATGAGCGTGCATTGCGCTCCCTGGGCTACGGCGACCTGTAAAACACCGCACGATGATGGGCGGGCTTGTTGTGGCGAGGGAGCTTGCTCCCGCTGGGCCGCGAAGCGGCCCCAGTAAGGCCACTGAGTTTTTTCAGATACAACTCGGTGGCTGACTATAGGTCTGCTTCGCAGCCCAGCGGGAGCAAGCTCCCTCGCCACAAAAGTGCTCTCCTTCTTCAGAGATTTCCCGTCTCATGTCCCAATCCCCACCCCCCAGCCAACTCGCCTACGTCCTGCACAGCCGCGCCTACCGTGAGACCAGCGCCTTGGTGGACTTCCTCACGCCCCAAGGCCGCCTGCGTGCAGTCTTGCGTAGTGCGCGAGGCAAGGCGGGCACGCTGGCACGGCCATTCGTGGCCCTGGACGTGGAGTTTCGCGGCAAGGGCGAGCTGAAGAACGTCGGTCGCATGGAAAGCGTCGGCACGTCCGCCTGGCTCAATGGCGAGGCGCTGTTCAGTGGGCTCTACCTCAATGAACTGTTGATCCGCCTGCTCCCTGCCGAAGACCCGCACCCGGCCGTCTTCGATCACTACGCTGCCACCTTGCTGGCCCTGGCCGAAGGGCGCCCTCTGGAACCACTGCTGCGCGCCTTCGAATGGCGCCTGCTCGACGACCTGGGCTACGGTTTTGAACTGACCAATGACCTGCACGGCGAACCCATCGCGGCCGACGGCATGTACCGTCTGCAGGTCGACGCCGGCCTGGAGCGTGTCTACCTGCTGCAACCGGGCCTGTTCCAGGGCACCGAGTTGCTGGCCATGAGCGAAGCCGACTGGACCGCTCCCGGTGCCTTGTCTGCCGCCAAGCGCCTGATGCGCCAGGCCCTGGCCGTGCACTTGGGCGGACGGCCGCTGGTCAGTCGCGAGTTGTTTCGAAAGCCCTGACAACCCCGTGTATGCTGTGCAGCGTTTCTTTCCCTTTTCAGGAGCGCTTCCGTGACCACCAGCAATCGCATTCTTCTTGGCGTCAACATCGACCACGTCGCTACCCTGCGCCAGGCCCGGGGCACCCGTTACCCTGACCCGGTCAAGGCCGCGCTGGACGCCGAAGAAGCGGGCGCCGACGGCATCACCGTGCACCTGCGCGAAGACCGCCGCCACATCCAGGAGCGCGACGTGCTGGTGCTCAAGGACGTGCTGCAAACCCGCATGAACTTCGAAATGGGCGTCACCGAAGAAATGATGCAGTTCGCCGAGCGCATCCGCCCGGCGCACATCTGCCTGGTACCGGAAACCCGTCAGGAACTGACCACCGAAGGCGGCCTCGATGTGGCCGGCCAGGAAGCGCGGATCAAGGCGGCAGTGGAACGCCTGTCGAAGATCGGCAGCGAAGTGTCGCTGTTCATCGACGCTGACGAGCGCCAGATCGAAGCCTCGCGCCGTGTCGGTGCACCGGCCATTGAACTGCACACCGGGCGTTACGCCGATGCCACCACGCCCACCGAAGTGGCCGATGAGCTGCAACGTATCATCGACGGCGTGAGCTGCGGCCTCAAGCAAGGCTTGATCGTCAACGCCGGCCATGGCCTGCACTACCACAACGTCGAAGCCGTGGCCGCGATCAAGGGCATCAATGAGTTGAACATCGGCCATGCGCTGGTGGCGCACGCGCTGTTCGTCGGTTTCAAGGGTGCCGTGGCCGAGATGAAAGCCCTGATCCTGGCGGCCGCCAAGGCCTGATCCGCCCACTGCGGCAATGCGAAGCCTTACTGTTTAGCCAGGGCAGGTGTATCGTATCTGCCCTTTGCAGGCCCTGGGCCTGCGGCCGATACGTGAGGTAGTTGTGTCCCGATCCTTTTCCCGTCGACAAATCCTGGGTGGTCTTGCAGGCCTGGCCGTAGTGGGCGTCGGTGCCGGTGGCGCCTACCGCTACTGGCTGGGGAAAGTTGCCGAGGCCGAGGCGGGCCATGACTACGAGCTGATCGCCGCGCCCCTGGAGGTGGAACTGGTGCCGGGCCATAAGACCGAAGCCTGGGCGTTCGGTCCGTCAGCGCCGGGCACCGAGTTGCGGGTGCGCCAGGGCGAATGGCTGCGGGTGCGTTTTATCAACCACTTGCCGGTCGCCACGACCATCCACTGGCATGGCATCCGCCTGCCGCTGGAAATGGACGGCGTGCCCTACGTCTCGCAGTTGCCGGTACTGCCCGGTGAGTATTTCGACTACAAATTCCGTGTGCCCGACGCCGGCAGCTACTGGTATCACCCCCACGTGAACAGCAGCGAAGAACTCGGCCGTGGCTTGGTCGGCCCGCTGATCATCGAAGAGCGCGAACCCACCGGTTTCAAGTACGAGTGCACGCTTAGCCTGAAGAGCTGGCACGTGGACGAAGAGGGCGCTTTCGTGGCCTTCAGCATTCCCCGTGAAGCGGCACGCGGCGGCACGGCCGGGCGGTTGTCGACGATCAATGGCGTGTCCCAGGCAGTCGTCGATTTGCCCGCCGGGCAGATCACTCGCGTGCGTCTGCTCAACCTCGACAACACCCTGACCTATCGCATCAACATTCCGGATGTCGAGGCGCAGATCTACGCGCTGGACGGCAACCCCATCGAGCCGCGCCCGCTGGGCAAGGAATACTGGTTGGGCCCCGGCATGCGCATCTGCCTGGCGATCAAGGCACCGCCGGCGGGCGAAGAGCTGTCGATCCGCAATGGCCCGGTACGCCTGGGCACCTTCCGTTCGGTGGCCAACGCCGATGCGCCGACTGAGTGGCCGCCTGCATTGCCCGCCAACCCGATTGCCGAGCCAGACCTGGCCAATGCGGAGAAACTCAACTTCAATTTCGAGTGGGTCGGCACGGTGTCCGTGGATGACGGGAAACCACCGAGCCTGTGGCAGATCAACGGCAAGGCCTGGGACATCACCGACAAGACCTGCGCCGACCGCCCGATTGCCAAGCTGGAAAAGGGCAAGAGCTACATTTTCGAATTGAAGAACATGACCCAGTACCAGCACCCGATTCACCTGCACGGCATGAGCTTCAAGGTGATCGCCTCGAACCGCCACAAGGTGATCCCGTACTTCACCGACACCTACCTGCTGGGTAAAAACGAGCGCGCTCGCGTGGCGTTGGTGGCGGATAATCCAGGGGTGTGGATGTTCCACTGCCACGTGATCGACCACATGGAAACCGGCCTGATGGCCGCCATCGAGGTGGCGTGATGCGCCAGTTCCGCCCCACCGCAATCATCGACCGCAGCCGCGACCAGGACTTCATGCGCGAAGCCCTGGCCCTGGCTGCCCAAGGCGCGGCATTGGGTGAAGTGCCCGTCGGTGCGGTGCTGGTGCAAGACGGCGAAATCATCGGCCGTGGCTTCAACTGCCCCATCAGCGGCAACGACCCCAGCGCCCACGCCGAAATGGTCGCCATCCGCGCCGCCGCGCAAGCCATCAGCAACTATCGCCTGGTGGGCAGCACGCTCTATGTGACCCTGGAGCCGTGCAGCATGTGCGCGGGGCTGATCGTGCATTCGCGGATTGCGCGCGTGGTGTACGGCGCGCTGGAACCCAAAGCGGGGATCGTGCAAAGCCAGGGGCAGTTTTTTACCCAGGGCTTTCTCAATCATAAGGTGCTGTTTGAAGGAGGGGTGCTGGCCGAGGAGTGCGGGACGGTCTTGAGTGAGTTCTTCAAGGCGCGAAGAGCCAAGCCGTCCCTTTGAGATTTATTTGCGGGCGATGATCACCGCCCGCATCGGTGCAGGCAGCCCTTCAATCGTCTTGCTGTGATCGTGCGGATCGAGGAAATCACTCAGCGACTGGTACTTCATCCACTCTGTCCCACGCTGTTCCTCGACGGTGGTGACGCTCACATCCACACAGCGCACATCACTGAACCCGGCACGCCGCAGCCACAGCATCAACGCTGGCACCGACGGCAGGAACCACACGTTGCGCATCTGCGCGTAGCGATCTTCCGGCACCAGCACCTGCTGCTGATCGCCTTCGACCACCAGGGTTTCCAGCACCAATTCGCCGCCCTTGACCAGGGTGTCCTTCAGCGCGAGCAAATGCTCGATGGGCGAACGCCGGTGATAGAACACGCCCATGGAAAACACCGTGTCGAACCCTTCCAGGTTCGCTGGCAGGTCTTCGAACGGGAACGGCAGGTGCCACGCCTTGGGTTCTGACAGGTAACGCTGCACCGCCTGGAACTGACAGAAGAACAACCAGTTCGGGTCCACGCCAATCACGCTGTCGGCCCCGGCGCCGAGCATGCGCCACATGTAGTAACCGTTGCCGCAGCCCACGTCGAGGATGCGCTTGCCCTTCAGGTTCAGGTGCGGTGCCACGCGGGACCACTTCCAGTCCGAGCGCCATTCGGTGTCCACATGCACGCCGAACAGGTTGAATGGACCTTTGCGCCACGGGCTCAGGCCCATCAGCGCGGCATGCATCTGCTCGCGGGTGTCGTCGCAATCGGTATCGAGCGTCAGTCCGTTGAGTAAATCCACTTCGCTGGGCTGGATTTTTGGCAATGCATCCAGCGCACTCTGCCAGCGCTCCAGGTCGCCATGACCCTTTTCCATCTTGCTATCGAGTTGCGCTTGCAGGCCCTGGGCCCACACGGCCAGGGGAGTGCCGACCAGATGGCGGGCGAGGGGAGACAGATCAATCATGGCAAGGCAATCAACGAGGCAAAGTTAAGACACTGGAACCACGGCACGACTGTCGAAAACCCGGCCGCCAGCAGGCGCTCGCGGTGTTCTTCGAGGCTGTCGGGCTTCATGACGTTTTCGATGGCGCTGCGTTTCTGGGCGATTTCCAATTCGCTGTAGCCGTTGGCGCGTTTGAACGCGATGTGTAGATCGGTGAGCAGCGCGTGTTCTTCGGGATCATTGAAGCGCAGCTTTTCCGAGAGGATCAGCGCGCCACCCGGCAACAGCGACTGGCGGATGCGCGCGAGCAAGGCCAGGCGCTCATCGGGCGCGATGAATTGCAGGGTGAAATTCAGCGCCACCACCGAGGCCGGCTGGAACTGCAGCGCGAGGATATCGCCCTCGATAACCTCGACCGGCAGCAGCTCCTGGAACATCGAGTCTTGGCCATTGAGGTATTCACGGCAACGCTCGACCATCGCGGCCGAGTTATCCACCGCGATCACCCGGCAACCGTCGGTGCGCACGTGGCGGCGCAGGGCCTGGGTCACCGCGCCCAGCGAGGATCCCAGGTCATATAGCACGCTGTTAGGTTGGGCAAACTGCGCGGCGAGGACGCCGAGGTTCTCGACGATGGTCGGGTAACCGGGCACCGAGCGCTTGATCATGTCCGGGAACACCCGCACCACGTCCTCGTTAAAGGCGAAGTCCGGCACCTGGGGCAGGGGCTGGGCGAATAGGCGATCGGGTTCTTTGCTCACGGTTGTTCCGGCGACGATGGGGAAAGGCCGGCATTTTAGCCAACTTGGCCTTGGTGTGCGCGGGTTGTCTGATAAACCGTGATGGAGCTTTCGGTACTGGCTTCACCTCCCCGGCGATCTCCGTCACTTTTTGGCGGTAGGGCCCGTGTGAATAGCAAAAGCACCCTCAACCTCAATGATGTTTTTTGGTGGAAAGATGTTTTGTGCAGTGAGCTTGAACTGGCCCTCGTAGCGGCCAGTTTTATGGTCAAAATCAACGGTCACACGACCGCTGCTGGTTAAATAGTGCGAGGGAGCAGTGTTTCCACCGCCTATGAGTGCGCGAATGTGATCGCCTGGAAAATCATGTTCGCCGTAGGGTATGTGCGCCACCATATCAATCTGGATGATGCGCAGAAGGCTGGCTGAATCCTCATCCACGCCTACGATCCTTGTCAGTCCATTCTCGTGCGTCAGATAAACCGCGTTTGCAACGAAATTCGCTTTACCGTTGATGGATGCGGTCAATGTTCCCTTGGCTTTCTTGAGTGTTCTACGGGTGGCCATGATTGAATCCTTCTGACCCATTCGCCCACATGATTATGCGCGTTGTCCCATGACGTTATCGGCAGACGCCTACTTTACGTAACTGTTAAAACTACCAGTCGTTTAGACGTTTTGATTCTAGGCAGGGCGTAGGAAAGAGGACTTGGTTTTTTCAAGGATTGTCGCTGGGGTGTTCTGTCTGTGTACCGAGTGCAAACGCAGATGCAGTGATACCCCACTGTCCCAGCCAATACGTGGTGATCAGCAAATACGGCGCCGCATCGAACGCCACCACAAACCGATTGATACCGATCAGCGTGTCAGAAAACACAAACGACGCCGCACCCGCCGCCGCCAGCCATGCCGAGCGTTTCGGCACGTCGCTGCCCAGCCGCGCCAACGCACGCCAGAGCATGGCGCTGATCACCAGCGCGTAAACCACCACCGGAACCAGCAGGTCGCCCAGGCCATGGGAGATCAGGATGTTCAACAGGATTGCGCCTACGCCCAGCGCCAATATCAGCGGCAGCAGCGCCAGGCGGCGGCAATCGCTGAAGTAGGCTTTCAGATACGCCAAATGCGCAAACAGGAAGGCACCCAGGCCAAAGATAAACAGGTCGCCCGGCCAGGCGAGCAATACGTCACCCACCAAGGAAAAAATCAGCCCCAGGCTGATCCAGCGTCGATAGTCGGTGGGCGGTGCATCATGCAGCCAACCCAACAGCGCCAGCACCGGCAGCGGTTTGACCAGCAGGCACAGCAAGGTGGCGTGGGTGGTCAGGCCGTAGATAAAGGTGCCGGCGCCCATCAACGCAAGAATCAGCCATGGCATATCAGTTCACCGTGATGGCGCAGTCAAAGGTTTCGACGGGTTCGGCTTCCGGCTCCCAGGGTTGCTGGGAGGTCAGGCGCAAGCGCCCCTGGCCGGCTGCGAAAGCCTGGAAACGCCAGGTCGACTGGCCACCGCCGCCGATCACGCCGGATTCCGAGCTGCTGTAGACCTCCGGGCTCAGCGCGCGCAGCACGCCGCCAGCGGAGTCCTGGATGGCCCAGCGGTAACCGGTGGTGGGGTTGCTTGGCAGCGTGAGGATCAGGTTTTGTCCGCTTTTGAGCTGGAGCGGGCAGGCGCTCTGGTTGTCCACGGTGACGTTTTGCTTCGGTGCACTGGCGCACGCGGCCAGCAGGGCAAGGCTCAAGGGGAGAAGCAGGCGGGCAGCGGTCATGGGGGCTCCGTTGATTCACGACGAAGGGCGAGCATAACCGAAGATGAGACAAGGTGTGACAGGAGGGGATTTTGTGGTGACTGGGCGGGCGCTTTCGCGAGCAAGCCCGCTCCCACATTTTGACCAGGTACATCCTTTGGAATGCGGTCAAAATGTGGGAGCGGGCTTGCTCGCGAAGAGGGCATTAAAGCCGATAGAGATCTGTCAGAACAGCACTTTGGCCACATCCGCAAAGCGCTTGGCAAAGTGCACCGTCATGCCTTCCTTCAGGTATTCCGGCAACTCTTCATAGCTGCCACGGTTCGGCTCCGGCAGGATCAGCTCATGGATCTTCTGGCGCCGCGCCGCAATCACCTTTTCGCGCACCCCGCCAATCGGCAGCACGTGCCCGGTCAGCGTCAGCTCGCCGGTCATGGCCACGCCTTTTTTCGGCGGCTGGTTACGTGCCAGCGACAGCAGCGCACTGGCCATGGTCACCCCGGCGCTCGGGCCGTCTTTCGGCGTGGCGCCTTCCGGCACGTGCAAGTGCACGAAGGCTTCATCGAAGAACTTCGCATCACCGCCAAACGACTTCAGGTTCGAGCTGATGTAGCTGTAGGCGATTTCCGCAGACTCCTTCATCACTTCGCCCAATTGCCCGGTGAGCTTGAAACCGCGATTGAGCGTGTGGATACGCGTCGCCTCGATCGGCAGCGTCGCGCCGCCCATGCTGGTCCAGGCCAGGCCTGTGATCACGCCGGTGCCGGACAGTACTTGCTCGTTGCGGAATACCGGGATGCCCAGTGAGCTTTCCAGGTCCTTGTTGCCGATCTTGATCACCGAATCCGGCTCGTCCAGCAACTTGACCACCGCCTTGCGCACCAGTTTGCCCAGCTGTTTCTCCAGCTGACGCACCCCGGCTTCGCGAGCGTAACCGTCGATCAACGCACGCAAGGCGCCATCACTGATGGTCAGGCTGTTTTTCGACACGCCGGCTTTTTCCAGCTGTTTCGGCCATAGGTGGCGCTTGGCGATGGCGACTTTTTCTTCGGTGATATAGCCCGACAGGCGAATCACTTCCATACGGTCCAGCAGCGGTCCGGGGATGGAGTCCAGGGTGTTGGCGGTGCACACGAACAGCACTTTGGACAGGTCCAGGCGCAGGTCCAGGTAATGGTCGAGGAATTCGACGTTCTGCTCAGGGTCAAGGGTTTCCAGCAAGGCCGATGCCGGGTCGCCCTGGAAGCTTTGGCCCATCTTGTCGATCTCGTCGAGCATGATCACCGGGTTCATCACTTCCACATCTTTAAGCGCCTGCACCAGCTTGCCCGGCAGGGCGCCGATGTAGGTACGGCGATGGCCCTTGATCTCGGCCTCGTCGCGCATGCCGCCGACGCTGAAGCGGTAGAACGGCCGGCCCAGGGACTCGGCGATGGATTTACCCACGCTGGTCTTGCCCACGCCCGGCGGGCCGACCAGCAGTACGATGGAGCCGGCGACTTCGCCTTTGTAGGCGCCCACCGCAAGGAATTCGAGGATGCGGCTCTTGATGTCATCCAGGCCCGCATGGTGTTTATCCAGCACTTTTCGCGCATGTTTCAGGTCGAGTTTGTCCTCGCCAAACACGCCCCACGGCACCGAAGTGGCCCAGTCCAGGTAGTTGCGTGTCACCGCGTATTCCGGTGAACCGGTTTCGAGGATCGACAGTTTGTTCAATTCTTCATCGATGCGTTTTTTCGCCTGGGGCGGCAGCACTTTGCCTTCCAGGCGTTGCTCGAACTGTTCGACGTCCGCGCTGCGGTCGTCCTTGGTCAGGCCCAGCTCTTGCTGGATGACCTTGAGTTGTTCCTTGAGGAAGAACTCGCGCTGGTGCTCGCCGATCTTGCGGTTGACCTCGGCGGACAGTTCTTTTTGCAGGCGCGCGACTTCAACCTCTTTGCGCAGCATCGGCAGCACTTTTTCCATGCGCTTGAGCATGGGCACGCAGTCCAGCACTTCCTGCAACTCGTTACCGGTGGCCGACGTCAGCGCGGCGGCGAAGTCGGTGAGTGGCGACGGGTCGTTGGGGCTGAAGCGGTTGAGGTAGTTCTTCAACTCTTCGCTGTACAGCGGGTTGAGGGGCAGCAGTTCCTTGATCGCATTGATCAGCGCCATGCCGTAAGCCTTGACCTCATCGGTCGGCTCGCTCGGCTGGTGCGGGTATTCGACTTCCACCAGGTACGGTGGGCGGTGGTGCTTGAGCCAGGTCTTGATGCGCACGCGCGTCAGGCCCTGGGCGACGAATTGCAGCTTGCCGTTTTCGCGGCTGGCGTGGTGCACCTTCACCAGGGTGCCGTACAGCGGCAGGCTGGAGGTGTCGAAGTGGCGCGGGTCTTCCGGTGGCGTGTCCATGAAGAACAGGGCCAGGGAATGGTGGTCGGATTTGCTCACCAACTCCAGGGTTTCGGCCCACGGCTCTTCGTTGACGATCACCGGCAGCACTTGCGCCGGGAAGAAGGGCCGGTTGTGGATCGGGATGATGTAGACCTTGTCCGGCAGGTTTTGCCCTGGCAGGGCCAGGCCGGTATTGGACGAGGCGGATTCAGCGTTTTCGGGGTCGGCGTAGTCGTTGAGGTCGTAATCAGGGAATTCTTGCTGGTCGCTCATGGGGCACCTGCATAAGGAAGTATGCAGGTTAGATGGGGCGGGGTAGCGGTGGTTTCAATGGTCGCGTGAAGTTAGCAACAAATTGCATGAATTCAGCTGATCTTATGCAGATAGCTCGGCAATGGCTGCTCCGGCAGCACTGACAACACTTTCAACCGTTGCAGCATGCGCTGCCGTGCGCGTTGCAGGTGCTCACGCAGATTCAACGCCGCTGCATCAAATGCACCGTGCAGCAACAACTCCAGAATCAACCGATGTTCGGCCAGCATGGCCGGATCGGCGCCGATCCCCAGCAAACGGTAGAAAATCCGGCTGATGATCATCGGGCTTTGGCCTTGGCGGATCAACGCCGCGATCTTGCGATTCTGCAGGCCGGCGAGGCAGCGCTGGTGCAAGTCCTCCTCGATCTGTTCGATGGCCTCCAGGCTGCAGTGGGCGCTGTCCTGGGCGTCCAGCACGCGTTGCAACATCGCTTCCAGCATCTCGCGGTCCAGCCCCGGCGCACTTTGGCGCAAAGCTTCGGGTTCCAGGCAGGCGCGCAGCTCGTAGTCTTCGGTGACTTCACGGGCGGTCAGCGGTCCGGCCAACCATTGGGAGTAGGGCTCTTTTTCCACCAGTCCCCGGTCGCGCAGGCGCATCAGCGCTTCACGCACCACCGCGCGGCTGACGCCGTAGTGGTCGGCGGCGGCTTGCTCATCGAGGCGGTAATGGCCGAAGGCAATGCAGGTGGATAACGCCGCGCCGATCTCTTCGACGATGCGCTCGCCCAGTGGCCGCGTGTCCACCAACTCATCTTCGCCGTTGAGGCCCAGATGCGCGTGGCTCAGGGGCAGGCGTAGCGGCTCCATCGCCAAGCCTTCGGGATTGATCAGGTAACCCCGGCCGTTGAAGCGGCAGATCAGGCCTTCCTCATGCAGTAGGTCCAGTGCCCGACGCACCGGCACACGACTGGTGCCGAACAATTCAGCCAGTGGCGCCTCCAGCAAGACCAAGCCGTGGCGCGCGGTGCCGTTGACGATCGCATCACGCAATACCTGGTGAATCATCGCGTAACGGGAGGCCGAGGCGGACGCTGCTTTCATCGCTTTCTCTGAGGCTTGTAGGACGGTGGCCGGGGATTCTCTCATAAGTTACGCCTGTCACCCTGCGCCACAGCGGTGGCACCTTTGTGGGGCTCGGAATCGGGGAATGTTACTTTTCTGCACCAAAATGTACTTATTAATAAAAGATACATTATTTCATTGAAGGCGCTTTCCAGCGGCCTGGCAAGATTTTTTCCGGCTGGTTAAAACCATCTATCCCGTAGCTCTGGGCGAAATCCCCTGATTGCGTAAATGCTGCCTGAGAAAGACTGGCACGAAAGCTGCCTTTGTAAAATGTACATTTTATTAATATGTACGTTTTTTGAGGGTCACCTTGATGTCAGACGCCACTTCAATGGCCGAGGATTTCGCCAGCGGTCGCAGCGATCCGGTGCAAATCCTCGAACAGGCACTCGAAAAGGCGAGTGAGGTCCCGGCGGTGTTTATCAGCCTGACCGCCGAGCGTGCGCGTCGCGAAGCCGAAGCCTCTGCCGCCCGCTGGCGCGCCGGCCAGCCATTGAGCGTATTCGACGGCGTGCCTCTGGCCTGGAAAGATCTGTTCGACGTGGCCGGCAGCGTCACCACTGCGGGCGCCGCTTACCGCCGCAACGCGCCCGCTGCGTTGCTCGACGCACCGACCGTGGGCCTGCTGTGCCGCGCCGGGATGGTCAGCGTGGGCAAGACCAACCTCAGCGAGCTGGCCTATTCCGGCCTGGGCCTGAACCCGCATTTCGGCACGCCGCACAACCCCCATGGCACTGACCAACCGCGCATTCCCGGCGGTTCGTCGTCCGGTTCTGCGGTGGCCGTCGCCGCTGGCATCGTGCCGATCGCCATGGGCACCGACACCGCCGGTTCGATCCGCATCCCCTCGGCCTTCAACGGCCTGGTGGGTTACCGCAGCAGCAGCCGACGCTACAGCCGCGACAGCGTGTTCCCGTTGGCCCATACCCTCGACAGCCTGGGCCCGCTGACCCGCAGTGTGCGTGATGCCCTGGCCATCGACGATCTGCTGCATGGCCGCACTCAAACCCACACCGCTCGTAGCCTCAAGGGCCAGCGTTTTGTGCTGGCGCAACAAGACGTCGAAGCCGCCGTGCGCAACAACCTGCTGCGCGCCGTGGAGCAACTCAAGGCCCACGGCGCACTGATCGAAGAACGCGAATGCCCGACCTTCCAGGCCACCCTGGACCTGATCAAACACCACGGCTGGCTCGGTTCCTTCGAAGCCTTCGCCCTGCACGAAGCCTTGCTCGACAGCCCTGACGCCGAACAACTCGACCCGCGCGTACGCCGCCGCCTCGAAGCCGCGCGCACGCTGCCGGCCAGCCAACTGCTGCATCTGGTCGATGCCCGCCGTC
>NZ_JACART010000070.1:0-2663 GCF_013386445.1 Pseudomonas sp. P7759
CGTTGGTCCCGCGACCGTGACTACTTCGTGGCCGCCGCAGAAAAACTCGACGCCAAGGTCTTCGTGCAATCGGCCGATGCCAACGAGCAGAAGCAGATTTCCCAAATCGAAAACCTGATCTCCCGTGGCGTCGACGTGATCGTCATCGTGCCGTTCAACGCCACCGTCCTCACCAACGCCGTCGCCGAAGCCAAGAAGGCCGGGATCAAGGTGGTGTCCTATGATCGCCTGATTCTCAATGCGGACATCGACGCCTACATCTCCTTCGATAACGAAAAAGTCGGGGAGATGCAGGCCAGCGGCGTGTTGCAAGCGGCACCGAAGGGCAACTATTTCCTGCTCGGCGGCGCGCCCACCGACAACAATGCCAAGGTGCTGCGCGAAGGCCAGATGAAGGTGCTGCAACCGGCTATCGACAAGGGCGACGTCAAGATTGTCGGCCAGCAGTGGGTGAAAGAGTGGAACCCCACTGAAGCCCTGAGCATCGTCGAAAACGCCCTGACCCGGAACAACAACAAGATCGACGCCATCGTCGCCTCCAACGACGCCACCGCCGGCGGTGCGATCCAGGCACTGGCCGCGCAGAAACTGGCGGGCACGGTGCCGATTTCCGGGCAAGACGCCGACCTCGCCGCAATCAAGCGCGTGATCGACGGCACCCAGACCATGACCGTGTACAAGCCGCTCAAACTGATCGCCACCGAAGCCGCCAAGCTCTCGGTACAACTGGCGCGCAATGAGAAGCCCACCTACAGCTCGCAATACGACAACGGCAGCAAAAAGGTCGACACCATCCTGCTCACCCCAACCCCGCTGACCAAGGCCAACATCGACCTATTGGAGAAGGACGGGTTCTATACCAAAGAGCAGATTGCCGGGCAGTGACCGCCATGGCCGACTACCTGTTGCAAATGAACGGCATCGTCAAACGCTTTGGCGGTGTCAACGCGCTGAACGGCATCGACATCAAGGTGCGGCCGGGGGAATGCGTGGGCCTGTGCGGCGAGAACGGTGCCGGTAAGTCCACCTTGATGAAGGTGCTGTCGGCGGTCTATCCCCACGGCACCTGGGAGGGCGAAATCCTCTGGGACGGGCAGCCACTGAAGGCCCACTCTATCAGCGAAACCGAGGCCGCCGGCATCGTAATCATCCACCAGGAACTGACCCTGGTGCCCGACCTGTCGGTGGCTGAAAACATCTTCATGGGTCACGAACTGACCTTGCCCGGCGGGCGCATGAACTACCCGGCCATGTTCCACCGCGCCGAAGCGCTGATGCGTGAACTCAAGGTGCCGGACATGAACGTGGCGCTGCCGGTATCGCAGTATGGCGGCGGCTACCAACAACTGGTAGAAATCGCCAAGGCCCTGAACAAGCAGGCGCGGCTGCTGATTCTCGACGAGCCCTCCTCGGCCCTGACCCGCTCGGAAATCGAAGTGCTGCTGGACATCATCCGTGGCCTCAAGGCCAAGGGCGTGGCCTGCGTGTACATCTCGCACAAGCTCGATGAAGTGGCGGCAGTGTGCGACACCATTGCGGTGATCCGCGATGGCAAGCACATCGCGACCACCGCCATGGCCGACATGGACATCGCAAAGATCATCACCCAGATGGTCGGCCGCGAGATGAGCAACCTCTACCCCACCGAGCCCCATGCAGTGGGCGAGGTGATGTTCGAAGCGCGCAACGTCACCTGTTATGACGTGGACAACCCCAAGCGCAAGCGCGTGGACGATGTGTCCTTTGTGCTCAAGCGCGGGGAGATCCTCGGCATTGCCGGGCTGGTCGGCGCCGGGCGTACGGAACTGGTGTCGGCGCTGTTCGGCGCCTACCCCGGCCGCTACAGCTGCGAGGTGTGGCTGGACGGCCAGGTGATCGACACGCGCACACCGCTCAAGTCGATCCGCGCCGGGCTGTGCATGGTGCCCGAGGATCGCAAGCGCCAGGGCATCATCCCCGACCTCGGCGTGGGCCAGAACATCACCCTGGCGGTGCTCGACACTTACGCCCACATGACCCGCATCGATGCCGAGGCCGAACTGGGCAGCATCGACCAGCAGATCGCGCGCATGCACCTCAAGACCGCCAGCCCGTTCCTGCCGATCACCAGCCNNCGCGTGCTGGTGATCGGCGATGGCCAGTTGCGCGGTGACTTTATCAACCAGGGGCTCACCCAGGAACAGGTGCTCGCCGCCGCGCTCAGCCAACACAACAATAATGATCGGAAGACCGCGTAGATGAATCAGGTCAAACACCTTTTCACCCGCTACAAAATGCTCGCCCTGGTCATCGCCGTGGCGGTGATCTGGGTGTTTTTCAGCTGGCAGACCGAGGGGGGGTTCCTTACACCGCGCAACCTGTCCAACCTGCTGCGGCAAATGTCGATCACCGGGATTCTGGCGTGCGGCATGGTGCTGGTGATCATCAGCGGCGAGATCGATTTGTCGGTGGGGTCATTGCTCGGCTTGCTTGGCGGGTTGGCGGCAATCCTGGATGTGGTGTATCACATTCCATTGCTCGCCAACCTGAGTCTGGTGGCGTTGTGCGGGTTGATGATCGGATTAGCCAACGGCTACATGACGGCCTATCTGCGCATCCCGTCATTCATTGTCGGCTTGGGTGGAATGCTGGCGTTTCGCGGGATTCTGCTGGGGATTACCGGC
>NZ_JACART010000070.1:2671-5494 GCF_013386445.1 Pseudomonas sp. P7759
ATCGGCGCCGTGCTGGCCGGGTTCGTCACGACCCTCAACAGCTACGATGGGATTCCCGTCCCCGTCTTGCTGCTGTTGGTGTTATTGGGCGTGTTCAGCTACGTCACCAGCCAGACCGTATTTGGACGTCGCGTGTACGCGGTGGGCAGCAATATGGAAGCCACGCGTCTATCCGGCATCAACGTACAGGCGGTGAAGTTGTGGATCTTCGGCATCATGGGCGTGATGTGTGCACTCGCCGGTTTGGTCAACACGGCTCGTCTGGCGGCCGGCTCGCCGTCGGCGGGGAGCATGGGTGAGCTGGACGCCATCGCTGCGTGTTTTATTGGCGGCACATCAATGCGTGGCGGCTCGGGCACGGTGTATGGCGCGTTGCTCGGGGCGTTGGTAATCACCAGCCTGGACAATGGGATGTCGATGCTGGATGTGGACAGTTATTGGCAGATGATTGTGAAGGGCAGCATCCTGGTGCTGGCGGTGTGGGTGGATGTGAGTACGCGCACGGGCAGACGCTGACTGCCTCACTTGCCCAGCAACACCGCCCCTTCCCCGACCTGCCCCAACCGATCTCCCGGATTGCGCAGCGGGCAGTCATCCAGGGACAGGCACCCGCAGCCAATGCACCCGTCGAGTTGGTCGCGCAGTTGCGTGAGGCTGTTGATTCGCTCATTCAACATGTCTCGCCAACGCGTGGAAAGCCGCGTCCAGTCCTTGGCCGTCAGCGGTCGCCCCGACGGTAGTTCCTCCAGTGCAGCCTTGATGGTTGCCAATGGAATCCCCGCGCGCTGCGCCACCTTGATCACCGCAATGCGGCGCAGGACATCACGGTGGTAGCGCCGCTGATTACCTGGGCTGCGTTGGCCATGAATCAAACCCTTGGCTTCGTAAAAGTGCACAGTCGCCACGGTCACCCCGCTACGCCGCGCCAACTCGCCCACCCCGAGGGGGATGTGCACATCGATTTTCGGTTCCATCGGCGGCTTGACCTCATCTATACATGAGGTCTTATAAAGAGTGTCGGCCTGTCCTGGCAAGCCTTCATTCCTTTGACATGGAGTCTCCATGAACACAACACAAACCGCTCCCTCCAACTGGGCCGCCTTGCTGTCCGGTGCAAACGGCGTACGGTCACTGGCCCTGGCAGGCGGCGTGGTGCTGCATGCGATCAACGTCTACATCGCCACCACGATTCTGCCGTCAGTGGTCCAAGACATCGGCGGCATCGACTATTACGCTTGGAATACCACGCTGTTTGTCGCCGCCTCGATCCTCGGTTCCGCGTTGTCTGCGCGTTTGCTTGGCCGCCTAGGGCCGCGTGGTGCTTACCTGGTTGCCAGCCTGGTGTTCGCCAGCGGAGCCTTAGCGTGCGCGTTTGCGCCTTCCATGCCGGTGATGCTGGTCGGACGGCTGGTACAGGGCCTGGGCGGAGGGTTCCTGTTTGCGCTGTCCTACGCGATGATTCGTCTGGTATTCGACGAACCCTTGTGGCCACGCGCAATGGCGTTGGTCTCGGGGATGTGGGGCGTTGCGACGCTGGTCGGGCCAGCGGTGGGCGGCGTGTTTGCCGAACTGGGCATCTGGCGGGCGGCGTTCTGGTCGTTGATTCCGGTGGCCGGGTTGTTCGCCGTGCTGGCCGCGACCGTACTGCCTAGGCGCAGCACAGAGAGCGTTGAACCCACACCGTTGCCGCTCACTCAGTTGTGGCTGCTGACGGCAGCGGTACTGGCGGTGTCGGCCGGCAGTGTCTCTTCCACCCTGCCCCTGAACCTGTTGGGGCTCGCAGCGGCAGCAATGTTCACGGCGCTGCTGGTCTTCACAGAAAGCCGAGCCCGCCATCGACTGCTGCCCGCTGGAGCCTTTCAACTCACCACCGCGCTTGGCGCGCTGTACGCCACGATGTCGTTGTTGGCGGTCGCCGTGACCAGTGGCGAAATCTTTGTACCGCTGTTTCTTCAAGTCCTGCACCACCAGTCACCGCTGGTGGCCGGTTATCTGGCAGCACTGATGGCGGCCGGCTGGACGCTGGGGTCAATCGCCAGCGCGGGAATGACAGGCGCGAATATTCGTCGCGCGATCCTGGCCGGGCCGATCCTGGGTGTTGTCGGCATGCTGGCGCTGGCTCTTTTAATGCCTCACGAAAGCAATGGCGGTGCGCAGACGCTTACGCCGATTTGCCTGGCCCTTACCCTGATCGGCCTGGGGGTGGGCCTGGCCTGGCCGCACTTGTTGACCCGGGTATTCCAGGTGGCACCCGACGGCGAACAGGACCTGGCCTCTGCGTCGATTACCACGGTGCAACTGTTCGCCACCGCGTTTGGCGCAGCACTGGCGGGCATGGTAGCGAACATCGCGGGCCTGACTGAACCCGGCGGCATTGAAGGCACAGCAAGCGCTGCGGTGTGGTTGTTCGGGGTGTTTGCGCTGGCGCCGGTGATGGGTATTCTGATTGCCAGGCGGGTCGTTCAACTGATTGGTTAGCGGCCGCTGATGCTTGACAGCCGACTAAAAAATGTAACAGCTGCTACGGTCTTCATTCTCATAGCGCCACGACTGGATAATACCTTCACCCGAGACGAGCACGGAGTATCGACAGTCGCGGATCCAGGTCACGAAGTAGCGCTGGCTGTCGCCCTCCTTCACAACCTGGTCATAGACCTTTTTCTTGTTGACCGGGGACCAATAGGAATCGCCACAGCCACGGCTGCAATCGTCATAGAGGTGGGCATCGAAGCGTGTGCCGACAAACGCGTTCCTGACGCCCGTCCATGCCGAGTGAGACGGCGCACAGCCCGCCAGCAACGTGGCCAACAAGGCGATACCCAT
>NZ_JACART010000071.1:0-15705 GCF_013386445.1 Pseudomonas sp. P7759
TCCGGCGACTGATTCACCGCCTTCGCGAGCAAGCCCGCTCCCACATTTTGATGCGGTTTCGTCAGGTACAACGACATTTACGGGTTAACCGATGCTATTCAACCAAGCCTCACGCCTGGCCAAAATCACCAGCCCCCTCGGGCCGGATGCGCTGCTGCTCAATGAAATGGGCGGCGGCGAGGAGCTGGGCAGGCTGTTCAATTACGAGCTGCAACTGACGTCGCTGGACGCCAACATCGATCTCAACCAGTTACTCGGCAAACCCATGAGCGTGGGCCTGCAACTGGCGGACGGTGGCGAGCGGCACTTCCACGGCATCGTCGCGCGGTGCAGCCAGAATATCGACCAGGGCCAGTTCGCCAGTTATCAGGTGACGCTGCGCCCGTGGTTTTGGTTGCTCAGCCGCACGTCGGACTGCCGGATTTTCCAGAACCTGAGCATCCCGCAGATCATCAAGCAGGTGTTTCGCGACCTGGGTTTTTCCGACTTCGAAGACGCCCTGAGCCGGCCCTATCGCGAGTGGGAATACTGCGTGCAGTACCGCGAGACCAGCTTTGATTTCGTCAGTCGCTTGATGGAGCAGGAAGGCATCTACTACTTCTTCCGCCATGAGCAGGACCGCCATGTGCTGGTGCTGGCCGATGCCTACGGCGCCCACACCACGGTGCCGGGCTACGCGTCGATCCCGTACTACCCCAAGGACGAGCAGCAGCGCGAACGCGACCATATGCACAACTGGCACCTGGCGCACGAAGTGCAGCCCGGTTCGCTGGAGCTCAACGACTACGATTTCCAGCGCCCCAGCGCCAGCATCGACGTGCGCTCGGCCATGCCTCGCCCGCACACCGCCGGCGACTATCCGCTGTACGACTACCCCGGCACCTACGTGCAAAGCGAAGACGGCGAGCACTACGCGCGCACCCGCATCGAAGCGCTGCAAACCCTGCATGAACAAATCGAGTTCAGCGGCAATGCTCGCGGCCTGGGCTCTGGGCATTTATTCAGCCTGACCGGCTTCAGTCGCCAGGACCAGAACCGTGAGTACCTGATCGTTGGTTGCCGCTACTACATCGTCCAGGAAAGCCTGGAAAGCGGCGGCGGTTCGGGCTCGGCACAGTTCGAAAGCAGCCTCACCTGCATCGACGCCCAGCAGAGCTTCCGCCCGCTGGCCAACACTCACCGCCCCATCGTCAAAGGCCCGCAGACCGCGCTGGTGGTCGGCCCCAAAGGCGAGGAAATCTGGACCGACCACTACGGCCGCGTGAAGGTGCACTTCTACTGGGACCGTCACGACCAATCCAACGAGAACAGTTCGTGCTGGATTCGCGTGTCGCAATCCTGGGCCGGCAAGAACTGGGGCTCGATGCAGATTCCACGGATCGGCCAGGAAGTGATCGTGAGCTTTCTTGAGGGTGACCCCGACCGGCCGATCATCACCGGGCGGGTCTACAACGCCGAACAGACCGTACCTTACGACCTGCCGGAAAACGCTACCCAGAGTGGGATGAAAAGCCGTTCGAGCAAGGGCGGCACACCGGCCAACTTCAATGAAATCCGCATGGAGGACAAGAAGGGTCTGGAGCAGTTGTACATCCATGCCGAGCGCAACCAAGACATCGTGGTCGAGGTGGATGAGAGCCATTCGGTGGGACATGACCGCAACAAGAGTATTGGCCATAACGAGACGGTGACCATCGGCAACAACCGTCTGCGCATCGTCAAGCAGGAAGACATCCTTTCGGTAGGCCAGAGGAAGACCGACAGCATCAGCCAGAGCTATGTCATCGAAGTCGGTGAAAACCTGCGCCTGGTCTGCGGCGAAAGCATCCTGGAGTTGAACGCCAGCGGGCAGATCAACCTCACGGGCGTGCAAATCAGCTTCTATGCCAGCGGCGATGCCGAGTTCAACACCGGCGGCGTGCTGCACCTGAACAACGGCGGCGGCCCCGGCGCGACACCGGACGGCCAGGGCCAGAAAGCCGCCATCGACGCCAATATCAAAGCCGCGTTCCCCGCGCCTAAAAGCTCCTGACGAGACCTGTTTGCCATGACGTACCGGATCAACGAATTCCAGTTTCAACTACCCGCCAGTGAGCTGCAGGACGCAACGATCAATATCCTCAAGTTTCCTGAGTTGGGCACCTCCCTGATCGTCAGCCGCAGCCTGCTCGCCGAGGGTGAAACCCTGCACAGCAACTTCAATGACCAACTCCAGCGCCTGGAAAAACAGGTGCAGGACCTGCGTTATCAGCCGGGCGTGGACGTGCGCCTGGGCGCGGCTCAAGAAGTGGAAGGCATCGAGCTGCGAAGCCAGTTCAACAAGGGCAATGACAAGGTGTTCCAGTACCAGCTGGCGCTGGTGCTGCCGGGTACGCGCAAGATGCTCGCGTTGAGTTATGTGAAGGCAGACAAGCTCGGGGACGCCGAGGCGGCGCACTGGGCGACGATTAAGAACTCACTTTCGTTCGACGCTATTTCTTGATGAGCGGCCTGCATGTCTGACGCGTTATGGGCCGCCCGGATGGGCGATGCGCTCTCGCACACTTCGATGATGGCGGACATCCTTGGCGGCGTGCTGGAGGTGGCGGCCAATATCGCGATCACCGCAGTGGCGACCGCCGCCGTCGTTGCCGCCACCGGGATTACCGTCGCGACCGGCGGGCTTGGCTGCTTCCTGTTGGGTGCCGTGGTGGGCACGATTGTCGGCCTGGCCATGAGCAAGACCGGGGCGGACAAGGGCCTGACGAATTTATGCGACACCTTCGCCAACGCACTGTTCCCACCCACAGTGCAGGCCAATATTCTCACAGGCTCTACGGACACTCTGACCAATTCCATCCCGGCTGCCCGCGCCGCTGGGGCGATCAGCTCCCATGTCGCGCCAGCGGGCACCGAGCTGGAAGAACCCACGCCTGAAGCAGAACCCAGCTACCTGGACATGGCCGAGAGTTTCTTCTCGCAGATGTGGCGTCCCACGGTCGCGACGCCCGCGCCCGGCGCCGTACCCAAGCCGCTGGACTTGGTGGTGTGCATGAAGCACCCGCCTATGCCGCCGCAGTTCCTGGCCGAGGGCTCGGATAAGGTCACGATCAACGGCCAACCGGCCGTGCGCAGCGGTGATCGCAGCACCTGCGATGCAACAGTGGTGTCGTCCGGCCTGATTTCCTCCAACGTGACCATTGGCGGCGGCTCGGTGGTCGTGCGCGAGATCCGCAGTGGCAAGACGCCGGGCGTGGGGCTGGCGGTCACGGCGCTGTTGATGCTCAAGGGTGGCAAGGGCAAGTTCTTCAGCAAGTTGCCGTGCATGTTGATCGGCGGGGCCACGTCGATGGCGGTCAGCAGCGCGATGGGGGCCGTGGCGAACGCCGCGATGGGCTCGTCGAACCCGGTGCATGCGGCCACAGGCGCAAAGGTGCTGGGCGATGCCGAGGAGCTGGATTTCGTACTGCCCGGCATCCTACCGATCGACTGGCAGCGCTTCTACAACAGCCGCGATGAGCGCTCGGGCGCAATGTTCGGCGCAGGCTGGAGCGTGCCCTATGAAGTGTGCGTCGAGATCCTGCCCCATTCAGAGGGCGGTGAAACGCTGATTTATACCGATGAGCAAGGTCGGCGTATCGACATGGGCTCGATTCCCTTGGGCGGCGCGGTGTTCAGCGCCGGTGAAGGGCTGGCCGTGCGGCGGCATCTCAATGGGCAGCTGTTGATCGAGAGCGATGACGGGCTCTATCGCTTGCTTGAACCCTCCGCCAACCCGTCGCTGTTGCGCCTGACTCAATTGGGCGACCGAAACGACAACCGCATCTATATCGATTATGACGAAGCCGGGCACATGGTGCGGCTACGCGACACATTCGACCTGGTGCAGGTTGAGTTGATCCGTGATCAGGGCCAGTTGGCGCGCATCGAACGCCTGTTCCCTGATCAGCGCCGAGAAGTGCTGGTCAGCTATGGCTTCGACGCGCAGGGCAACTTGGCTGAAGTGCGCGATGCGACGGGCCAGGTTCAGCGTCGTTTTGCCTACGACAGCGGTCGCAGGATGGTGGAGCATCAACTGCCGACCGGGCTGCGTTGCTTCTACGAATGGTCTCTGGTTGAAGGTGTGGAATGGCGCGTGGTCCGGCACTGGACCGATGAGGGCGACGCTTACCAGTTCGACTATGACTTGCAGGCCGGTATCACCCGTATTACCGACGGCTTGCAACGCGTTAGTACCCGGCATTGGAACACCCAACACCAGATCATTCGGTACAGCGACAACCTCGGCCACACCTGGCTGTTCGACTGGAACGACGAGCGCCAGTTGCTCAGCGCCACCGACCCGCTGGGCGGCCGCTTTGAATACAGCTACGACGAGGCCGGCAACCTGATCGGTGAAACCGACCCGCTGGGTCGCAGCGATTCGACTTTGTGGCTGGAGCATTGGGCGCTGCCACTGGTGGAAACCGATGCCGCCGACAACAGCTGGCACTATCGCTATGACTCACGCGGCAACTGCATCGCTGAAACCGATCCGCTGGGGCATATCACCCGTTACCGCTACGACGACCACGGCCAGGTCGTGGAAATCATCGACGCCACCGGTAAAAGCAAAAAACTGCGCTGGAACCCTTTCGGGCAATTGGCCGAGCACATCGACTGCTCGGGTTACCCCACCCGGTTCAGCTACGACGAGCGCGGCTATCTGCAGCTCATCACCGATGCCCTGGGTGAGCGTACCCAATTCAGCTATGACGCCCAGGGGCGTTTGCTCACCACCCAATTGCCAGACGGCCGTACCGAGCACTATCAGCGTGATGTCAGCGGTCAGCTGGTGGGTTACACAGACCCTGCCGGACACACCACGCTCTACCAACACAACCGCCGTGGCCAAGTCCGCCAACGCACCGACGCCCATGGCCGGCAGGTGCAGTTCGGCTATGACAGCTATGGACGGCTGCAAGCGCTGATCAACGAGAACGGCGAGCGTTATCGTTTTGCGTGGGACGCCGGGGATCGGCTGACTGAACAACAAGACCTCGACGGCAGCGCCAAGCACTACCGCTATGACCCGCTGGATAACATCACGGCGGTGACTGCCGTGCCAGCGCCTTACGGAAATGGTCTGGCCCTGGTGCCCGAAACGCCGCCCGCGCCGATCGTCCATCGATTGCAACGCGATGCGGTGGGCCGGCTGATTGCCAAGACCACCGACGATGGCCGCACCGACTACAGCTACGACGCAGTGGACCAGCTCACGGCGGTTACCTTCACCGATTCGCAGGGCGACGCCCAAGCCCTGGGTTTTGCCTACGACGCCCTCGGCCAACTGCTTTGCGAGCAGAGTTCGGCGGGTAACCTGCAACACCACTACGACGAACTCGGCAACCTGATCCAGACCCAACTGCCGGACGGCCGGTGGCTTAATCGCCTGTATTACGGCAGCGGCCACCTGCACCAGATCAACCTCGACGGCCAGGTCATCAGCGACTTCGAACGCGACCGCCTGCACCGCGAAGTACTGCGTACCCAAGGTCAGCTCAGCACCCGCAGCGAATACGACCGCAGTGGCCGCCTACGTTCGCGCCAACGCCGCTTGGCAAGTCAGCCATCGTTAATGCCGGCGGCTGCGCAAAAGCAGTTCGAATACGATCCCGCCGACAACCTGATCGGCAAACTCGACCAACAACCCGCCGCACAGCACCGCCAACTGCTGCACTACGACGCCACCGGCCGCATCATCGCCAGCCAGGACAGCCTGCACGGCCAGCGCGAAACCTTCGCCTACGACGCCGCCGCCAACCTGCTGGACGGCCCGCAGGCGGGTGCCGGGCTGGTGGTGCATAACAAGCTGCTGACCTATCAGGACAAGCGTTATCGCTACGATGCGTTTGGGCGGATGATTGAAAAACGCAGCGCCAAACGGGGCGTGCAGCGGTTTGCCTACGATGCTGAAAGCCGCTTGATTGAAGTGCGTAACGATGACGGCAGCGTCGTGCGAATGACCTACGACCCGCTGGGCCGACGCGTCGAAAAAACCGAGCATGGCAGTGACGGGTATCCGCTGGGAGAAACGCAGTTTGTGTGGGATGGACTGCGATTGTTGCAGGAGCATAAACACAGCCAGACCAGCCTCTATGTTTACGACGATGACGGCTATGAACCGCTGGCCCGCGTCGACGGCATGGGCCCGTTGCAGAAGATTCGTTACTACCACAACGATCTAAATGGGTTGCCGGAACAACTGACAGAGGCCGATGGGCGAAGCGTCTGGCAGGCGACTTACCGGGTGTGGGGCAACACGCTGGAAGAGGTGCGTGAGCCTTATTACATTGAAGAGCAGAACCTGCGGTTCCAGGGGCAGTATCTGGATCGGGAGACGGGGCTTCACTACAACCTTTTCCGTCATTACGATCCGGACATTGGACGGTTCACGACACCTGACCCCATTGATCTGGAGGGCGGACTCAATCTGTACCAGTATTCGCCCAACCCCTTTACCTGGATTGATCCATGGGGCCTCAAGACCTGTTATCACAAGAGAACCAAGGGTGAAATCAAAAAAATCCGAGCAAACTTTGGCAAAAAAGGTGGAGCTAAAGAGAAATACCTGAAAAAAATGGCCAAAGACCCCAACTCAATTCAAAGATACGGTCAGGCTGGCGTGGATAGAATGAAAAAAGGTCAGGTCCCTGAGGGCTTTGACGTTCACCATAAAAAGCCAATATTCCGAGGCGGTAACAACCGTCAAAGCAATTTGGTACTCATGGATAAGGCGTACCATAAAGCGAATAGCAAAGCTCTGCATTGGTACCCAGAAGGGGAGAATCCGTATGGACTCAACTAGAAACGCGTGCTGCCAAGTCTGTAGCAAGACTTTCGAACTCGATGCCCAGCAACTGAAGGTTGTCGCGCCATTATTAGCGAAAGGTCAGCGCTTCATTATGATCGAGTGCCCGTCCTGTGGTTCCTCTACTCAATACGTTCAAGCCGCAGAGCGTGCTGAACCTACCCCGCCAGTTCAGAATTATCGATGCCCCATTAAACAGTGCACAGGCTGGGTCGATCTGATAGATGAAAAGACTCGCCCTTTCTGGGGTTGCGGAGAGTGCGGAAGTATCTGGTATGAAGTTAATAATCTGCAAAAAGAAATCACGGATATTGTTGCAGTGCACCCTTATCGGGCTCGCAGCTATAGAAAACTGAACGGTCAATGGGTCCCGGGGGATCTAAAATCAGAGCCGGCTGATTACGAAGAACTCGTCGGAAAGGAGCCCGCTGACGATCATGATGAGTTGGTCAGAGGATAACGCGCCTCACGAGATCACGGGCCAAACGTCGTAGGACACCCAACAAAAAATGGGCACCCAACCCAGTCGGCGTGCCCATCTCTCCTACCACCCCGCCCCCTTAGAGACGGTAACGCCCTTACGCGTTAACAGTGTCTTTCAGCGATTTGCCCGGTTTGAACGCAACAGTGTTGCTGGCCTTGATTTTCACCGGCTCGCCGGTCTGTGGGTTTTTGCCGGTGCGGGCGCCGCGATGGCGTTGCAGGAAGGTGCCGAAGCCAACCAGGGTGACGCTGTCCTTGCGGTGCAGGGCGCCGGTGATTTCTTCGAGAACGGCGTTGAGGACGCGGTTGGCCTGTTCTTTGGTGAGATCCGCTTTTTCAGCGATGGCGGCTGCGAGTTCTGGTTTACGCATAAGTGAAGCCTCTTTGACGGTTTTTTGTTGTTATGTCCGTGCTGCTCTCTTCTGGAGCAGCGCCCAAAGCGCCGCAGGCTCTACTCTGCGGCAGACGGGAGTGAGGATGGCATGCCCTCGCACGCTCCGCCAGTCTTGCGGCGACCTTTCTAGGGTGAAAAACGCGGTTATTCCGACAGAACGACCGGTATTTACGCCAGTAACGGCGGAAGTTCTTTATTGAGGGCGAGTTTTTCCATCACGGCGCTGCCGGTCAGGGCGTAGCCCAGCAGGCGGCCGCTGGCGTCGCGGCACAGGGCCTTGATGTCGGCGCCCTCGCCTTCAACGCTCCACACGCCTTCGGTGCCGCGTGGCGGTGGCGAGACCACCAGCGGGCAGGCCGGCGTCTTGACGGTCACCGGCATCGGGCCGTAGCTGACCGCCGTGGCGTTGCCGGCCAGGGTCTGGGCCAGCGCCCGGGCGCAGCTCATCAGCGGCATCACGTACAGCAGGTTCAGGCCGTCGACCTCGGCGCAATCGCCCAGGGCATAGATGTTGGCGTGGGAGGTCTTGAGGTGACGGTCCACCATGATCCCGCGATTGGTCTGCAGGCCGGCGGCGGCGGCCAGGTCCACACGCGGGCGCAGGCCGATGGCCGAGACCACCAGGTCGCAGGCGATGACTTCACCGTCCGACAGATGGGCTTCCAGGCCGTCAGCGGTGCGCTGCAGGCGATTGAGTACTGGGCCAAGATGGAAGCGCGCGCCGAGGCTTTGCAGTCCGGCCTGTACCGCTGCGGCTGCGGCCGGGTGCAGCAAGGTCGGCATGACTTGCTCGCAAGGTGCCACCAGGTCGATTTCATAACCGCCCAGGATCAGGTCGTTGGCGAATTCACAGCCGATCAAGCCCGCGCCAAGCAGCAATACGCGGCGCTTGCCGGCAGCGGCGGCACGGAAGCGAGCGTAATCTTCGAGGTCATTGATGGGGAAAATCAGCTCAGCCGCATCACCTTCCACCGGTACACGCACGGTTTCGGCGCCCCAGGCCAGGATCAGGTCGCGGTAAGCCACCGCTTCCTCACCGATCCACAAGCGCCTATGGCCCGGGTCGATGCCGCTGACGCGAGTGTGAGTGCGCACTTCGGCCTTGAGTTGCTCGGCCATGGCGCCAGGTTCAGCCATGCTCAGGCCATCGGCTTCCTTGTTCTTGCCAAAACCGGTGGAGAGCATGGGCTTGGAGTAGGAACGCCCGTCATCGGCGGTGATCAGCAACAAGGGGGTCTCGCTGTCGAGCTTGCGAAACTCCCGGGCCACGTTGTAACCGGCCAATCCTGTGCCGATGATCACGACAGGTGCGTTCATTCCTTTCTCCTTGTAGTACTTATCTGAAAACCAAAAATCAGCCGATTTCGATCATTTCGAAATCCATTTTGCCCACGCCGCAGTCCGGGCACAGCCAGTCTTCCGGGACGTCTTCCCAACGGGTGCCAGGCAGAATTCCGTCATCCGGCCAGCCGTCTTTCTCGTCATAGATCAGGCCACAGACTACACATTGCCACTTCTTCATCACTTGCTTCCTCAGGGTCAGGCATCTTGGCCGACGGTCGATAGACCCGCGTTGCCGTGCGGCTCAGGGCGTTTTGTACTGATCGGGGCCGGCAGATGCAAGCACGATCGACGCAAACAGCCGGTTCGGTCCGGCAAAAACCAGAGGCGTCATGGTAAGCTCGCCGCCTCTTTTGCTGCCAATACTGACTCACCGTGCCGCACTCAATCGACCCTCCCGATGCTTGCCAATGGCTGATCCAGAGCCTTCTGCACCCCGCGCCCGCGCCCTTGACCCTCAATTGGCTGTTCAACGAAGAATCGCTGACACGGCGGCTGACGTGGCTGTCCAACGAGGGTTTCAGCGTGACGCCGCTGTTCGAGGGCTGGCAGCCGTTGCGAGACGATGAATGCGCCGCCCTGGCATTGCCACCGGCCAGTATCGGCTGGGTGCGCGAGGTGTATTTGCGCGGGCATGGCCAGCCTTGGGTGTTCGCGCGCAGTGTGGCGGCACGCAGCGCCTTGCAGGGCGACGGCTTGCATATGGATGAGTTGGGCAGCCGCTCACTGGGCGAATTGCTGTTCTGCGACCAGGCATTCACGCGCCAGGCCATCGAGGTGTGCCATTACCCAATAGAATGGCTGCCTGCGGCGGATCAGGTCGACGGACTATGGGCGCGCCGTTCACGTTTTGATCGCGGGCCGCTGAGCGTGTTGGTCGCAGAGGTCTTTCTGCCCAGCTTCTGGCACGCGTTGCACGCCCATCCGGAGAACTGCTGATGTACCAGCGTCTGCTCAAATCCCTGAACCACTTGAACCCGAGGGCCTGGGATTTCATCCAACTGACCCGCATGGACAAGCCCATCGGCATCTACCTGCTGCTGTGGCCAACGCTGTGGGCGCTGTGGATCGCCGGCAAGGGCTCGCCCTCCCTGCTCAATATCGTGATTTTTGTACTGGGTGTGGTGCTGACCCGCGCCGGTGGCTGCGTGATCAATGACTGGGCCGACCGCAAGGTCGACGGCCATGTGAAGCGCACCGAGCAGCGCCCGCTGGTGAGCGGCAAGATCAGTTCGAAAGAGGCGCTGGTGTTTTTCGCGGTGCTGATGGGCATCAGTTTCCTGCTGGTGCTGCTGACCAACGCCACCACCATCCTGCTGTCCCTCGGAGGCCTGGCCCTGGCGGCGAGCTACCCGTTCATGAAGCGCTACACCTACTACCCGCAGGTGGTGCTGGGGGCGGCGTTTTCCTGGGGCATGCCGATGGCGTTCACCGCCGAGACCGGCAGCCTGCCCGCCACCGCGTGGCTGCTGTATATCGCCAACCTGTTGTGGACGGTGGGCTACGACACCTATTACGCGATGACCGATCGCGATGACGACTTGAAGATCGGCGTTAAATCCACGGCCATCCTGTTTGGTGAAGCTGATCGCGTGATCATTCTGACCTTGCAGGGGCTGTCGCTGGCGTGCCTGTTGCTGGCCGGAGCCCGGTTTGAGCTGGGCGGCTGGTTTCACCTGGGGCTGCTGGCAGCGGCGGGCTGCTTTGCCTGGGAGTTCTGGTATACACGGGACAAGGATCGGATGAAGTGCTTCAAGGCGTTTTTGCACAACCACTGGGCGGGGTTGGCGATCTTTGTCGGGATTGTGGCGGATTACGCATTTCGATGAGGGGCCAGGCCCCTCACCGTTAGGGGTATGCATCAAGGTTTGGCGACTTTCCAGGCCCCGTCCATTTTGCCCTCACCGGTCATGTCGCCCGCCTTCTTGTCCATGATGAAGGTATAGAGCGGCTTTGCGCTGTAAGCCCATTGGCTTTTCTGATCGTCACGGGTGATGACGGTCCATTTCCCCATGGGTTTATCGGTGGACTCAGCCATCAGCGGTGGCCAGTTGGTGGCGCACTTGTCGTTGCACATGGACTTGCCATCGGCGTCCTTGGCAAAGGTGTATAGCGTCATGCCCTTGTGATCGACCAGCATCCCGTCTTTCGTCATCGCGGGTTCCGCCGCGAACGCCAGGGTCGGCAGCGTCAACGCCGCCGTTACCAGCAGGGCTTTCCAGGAAATCGTGCTGTAAGTCATCGGAACCTTCCTTTTGTGGTTGTCAGGATTCGGACCCAAAGCGTAGTCCAGAGAGGCGGGAATTGCCTGAGCGACTAAATTACTGTCACACGACTGCAATAATTCCGTTATCTAATGCGGCGCAAGACAGTTAAATGACAAGAGGATTTTTGAGCATGGTTGGCAGGAGCATTCTGATTGTTGACGACGAAGCGCCCATCCGCGAGATGATCGCCGTTGCGTTGGAAATGGCCGGCTACGACTGCCTGGAGGCCGAGAACTCCCAGCAGGCCCATGCCATTATCGTCGACCGCAAGCCGGACCTGATCCTGCTGGACTGGATGCTGCCCGGCACCTCCGGCATCGAGCTGGCCCGCCGTCTCAAGCGTGACGAGCTGACCGGGGATATCCCGATCATCATGCTCACCGCCAAGGGCGAAGAGGACAACAAGATCCAGGGCCTGGAAGTTGGCGCCGATGACTACATCACCAAGCCGTTTTCCCCACGCGAGCTGGTTGCGCGTCTGAAAGCCGTATTGCGCCGTGCCGGCCCGACCGATGGCGAAGCGCCCATCGAAGTCGGCGGCCTGCTGCTGGACCCGATCAGCCACCGCGTGACCATCGACGGCAAGCCAGCCGAGATGGGCCCGACCGAATATCGCCTGCTGCAATTCTTCATGACCCATCAGGAGCGCGCCTACACCCGCGGCCAATTGCTGGACCAAGTGTGGGGCGGCAACGTGTATGTGGAAGAGCGCACCGTGGACGTGCATATCCGCCGCCTGCGCAAAGCCTTGGGCGATGCCTACGAGAATCTGGTACAAACCGTGCGCGGCACCGGTTATCGGTTTTCCACCAAGGGCTGAGCCTGACTTAACAGCTGACAAGGACGCATGTTCAAGTGAACCAAAACTGGCATGGCACCCTGATCCGCCACATGCTTTTGCTGATCACCGGCTGCCTGTTGGTGGGTTTGGTCAGTGGCTACTACGGCTGGAGCCTGGCAGCCGGCATTGCCTTGTACCTGGGTTGGACCCTCAAGCAATTGCTGCGCCTGCACGAATGGCTGCGCCAGCACAAACCCGATGAAGCACCCCCCGATGGCTACGGCCTGTGGGGCGAAGTGTTCGACAGCATCTACCACTTGCAACGCCGCGACCAACGGGTACGCGGGCGCCTGCAAGCGGTGATCGACCGGGTGCAGGAATCCACCGCCGCGTTGAAAGATGCGGTGATCATGCTCGACAGCGACGGCAACCTGGAATGGTGGAACCGCGCCGCCGAGACCCTGCTGGGCCTCAAGACGCCCCAGGACAGCGGCCAGCCGGTGACCAATCTGGTGCGCCATCCGCGCTTCAAGGAGTACTTCGAACAGGAGAACTACGAAGAAGCCCTGGAAATCCCCTCGCCCACCAATGACCGCGTGCGTATCCAGCTGTACCTGACGCGCTACGGCAACAATGAGCACCTGATGCTGGTGCGCGACGTCACCCGCATCCACCAGCTGGAACAGATGCGCAAAGACTTCGTCGCCAACGTCTCACACGAGTTGCGCACACCGCTGACGGTAATCTGCGGCTATCTGGAGACGCTGCTGGACAACGTCGACGAGATCAACCCACGCTGGAGCCGTGCCCTGCAGCAGATGCAGCAGCAAGGTTCACGCATGCAGACACTGCTCAACGACCTGCTGTTGCTGGCCAAGTTGGAGGCCACCGATTACCCCTCGGACAACCATCCCGTCGCCGTGCAAAGCCTGCTGCAGACCATCAAGAACGACGCCCAGGCCCTGTCCGGCCAACGCGGGCAACAGATCACCCTGGAAGCCGACCCGGCCGTGCTGCTCAAAGGCAGCGAAGGCGAATTGCGCAGTGCGTTTTCCAACCTGGTGTTCAACGCCGTGAAGTACACCCAGGACAAAGGCAATATCCGCATCCGCTGGTGGGCCGACGAACAGGGAGCGCACCTGAGCGTGCAGGACTCCGGCATCGGCATCGACGCCAAGCACCTGCCGCGCCTGACCGAGCGTTTTTACCGTGTCGACTCCAGCCGTAACTCCAACACCGGCGGCACCGGGCTTGGCCTGGCGATCGTCAAGCACGTGCTGCTGCGTCACCGCGCGCGCCTGGAGATCAGCAGCGTGTTGGGCCATGGCAGTACGTTTACCTGCCATTTCCCGCCGGCACAGATGACCCGATCGAAGGCAATTGATCAGGACACCTGACGGCCCGCCCGGCAGTGGGCACTAGGCAAGCGCCCCGTCAGCCGCTACATTGGCCGACTTGCGCCTGCCTTCCAGGCCCACCTGCCACCCCTTATTGAACACACGGAACCTGCAAAACCCCATCATGGACCCTTCCCCTGGTATCACCCTCGCTACACTCTTCGCCGACTTCGGCATGATTCTTTTTGCACTGATCCTGGTACTGCTCAACGGTTTCTTCGTTGCGGCGGAATTTGCCATGGTCAAATTGCGCGCCACTCGGGTCGAGGCCATCGCCCACAAGAACGGCTGGCGCGGGCAGATCCTGCGTACCGTGCACAGCCAGCTCGACGCCTACCTGTCGGCCTGCCAGCTGGGTATCACCCTCGCCTCGCTGGGTCTGGGTTGGGTCGGTGAGCCGGCCTTCGCGCACATCCTCGAACCGTTGCTGGGCGCCGTGGGCGTCGAGTCGCCGGAAGTGATCAAGGGCGTGTCGTTCTTTGCCGCCTTCTTCGTGATTTCCTACCTGCACATTGTGGTCGGTGAGCTGGCGCCGAAGTCCTGGGCGATTCGCAAACCCGAGTTGCTGTCGCTCTGGACGGCGGTGCCGCTGTACCTGTTCTACTGGGCCATGTACCCGGCGATCTACCTGCTCAACGCCAGCGCCAACGCCATCCTGCGTATCGCCGGCCAAGGCGAGCCTGGCCCGCACCACGAACACCATTACAGCCGTGAAGAACTCAAGCTGATCCTGCACTCCAGCCGTGGCCAGGACCCGAGCGACCAAGGCATGCGTGTGCTGGCCTCCGCCGTGGAAATGGGCGAGCTGGAAGTGGTGGACTGGGCCAACTCCCGGGAAGACCTGGTCACCCTGGACTTCAACGCCCCGCTCAAGGAAATCCTCGCGCTGTTCCGCCGCCACAAATTCAGCCGCTACCCGGTGTATGACGCGGTGCGCAACGAATTCGTGGGCCTGCTGCACATCAAGGACCTGCTACTGGAACTGGCGGCCCTGGACCACATCCCCGAGTCGTTCAACCTGGCCGAGCTGACCCGCCCGCTGGAGCGTGTGTCGCGGCACATGCCGCTGTCGCAGCTGCTGGAGCAGTTCCGTAAAGGCGGCGCGCACTTCGCCCTGGTGGAAGAGGCCGACGGCAAGATCATTGGCTACCTGACCATGGAAGACGTGCTGGAAGTGCTGGTGGGCGATATCCAGGACGAACACCGCAAGGCCGAACGCGGCATCCTGGCCTACCAGCCGGGCAAGCTGCTGGTACGTGGCGACACGCCGCTGTTCAAGGTCGAGCGCCTGCTGGGCGTGGACCTGGACCACATCGAAGCCGAAACCCTGGCCGGTCTGATCTACGACACCCTCAAGCGCGTGCCGGAAGAGGAAGAAGTGCTGGAGGTGGAAGGCTTGCGCATCATCATCAAGAAGATGAAAGGGCCGAAAATCGTGCTGGCCAAGGTGCTGCTGCTGGACTGACCCTCAATTGCCCAACGCAAAATTGGGCAATGCACCCACAGGCTGGTTGAACTCATACGGGATCGACACCAGCCCCGCCTCAGTGGCGCGCTGCACCACGAAATGCAAGTGCGGCCCGCTGCTGTTGCCGGTATTGCCCGACAGGGCCAGCGGGCTTCCCACCGCCACACGTTGACCTGCCCGAACGCTGACCGAACCTTGCTTGAGGTGCAGGTACACCGCCTCACTGCCGTCGTCATGACGCACTCGCACAAAATTCCCCGACGCATCATTGCCACGCCCGACCTGCTCATTCTCGGTCTTCACCACCATTCCGCTGCGTGCCGCAATAATCGGCGTGCCCTCGGGCATGGCGATGTCCATGGCGTAGCGGCTCTTGGCGTCGGTATGGCTGAAGCTGCCGTTGGGGCCTTGGCTCAGGCGAAACGGGCCGCCACGCCAGGGCAAAGGGTAACGGTAGGCCTGCTGTTGATCACTCGGTTTGGGCACGACCAGCATCGGCGGCTTCACGCGTTCAACCCTGCGCTCCTGGATCACAAACGCCTGGGCGCCCGGGGTATGCCGGTCACTGAAAAACACCACGCCGTTGGCATCGGTGGATTTGTAGAGGGTCATGGCCTGGGCCGACAAAGCGACCGTTGCCAGCCCACCGCACAGCAATAAGCGCATGAGCATGGCGTGAACCTGCCGGGATGACTGACCGGCAGGCTAACAAGGGATCGTTACAGTCTGTAGTGAGCGGGCTTGC
>NZ_JACART010000072.1:0-11567 GCF_013386445.1 Pseudomonas sp. P7759
AGACCACCTTGCTGCGCCACCTGCTCAAGGCCGAGCATGGCCTGAAGATCGCCGTGATCGAAAACGAATTCAGTGACGCCGGTATCGACACCCAGCTATTGGGCGCCGAGCCGGTGCAAGTCATGACCTTGTCCAACGGCTGCGTGTGTTGCACCATCCACACCGACCTGACCAAAGCCCTGTACCTGCTGCTGGAGCGCCTGGACAGCGGCGAAATCACGTTCGACCGCCTGGTGATCGAGTGCACCGGCCTGGCCGACCCGGCCCCAGTGGCCCAAACCTTTTTCATCGACGAGGAACTGCGCGAGCGCTATATCCTCGACGGCATCATCACCCTGGTGGACGCCGCCCACGCCGAGCACCACCTGACCCAGACCATCGCCCAGGCCCAGATCGGCTTTGCCGACCGCCTGCTGGTGAGCAAACGCGATCTGGTGGATGACGCTACCTTTGACGCGCTCAGCGAGCGCCTCACCCGCATCAACCGCCGCGCGCCGATCCGGGTGGTGGACCATGGCAACATCGACCTGGCTGAACTGCTCGATGTGCGCGGCTTCAACCTCAACGCTGGCATGAGCCTGCGCCCGGTGCGTGCTGCGCCGTCCATCGACCGTATCTCCAGCCTGGTGTTGCGCACCGGCCAGCCGCTGGATATCGACCGGCTGAGCGAGTTCATGAACGAACTGCTCGAAGACCACGGCAAGCAACTGTTGCGCTACAAGGGCGTGCTGAACATTGCCGGTGAAGACCGGCGCATGGTCTTCCAGGGCGTGCTCAAACTCTACGGCTTTGATTGGGACACGGAGTGGGAAGAGGGCGAAGCGCGGGAGAGTGTGATTGTGTTTATTGCCGATGAATTGCCGGAAGACAAGATTCGCGAAGGTTTCCAGCGCGTCTATCAGGCATAAAAAAGCCCGGCTCATGAGCCGGGCTTTTCATTCAAGCAACTGCCATCAAGCGCCGTACACCGGCAGCTTTTTGCAGATGGCCTTGACCTTCTCACGCACCGCGTCGATCACGGCTTCGTTGGAAAGATCTGCCAGGATGTCGCAGATCCAGCCAGCCAGTTCCTTGCACTCTGCTTCCTTGAAGCCGCGAGTGGTCACTGCCGGAGTACCGAAGCGCAGGCCGGAGGTGACGAACGGCGAACGTGGGTCGTTCGGCACGGAGTTCTTGTTCACGGTGATGAAGGCTTTGCCCAGGGCAGCGTCAGCATCTTTACCGGAAATGTCCTGCTTGATCAGCGACAGCAGGAACAGGTGGTTTTCAGTACCACCGGAGACTACGTCGAAGCCGCGCTCGATGAACACGCTGGCCATGGTCTGGGCATTCTTGACCACTTGTTGCTGGTAGGTCTTGAACTCGGGCTGCAGGGCTTCCTTGAAGCAGATCGCTTTGGCGGCGATCACGTGCTCCAGCGGGCCGCCTTGGGCGCCTGGGAAGACAGCGGAATTCAGTTTCTTCTCGATGTCGGCGTTGGCGCGAGCCAGGATCAGGCCGCCACGTGGACCGCGCAGGGTCTTGTGGGTCGTGGTGGTCACGACGTCAGCGTAAGGCACCGGGTTCGGGTAGATGCCAGCGGCGACCAGACCGGCCACGTGGGCCATGTCGACGAACAGGTAAGCGCCGACTTTGTCCGCGATAGCGCGGAAACGTGGGAAGTCCAGGATCTGCGAGTAGGCAGAGAAACCGGCCACGATCATTTTTGGCTTGTGCTCGACCGCCAGGCGCTCGACTTCGTCGTAGTCGATCAGGCCGTTGGCATCGATACCGTATTGAACGGCGTTGTACAGTTTGCCGGAGGAGGAAACGCTGGCGCCGTGGGTCAGGTGACCGCCGTGGGCCAGGCTCATGCCCAGGATGGTGTCGCCGCCTTGCAGCAGGGCCAGGTAGACGGCGCTGTTGGCTTGGGAGCCGGCGTGCGGCTGGACGTTGGCGTAATCGGCGCCGAACAGTTCTTTGGCACGGTCGATAGCCAGCTGTTCAACCACGTCGACGTACTCGCAACCGCCGTAGTAGCGCTTGCCTGGGTAACCTTCGGCGTACTTGTTGGTCAAGACCGAACCTTGAGCCTCCATCACCGCTGGGCTGGTGTAGTTTTCCGAAGCGATCAGCTCAATGTGCTCTTCCTGGCGCACGGCTTCTTGCTCCATGGCGGCGAAGAGATCGGCGTCGTACTTGGCAATAGTCAAATCACGGCTGAACATGGCGGTCCTCAAGGATCGGGGGCAGAAAAGGAGGGCATTCTAACTCAATGGGTTTTAGATGGCATATGAAAGGACATCATGTCGCGGATAAGCGGGGCTCATCTGGGGATAAGCGGTGCTTGTTGTAGCTGTTGTGGCGAGGGAGCTTGCTCCCGCTGGACTGCGCAGCAGTCCCAAAAAAGAGGGGCCGCTTCGCGCGCCAGCGGGAGCAAGCTCCCTCGCCACAGGGAAGTCAGCCCACTAGAGGATCAGTCGAACATGAACAGCGCATCATTGCTGAACTGCGCCTCGAACCGATTCGCCGGCATCGGCCGCCCGAACAGGTAGCCTTGCACTTCATCGCAACCATGCTCACGCAGGAAGTCCAGCTGCTCATGGGTTTCCACACCCTCGGCGATCACCGCCAGGTTCAGGCTGTGGGCCATGGCGATAATGGCGCGGGCGATCTGGGCGTCTTGCTCGCCTGACGGCAGGCCGTCGACGAAGGTACGGTCAATCTTCAGCACGTCGATCGGGAATTGCTTGAGGTAGTTGAGCGACGAATAACCGGTACCGAAGTCGTCAACCGCAATACTCAGGCCCAGGTTTTTCAGGCTGTCGAGGATTTGCATGGCCTCGTTGACCTCACGCATCAGGATACTTTCGGTCAACTCCAGCTCCAGGCACGCCGGCGGCAGGCCAGTGTCCTTGAGGATGGTGGCGATACGGGTGCCCAACTGGCCGTCGGAGAACTGCCGCGCCGAGATGTTCACCGAGACTTTCGGCACGCGCACCTTGTTCTGGTGCCAGGTCTTGAGCTGGCGACAGGCTTCGCTGATCACCCAGTCGCCCACGTCCACCACCAGGCCCAATTCCTCCAACACCGGGATGAAATCCCCCGGCGGCACCAGGCCGCGACGTGGGTGACGCCAGCGCAGCAGGGCTTCGGCGCCGGTCAGGCGTTTGCCGTCGCCGCTGAACTGCGGTTGGTAATAGAGTACGAATTCATTCTGGTCCAGGGCGTGGCGCAGGTCGCTTTCCAACTCCAGGCGTTCCAGGGCGCTGGCGTTCATGTCGGCCTGGTAGAACTGGAAGTTGTTCTTGCCGCGTTCCTTGGCGTGATACATCGCCGTGTCGGCGTTTTTCATCAACTGGCTCAGCTCGTTGCCGTCCTGAGGGCTCAGGGCGATGCCGATACTGGCGGTGACAAAAAACTCGCGGCCCTCCAGTACAAAGGGTTTCACCAGGCTGGCGAGGATCTGCTCGGCCACATGAATCGCGCGGTTCAGCGCCAATTCACGGTTGACCCTGGGTTGCAGGAGCAAGGTGAACTCGTCGCCGCCCATGCGCGCCACGGTGTCGTCTTCGGCCACGCAACCCAGCAGGCGCGTGGCCATTTCCTTGAGCATGCGGTCGCCGGCGGCGTGGCCCAGGGAATCGTTGATCGGTTTGAAACGGTCGAGGTCGAGGAACATCAGCACCACCCACGACTTCTGCCGTTCGGCCGACTGCAACGCGGTGTGCAGGCGATCCTGGAACAGCGTGCGGTTGGGCAGGTGGGTCAGGGCGTCGTAGTAGGCCAGGCGGTGGATGCGCTGCTCGCTGGCCTTGCGCTCGCTGATGTCACTGAAGAAACACACATAGCTGGCCAGGTCGCCTTCATCGTCGAACACGGCGGTAATGCCCACCCACGCCGGGTAATGCTCGCCGTTGCGGCGCTTGAGCCACACTTCGCCTTCCCAGGTACTGTGCTGGTGCAGTTGCTTGAGCACGTAGCGCAGGTGGGCTTCCTGCTGTTCGTCGACGGTGAGCATGTTCGGCAACTGGTCGAGCACATCGCTGACCGCATAGCCGCTGACCCGGCTGAACGCCTCGTTGGCCTGCACGATATAGCCGGCAGGGTCAGTGATCAGGATCGCCGAGGTCGAGTGTTCGAATACCGTGGCCGCCATGCGCAGGTCTTTCTCGGCGCGGCGTTGCTGGCTGATGTCGCGGCCCACGCCAAGGATGCCCTCGAACGCGCCGTGCTCGTCCCACACCAGCACCAGGCGCAGCTCGATCGGCACTTTGCGACCGTCTGCGCGCAAGCAGTCGAACAGGAACAGTTGAGTCTGGATCTCATCACGCAGCCGGTTCAGCGCCTCAGGATCGCCCAGCGAGCGGCTGACCTGTTCCACCAGGCTGTAAATGCCGGTCAGTTGCTGCGGGTTGGCGATGATCGACTGCCAGCCGTTCTTGAACACCCAGTCCACGTCATAACCCAGCACGGCGTTGACCGAAGGGCTGATGTAGTTGAGGGCCAACTGGCTGTCGGTGGAGCAGATCACGTCGCTGATGCTTTCGGCCAGCATGCGGTAGCGCTGTTCGCTGTCACGCAGGGATTCGCTGGCCTCGATCTGGTCGGTGATGTCCTTGGCCACGCCGATGATACGGGTGATCTGCGCCGTCTTGTCGCGGGCCAGGGCCTGCTCTCGGATATCAAAGCGCCGCCATTGGTTATTGCGGTGACGGAAGCGCAGTTGGCATTGCAATTGGGTGGTGTAGCCGATCTGGCGCTGCTGCTGGCGCAGGTCGTGGTAATGCTCGGCGTCTTCGGGGTGCAGCAGGATTTCCCAGAAGTACTCGCCCATTTGCTGCAGTTCGGCCTTGTTGTAGCCGAGGGTGTGGCCCAGGTGATGGTTGCTGAAGATCATGCGCTGGCTGATCACGTCCTGCACATACAGGTGGTCGGGGACGGTGCGTACCACGTCGGACCAGAAGCTCTCGCGCTCCACCAGTGACAACTCGATCAACTTGCGGCTGGTGATATCGCTGATGCTGAGGATCACTGCCTTGAAATCGTCCTGCTGTTCCGGCAGACGCATTACCAGCCACAGGTATTGCTCGTTGCCGGCCACGTCCTTGAGCTGGATTTCCAGTTCCAACTGGTTCTGCTGGGTCAGCACCGCCTCAAGAATCTGGTAGCCGATGGACGTGGCATTGCGCGGGCAGTCATCGATCAGGCGCTCCCAGGCTTCTTCGCAGGAACCCACATTCAGCAAGCGCACCGCCACCTGGTTGACCTCGGTGATGCGCAGTTCCTTGAGCAGTTGCTGGCGCTCGTTAGGGTTGTCCTGCAGCCAGGCGTGCAGTTGCTCGCGGGTCTCCAGCCGGGTCTTGTCGAAGAAGGTATTCAGGCCCGACAGGTCGAGCACGCACAAGGCCACGCCGGTGCCTTCGAAAATGTCCTGGTAGCGCCGGCGGCCTTCATGCACCTGGCGCTGGCGGCGACGCATGTTCAACAGCACGATCACTGGGATCAGCGAGAACGCCAGGCCCAGCAGGCATTTACCGATGAACGCTGGCAGCAGTTGTTCCAGCACCGCCGTCCGGTCGAACAGCCCGCGCAGTTGCCAGTCGCTTTTGCTCAGGGGCGTGACCAGTACGCTTTTATTCAGCTCGTCCGGCGTCAACGCAGACGCCCACTGCGCGGGCATGCCGCTGTCCCGGCTGACAACGCGGTGGTTGACGCGATTCTCGATGACCCACAGCGGGCGCTGGCCCTGGCCGTCCTGGCGGGTGAGGTTGCTCAGGTAATTGGGGGCCAGGCGCAGCGCCCAATACATCCGCGAGCCGCCGCTGGGTTGGTGCAGCAACAGATAGATAATCGTGCCGTCGTTGCTGTTGCTCAGGTAATAGGATTGGGCGTGGCTGCGTTGCACCAGTTCTGCCAGCCAGGCAGCGTCCTGGCTGTCGGTGGCGCTGTCACTGATCATCGCGCCGCTGGGGGCGAGCAGGGCGACACTGCGAAGCTCCGGCAGCGAGCGTTGCAAGGTGCGCATCAGGGCCTGTTGCTGTTCGCTGTCACGCGGTGGCTCGACCATCGGCAGCAGGTTCAGGGCGATTTTTGCGCTGAGGGCCATGTTCAGGCTGATCTGTTCAGCCAGGTCGGCACTGTAGTCGATGGTGTATTGCTGCTGGTTTTTCTGGTTTTGCTGGAGCTGGTCGAGCAACTGCCAGAACAATAACGCGAGCAGCATAAGGACGAGCGTCGCCAATGCGCCTTTGAGGGTGCCGTGCAGGGGCGCTCCCGGCGCTATATGAGCGGCGCGCAGGGGAGTTGGCGGCGTGACTTTGGACAAGCTGTGATCCTGCGGTTTGGCTGGACTGGCGCGCGACGTGCACTATAAGCCGGACGCCCGGAGGGCGGCTAGCATGCCTTGAGTTGTGGCAAAGTGCCAGCCCCGCCTGGCGGGTGCTAAAGAGCCTTGCCGGCGTGGATCAGGCTGTCCGCCAGCCGCGTCAGGATCGCCAGCGTGAACAGGCTGATAACCACAGAGGCCGTGCGGTTGATGGCGTGCGGCGTCAACCACGCATACCCGCCGCGTTTGATACGGGCCCCCAGCAGCACCCAGGCACAGCCCACCGGTATCACCACGGCGGTGAACTGCGCGACGAAATGCACGTACAGGTTTAACTCTGCGAACGTCTGCATCGGGACGATAAACGACACGATCAGTAATCCCTTGGGGTTGATCAGCGTGAGCAAAAAGAAGCTCAGCGTGGAGACTCGCGCCTCGGGCTCGGTGTGGAGTGTTTCGTCGGGATGGCACCACAAGAGGTAGCAAGTCCTGATCAAATAACAGACCGAAGCAAACTGCACGAGCTTCAGGCCCCAGGGCGCGTTGTCGCCGATATGGCTGAGCAGGTAGCCCCAAAACGAGATCTGCGTGAGGTAGGCCAGGCATTCCAGCAGGCTCAGCGGCCAGGCGCGCCGGAATCCCACGAGTAACCCCGAGCGCAGCAGCAGCGTGTTGGTAGGCCCCGGCATTAATAGCAGTAGCCCGAGTGCGGATAGGACGCCAAGCATGAAGGGTGTCTCCTGGAGCCCCTGAGGGTTTTGGCCGGCTAATCTAACAGATAGGCTTCGATACGCTCGGTCACTTAGGTTAACCTTGAGGATTCGCAACACTATGTACAGCGCCATGACGCTACGTAGGCCTGTTCTTACTTTTATGAGGTCCACATTTTGGCTCAATACGTCTTCACCATGCATCGGCTGGGCAAAGTTGTCCCTCCGAAGCGGGAAATCCTGAAAAACATTTCGCTGTCCTTCTTCCCAGGCGCCAAGATCGGCGTGCTCGGCCTCAACGGTTCGGGTAAATCCACCCTGTTGAAAATCATGGCCGGCGTCGACACCGAGTTCGAAGGCGAAGCCCGCCCGATGCCTGACCTGAATATCGGCTACCTGCCGCAAGAGCCGATCCTGGACCCGACCAAGACCGTGCGTGAAGTGGTGGAAGAAGCCGTCAGCGTGATCAAGAACGCCCAGGCGCGCCTGGACGAGGTCTACGCGGCGTACGCTGAAGAAGATGCCGACTTCGACAAACTGGCCGCCGAACAGGCCAAGCTCGAAGCCATCCTGCAAGCCAGCGATGGTCACAACCTGGAGCGCCAGCTGGAAGTCGCCGCCGATGCACTGCGCCTGCCGGCGTGGGACGCCAAGGTCGAACACCTGTCCGGTGGTGAAAAACGTCGTGTGGCCCTGTGCCGCCTGCTGCTGTCGGCCCCCGACATGCTGCTGCTCGACGAACCTACCAACCACTTGGACGCCGATTCCGTCGCCTGGCTGGAACACTTCCTACACGATTTCCCAGGCACCGTGGTCGCGATCACGCACGACCGGTACTTCCTGGACAACGTGGCCGGCTGGATCCTCGAGCTCGACCGTGGCGCCGGTATCCCTTACGAGGGCAACTACTCCGGTTGGCTGGAAGCCAAGTCCGACCGTCTGGCCGCCGAATCCAAGCAGCAATCGGCCCATGAAAAAGCCATGAAGGAAGAACTGGAGTGGGTGCGCAAAGGCGCCAAGGCCCGCCAGTCCAAATCCAAGGCACGTCTACAACGCTTTGAAGAAATGCAATCCCAGGAATTCCAGAAGCGTTCGGAAACCAACGAGATCTACATCCCGGCCGGCCCGCGCCTGGGTGACAAGGTCATCGAGTTCAAGAACGTTTCCAAAGGCTATGGCGACCGCGTGCTGATCGACAACCTGTCGTTCTCCATGCCAAAAGGCGCGATCGTCGGCGTTATCGGTGGTAACGGTGCGGGTAAATCCACGCTGTTCCGCATGTTGATGGGCAAGGAAACCCCGGATTCGGGCACCATCGAAGTCGGCGAAACTGTGCAGCTTGCTTGCGTTGATCAGAGCCGTGAAGACCTGGATGGCAGCAAGACTGTGTTCCAGCAGATTTCCGACGGTTCCGACCAGATCCGCATCGGCAACTATGAAATCCCGTCGCGTACCTACGTCGGTCGTTTCAACTTCAAGGGCGGCGACCAGCAGAAGTTCGTCAAGGACCTGTCCGGTGGTGAGCGCGGTCGCTTGCACCTGGCCCTGACCCTGAAAGAGGGCGGCAACGTCCTGCTGCTCGACGAACCGTCCAACGACCTCGACGTTGAAACCCTGCGTTCCCTGGAAGAAGCCCTGCTGGACTTCCCGGGCGCCGCCATTGTGATCTCTCACGATCGGTGGTTCCTTGACCGCGTCGCGACCCACATCCTGGCGTACGAAGACGACTCGCAAGCGGTGTTCTTCGAAGGTAACTACACCGAGTACGAAGCGGACCGTAAAAAGCGCTTGGGCGACGCTGCTGCCCAGCCGCACCGTGTGCGTCACAAAAAACTGGCCTGATTCGGGTCGGTGGTTTGAAAGAGCGGAGCCTTCGGGCTCCGCTTTTTTTTGCCTGGAATTTGATGGTGCGCGCGGTTCGGGATTGCTCCCTGAAAGGGTGCGTAAACACCCCTTAAACTGGATACAGTTATATAAAACGCACCATTTAAATTCACAAAGGCGACATTTTGCCCTGTCGCAGTGCGGGATGAATTGATAAAGTCCGGCTCAATCTCCGTTAACAACTAAAAATTTGCCGAGACTTTTCATGATCGAATCCGTCGAATCCTTCCTTGCCCGCCTCAAGAAACGCGACCCCGACCAGCCGGAATTCCACCAAGCTGTGGAAGAAGTCCTACGCAGCCTGTGGCCGTTTCTTGAAGCCAACCCCCACTACCTGACCTCGGGCATCCTGGAGCGCATCTGCGAGCCGGAACGCGCGATTACCTTCCGGGTGTCGTGGGTGGATGATCATGGCAAGGTCCAGGTCAATCGCGGTTTCCGCATCCAGATGAACAGCGCCATTGGCCCTTACAAAGGCGGCCTGCGCTTCCATCCATCGGTGAACCTGGGCGTGTTGAAGTTCCTCGCCTTCGAGCAGACCTTCAAGAACTCCCTGACCTCGCTGCCCATGGGCGGCGGCAAAGGCGGCTCGGACTTCGACCCCAAGGGCAAGAGCGACGCTGAAGTCATGCGCTTCTGCCAGGCCTTTATGAGCGAGCTGTATCGCCACATCGGCGCGGACGTGGACGTGCCGGCCGGCGATATCGGCGTCGGCGCCCGTGAAATCGGCTTTATGTTTGGCCAGTACAAGCGCCTGAGCAACCAGTTCACCTCCGTGCTGACCGGCAAGGGCATGACCTACGGCGGCAGCCTGATCCGCCCTGAAGCCACCGGTTTCGGCTGCGTGTACTTCGCCGAGGAAATGCTCAAGCGCAACGGCCAGAAGGTTGAAGGCAAGCGCGTGGCGGTGTCGGGTTCGGGCAACGTGGCGCAATACGCGGCGCGCAAGGTCATGGACCTGGGCGGCAAGGTGATTTCCCTGTCCGACTCCGAAGGCACCCTTTACGCCGAAAGCGGTTTGACCGAAGAGCAATGGTCGGCCCTGCTGGAGCTGAAAAACGTCCAGCGCGGCCGCATCAGCGAACTGGCCGAGCGTTTTGGCCTGGAGTTCCGCAAAGGTCAGACTCCATGGGAACTGGCTTGCGACATCGCGTTGCCCTGCGCCACCCAGAACGAACTGGATGCCGACGCCGCCCGCACCTTGCTGCGCAACGGCTGTGTCTGCGTGGCCGAAGGCGCCAACATGCCGACCACGCTTGCGGCTGTGGATATCTTTATCGAGGCGGGCATTCTGTTCGCACCGGGCAAGGCGTCCAATGCCGGCGGCGTGGCCGTGAGTGGCCTGGAAATGTCGCAAAACGCCATGCGCCTGCTGTGGACCGCCGGTGAGGTAGACAGCAAGCTGCATAACATCATGCAGTCGATCCACCATGCCTGCGTGCACTACGGCGAAGAAAACGGCCGGATCAACTACGTGAAAGGCGCGAACATTGCCGGCTTCGTCAAAGTGGCGGACGCGATGCTGGCCCAAGGCATCGTCTAAGCCTCGGGTTCGATCCGCAGCACTTCGATCAACTGATCGCCGACGGGGCGCTGCCACAGCACCTCGTCACCCACCTGGGCGCCCAGCAAGGCGCGGCCCAGGGGCGAACCCCAGTTGATCAAGCCTGCGCCCGCATCAGCCTGGTCTTCACCGACTAACTGGATGCGTTGTTGTTCGTCCTGCTCATTGGCGAAGGTCACCCAACTGCCGATCTGCACCTTGTCGGTGGAAATGGCCGGCGCGACCACCTGGGCGCTTTGCACCCGCTGGTTGAAGTAGCGCAGATCCCGCTCAAGGTCCGCCTGACGCTGTTTATCGCCCTTGGCAGATTCGAGACTGTATTCGTGCTGCAACTGCGCAACCTTGGCCTGCAATTGCGCCAAACCTTGCGCAGTCAGGCGATTGGGTTGCTCGCTCACCTGACGTTCCACTGGCTGATCAGCCTGGGCGGCAGCGTTGTCCTCGTTTACAAAAGCTCGGCTCATGACGTTCTCCCTCTCTGGAGTTTGGGCCATGGTCGCCGCGCTTTAGTTTCGCTGGATGTCTGGAAACGACCTATTGCGAACGATAGGCCCTGGCGGCGTCGCGGTTTTTCTCCTGCTGCCAGGCGCGCTCGCGGTCATCCCAGTGGTTGTCCTTGTAGTCACGCAACTCTTCGTTCTCGCGCATGGCCTTGCACTGACGGAAACCGTCCTCCCAGCCTTCGGAGTATTCACGGTCCTTCAGATAACGCGGCACATTCTTGCGAAACTCCCCGCTGATCACCCCAGCGGCCTGGCGACCGCTGCTGCAACCGTCATCAAAACCATCGGCAAACGCCGGTGGATAACCTTTGGCCAGCAAATCTTCATGGGTCGATTGGCAACCGGCCAACCACGCTACTGCACACAGCATTACCGCATACCGCCACATGGCGTACTCCCTGGCCGTTTCACGGCTGATGGGGAGAAGTCTAGATAGAGAATTGTCGGGGAGGTGTGAAAGCGAGGTGAGAAAGGTGTTGGGCTGCGGTGAGTGTCTGAATAGACGCGCGCCAAGTGTGGGAGGGGGCTTGCCCCCGATGGCAGTGTGTCAGTTAGTACATCTGATTCTGACACTCCGCTATCGGGGGCAAGCCCCCTCC
>NZ_JACART010000073.1:0-3213 GCF_013386445.1 Pseudomonas sp. P7759
CGCCTGCCTTGCACGCAGGAGGTCAACGGTTCGATCCCGTTTGGCTCCACCACTACTGCTTCTGAAGTTTGAAAGCTTAGAAATGAGCATTCCATCAAAATGATGGTGAATGTTGATTTCTAGTCTTTGATTAGATCGTTCTTTAAAAATTTGGGTATGTGATAGAAAGATAGACTGAACGTTACTTTCACTGGTAACGGATCAGGCTAAGGTAAAATTTGTGAGTTACTCAGTTTTGAGTATTATCGAATTTTCGGCGAATGTTGTCTTCACAGTATAACCAGATTGCTTGGGGTTATATGGTCAAGTGAAGAAGCGCATACGGTGGATGCCTTGGCAGTCAGAGGCGATGAAAGACGTGGTAGCCTGCGAAAAGCTTCGGGGAGTCGGCAAACAGACTTTGATCCGGAGATGTCTGAATGGGGGAACCCAGCCATCATAAGATGGTTATCTTACACTGAATACATAGGTGTAAGAGGCGAACCAGGGGAACTGAAACATCTAAGTACCCTGAGGAAAAGAAATCAACCGAGATTCCCTTAGTAGTGGCGAGCGAACGGGGACTAGCCCTTAAGTGGCTTTGAGATTAGCGGAACGCTCTGGAAAGTGCGGCCATAGTGGGTGATAGCCCTGTACGCGAAAATCTCTTAGTCATGAAATCGAGTAGGACGGAGCACGAGAAACTTTGTCTGAATATGGGGGGACCATCCTCCAAGGCTAAATACTACTGACTGACCGATAGTGAACTAGTACCGTGAGGGAAAGGCGAAAAGAACCCCGGAGAGGGGAGTGAAATAGATCCTGAAACCGTATGCGTACAAGCAGTGGGAGCCCACTTTGTTGGGTGACTGCGTACCTTTTGTATAATGGGTCAGCGACTTATTTTCAGTGGCGAGCTTAACCGAATAGGGGAGGCGTAGCGAAAGCGAGTCTTAATAGGGCGTCTAGTCGCTGGGAATAGACCCGAAACCGGGCGATCTATCCATGGGCAGGTTGAAGGTTGGGTAACACTAACTGGAGGACCGAACCGACTACCGTTGAAAAGTTAGCGGATGACCTGTGGATCGGAGTGAAAGGCTAATCAAGCTCGGAGATAGCTGGTTCTCCTCGAAAGCTATTTAGGTAGCGCCTCATGTATCACTGTAGGGGGTAGAGCACTGTTTCGGCTAGGGGGTCATCCCGACTTACCAAACCGATGCAAACTCCGAATACCTACAAGTGCCGAGCATGGGAGACACACGGCGGGTGCTAACGTCCGTCGTGAAAAGGGAAACAACCCAGACCGTCAGCTAAGGTCCCAAAGTTATGGTTAAGTGGGAAACGATGTGGGAAGGCTTAGACAGCTAGGAGGTTGGCTTAGAAGCAGCCACCCTTTAAAGAAAGCGTAATAGCTCACTAGTCGAGTCGGCCTGCGCGGAAGATGTAACGGGGCTCAAACCATACACCGAAGCTACGGGTATCACGTAAGTGATGCGGTAGAGGAGCGTTCTGTAAGCCTGTGAAGGTGAGTTGAGAAGCTTGCTGGAGGTATCAGAAGTGCGAATGCTGACATGAGTAACGACAATGGGTGTGAAAAACACCCACGCCGAAAGACCAAGGTTTCCTGCGCAACGTTAATCGACGCAGGGTTAGTCGGTCCCTAAGGCGAGGCTGAAAAGCGTAGTCGATGGAAAACAGGTTAATATTCCTGTACTTCTGGTTATTGCGATGGAGGGACGGAGAAGGCTAGGCCAGCTTGGCGTTGGTTGTCCAAGTTTAAGGTGGTAGGCTGGAATCTTAGGTAAATCCGGGATTCTAAGGCCGAGAGCTGATGACGAGTTAACTTTTAGTTAACGAAGTGGTTGATGCCATGCTTCCAAGAAAAGCTTCTAAGCTTCAGGTAACCAGGAACCGTACCCCAAACCGACACAGGTGGTTGGGTAGAGAATACCAAGGCGCTTGAGAGAACTCGGGTGAAGGAACTAGGCAAAATGGCACCGTAACTTCGGGAGAAGGTGCGCCGGTGAGGGTGAAGGACTTGCTCCGTAAGCTCATGCCGGTCGAAGATACCAGGCCGCTGCGACTGTTTATTAAAAACACAGCACTCTGCAAACACGAAAGTGGACGTATAGGGTGTGACGCCTGCCCGGTGCCGGAAGGTTAATTGATGGGGTTAGCTAACGCGAAGCTCTTGATCGAAGCCCCGGTAAACGGCGGCCGTAACTATAACGGTCCTAAGGTAGCGAAATTCCTTGTCGGGTAAGTTCCGACCTGCACGAATGGCGTAACGATGGCGGCGCTGTCTCCACCCGAGACTCAGTGAAATTGAAATCGCTGTGAAGATGCAGTGTATCCGCGGCTAGACGGAAAGACCCCGTGAACCTTTACTATAGCTTTGCACTGGACTTTGAATTTGCTTGTGTAGGATAGGTGGGAGGCTTTGAAGCGTGGACGCCAGTCTGCGTGGAGCCAACCTTGAAATACCACCCTGGCAACTTTGAGGTTCTAACTCAGGTCCGTTATCCGGATCGAGGACAGTGTATGGTGGGTAGTTTGACTGGGGCGGTCTCCTCCTAAAGAGTAACGGAGGAGTACGAAGGTGCGCTCAGACCGGTCGGAAATCGGTCGTAGAGTATAAAGGCAAAAGCGCGCTTGACTGCGAGACAGACACGTCGAGCAGGTACGAAAGTAGGTCTTAGTGATCCGGTGGTTCTGTATGGAAGGGCCATCGCTCAACGGATAAAAGGTACTCCGGGGATAACAGGCTGATACCGCCCAAGAGTTCATATCGACGGCGGTGTTTGGCACCTCGATGTCGGCTCATCACATCCTGGGGCTGAAGCCGGTCCCAAGGGTATGGCTGTTCGCCATTTAAAGTGGTACGCGAGCTGGGTTTAGAACGTCGTGAGACAGTTCGGTCCCTATCTGCCGTGGACGTTTGAGATTTGAGAGGGGCTGCTCCTAGTACGAGAGGACCGGAGTGGACGAACCTCTGGTGTTCCGGTTGTCACGCCAGTGGCATTGCCGGGTAGCTATGTTCGGAATAGATAACCGCTGAAAGCATCTAAGCGGGAAACTAGCCTCAAGATGAGATCTCACTGGAACCTTGAGTTCCCTGAAGGGCCGTCGAAGACTACGACGTTGATAGGTTGGGTGTGTAAGCGCTGTGAGGCGTTGAGCTAACCAATACTAATTGCCCGTGAGGCTTGACCATATAACACCCAAGCAATTTGA
>NZ_JACART010000074.1:0-19296 GCF_013386445.1 Pseudomonas sp. P7759
CCCGCTCACCACAACAAGCCAGCCACCACAACACGCCAGCATCCACAGCAATCCCGTGTCCACAGGGGCGGGCAGGGTATAAATGAGAATGTTTTTTGATCACGCCGCCCCAATATGGAATAGTACCCGCCGTTTTCCCCAGCCTGTCTAGCCGGGGTGTTTTAACGCCGAGGTCCTTGTCATGCGAATGCTGCGCTCCATCCCCACCCTTGCCGCCTGCGTCCTGGCGTTGTCTTCAAGCCTGCTGAGCGCCGCCCCCATCGACCTCAACGACGGCCAGCACGCCGTGCATCTGCCCGATGCGCCCAAGCGTGTGGTGGTGCTGGAATTCTCCTTTCTCGACAGCCTGGCCGCCGTTGACGTAACGCCCGTCGGCGCCGCCGATGATGGCGATGCCAACCGCGTGTTGCCCCGTGTGCGCCAGGCCATCGGCCAGTGGAAGTCCGTGGGCCTGCGCTCGCAGCCGAGCATCGAGGAAATCGCCCGGCTCAAGCCCGACCTGATCGTCGCCGACCTCAACCGTCACCAGGCGTTGTACAACGACCTGGCGAGCATCGCGCCGACCCTGTTGCTGCCGTCGCGCGGCGAGGATTACCAGGGCAGCCTGAAATCCGCCGAACTGATCGGCAAGGCACTGGGCAAGAGCGAACAGATGGAAGCGCGAATCCAGAAGAACCGCGAGAACCTCAAGGCCATCGCGCAACAGATCCCGGCCGGCGCCAGCGTGTTGTTTGGTGTCGCCCGTGAAGACAGCTTCTCCGTGCACGGCCCGGACTCCTACGCCGGCAGCGTGTTGCAAGCCATCGGCTTGAAAGTGCCCTCGGTGCGCGCCAACGCTGCGCCCACCGAGTTTGTCAGCCTGGAGCAAGCAGCCGCTGTGGCAAGTGCTGGGCGCGGTACGTAATAAACAGGTTGCGCAAGTGGACGGCGACAGCTGGGCGCGCAATCGCGGTGTGCTGGCCTCGGAACAGATCGCCGAAGACGCGCTGGCGATCCTCAAGGGCGGTAAAGCCGTACTGAGCCAATAAGCATGGGGCGAAGTCTCGCGGCGGCCGGCATTGTGCTGCTGGGCGCCGGGTTGTTCTGGTTGTCGCTGTACAGCTGGTCGCCGTTCACGATCACGGCGACGGATGCGTGGAATGGCCTGGTTCACCAGGGTAGCGTGGGCGGCAATATGGCCTACATCGTCGCGCAGTTGCGCGTGCCACGGGCGCTGTGTGCCGCGTTGGTCGGCGCCTGCCTGGGCTTGGCCGGTGCGTTGATGCAGGGCATTACCCGCAACCGCCTGGCCTCGCCGTCCTTGTTTGGTGTGACAGCCGGGGCGGCGCTGGGCTTGGCGCTGTTTTCCACCGGGTTGGTCGCGCCGCCGTTTGCCGGTGGTGCGTTGTTGATGACGTGCCTGGGCGGCGCGTTGGCCTGGGTCACGGTATTCAGCCTCGGCGGCGCCTGGTCACCGACCACAGCTCAGGGGCGACTGGTACTGGCCGGTGTGGCCGTGGCGGCGTTGTGCGCGGCATTGACCCGACTCACGGTGATCCTGGTCGAGGCCCAGGCGCAAAGCGTGCTCAATTGGCTGGCCGGTTCTCTGGCCAATGTCGGCGCCGCGCAGGTGCAACTGCTGTGGCCGTGCACCTTGATCGGCGGCCTGTGGGCGCTGTGGTGCGCGCCGCGCCTGAACCTGATCAACCTTGGCGAAGACGCCGCGCGCTCCCTGGGCGTGGGCATTGCCAGCCTGCGCTTGCAGGTGTTCATCGCCAGCCTGTTGCTGGTCGGCGCGAGCGTCTGCGCGGTGGGGCCGATCGGGTTTGTCGGGCTGATCGCGCCGAATATCCTTCGCCAGTTCCTCGGGAATGACTACCGCTGGCTGATCCCGCTGAGCGCCGCGTTGGGTGCGGTGATCGTGCTGGGCGCCGACCTGCTCAGCCGCGCCGTGGCGTTTCCGGTGGAGACCCCGGCGGGTGTGGTCACCGCGCTGATCGGCGCGCCATTTTTCCTCTTTCTTGCCAGGCGCGCCCTATGACCCGGCCACCCTTGCGCCTATGGCTGCTGCTCGGCTTGTTGCTGCTGGCGACGTTGATCAGCCTCAGTGCCGGCACCGTGTGGCTCACGCCTGACACCGTGCTGGAGCGCCTGCTGGCCCACGACGCCCTCGACTTCGAAGTCTGGAACCACCGCCTGCCACGCAGCTTGATCGCGACCCTTGCCGGTGCAGCCTTCGGCCTGGCCGGGGCGATTGTGCAGGGTGTGATCCGCAACCCGCTGGCCTCGCCGGAAATCCTCGGTGTGACCCAAGGCGCCGGGCTGGCGCTGACCGTGGCGATCATCAGTTGGCCGCATTTGCCGATTGCGTGGCTGCCGCTGGTAGCTTGCTTGGGTGGGGCGGGCGGCGCGTTGCTGCTGGCGCTGTACAACACCGGGGTGAGTTTTTCCGGGGTGCGGTTTGCCCTGTCCGGGGTGGCGATTGCGGTGACTTTGTCCAGTGTTACCGAGTTTCTCATCCTGTCCCATCCGCTGGATATCAACACCGCGTTGCTCGCCCTCACCGGTAGCCTGTGGAGCCGCAATTGGCACCATGTGGCACTGGTGTTGCCGTTCCTGGTGCTGATCCCGTTGGGGCTGTGCCTGGCCAAGCCGCTGAACCTGATCGCCCTCGGCGATGAAGCCGCCCACAGCCTTGGCACGCCACTCAGTCGCACACGCTGGTTGGCGATGGCCTGCGCGGTGCTGCTGACCAGCCTGGGCGTAGGTGTGATCGGGCCGATCGGTTTTATCGGCCTGGTCGCGCCGCACATGGCGCGGCGCTTGGTGGGGGGGCATCACCAATACCTGCTGCCGGCGGCGATGCTGATCGGTGCGTTGCTGCTGGTGCTGGCCGACACGTTGGGGCGCACGTTGATCGCGCCCAGCGAAATCCCCGCCGGGGTGCTCACGGCGGTGATTGGCGCACCGTATTTTCTTTGGTTGCTGGCACGGTTCAAGGGCTGATCACATGAGTATTCTTCACGCACGCGAGCTGGATATCGGCTACGGCACCACGCGCATCGTGCAAGGCCTGTCCTTTGCGCCGCCGACCGGAAAGGTCACCGCCTTGATCGGTCCCAATGGCTGCGGCAAGTCGACCCTGCTCAAGGCCTTCGCGCGCATCCTCAAGCCGACCCAGGGCGAACTGACCCTGGATGGCCAGGCCTACGCCAGCCTGTCTGCCCGCGAGTTGGCGCGGCAGATCGCGTTCCTGCCGCAGGTGCTGCCGGTGCCCGAGGGCGTCAGCGTGCGCCAGTTGGTCGCCTATGGCCGCAGCCCGCATAACTCGCTGTGGGGGCGTTTAAGCGGCAGTGATCAAACTCACGTGACCCAAGCCATGCAGCGTCTGGAACTGGACGTGTTGGCTGATCGCGCTCTGGCCGATCTGTCCGGCGGCCAGCGTCAACGCGCCTGGCTGGCGATGGTGTTGGCGCAGAATGCGCCGGTGGTGTTACTGGATGAACCCACCACCTACCTCGACATCAGCCATCAAGTCGAACTCATGGACTTGATGGGCGAACTGGCCGCTGAAGGCAAGACCGTGATCACGGTGCTGCACGACATCAACCAGGCTTGTCGGTATGCCGACCATTTGGCGGTGATGCACGGCGGCCAGTTGGTGGCGGATGGTGCGCCGGGGGCGGTGATCAGTGCCGAGTTGATGCGCCAGGTGTTTGATGTGCAGGTGCAGATCATCAATGAACCGGTGTCCGGCACACCGATGTGCGTGGTGGAAAAAAGCATCCGCCCTCAAGCCTGACGCGGGTCAAATGTGGGAGTTCAGTTGATTTCCAGGGCTTTCTTCACGTCGATTGCCTTGGGCAACAGGCGGTTCTGATAAAACAGATCCGCCGTCGCCTGCTGCGCCGCGATGATCGTGTCGTCAATCGGCAAGATCGGCGAAGGAGGGCGGTTATCCATGTAACGCGCAATCACCTCCGCCGGCAGTCCCATAAAGCCGGTCAGCACCTTCAAACTGTCTTCACGCTGGCTGCGGGTGAGCGCTTCGGCAGCGCTGAGTTCATCGAGCAGGTCATGCACAAACAGCCCGTTGGCCTTCGCATAGTCGCGCCGCGCGGTATACACCGGCCCCGATAATCCGAGGCCTTCACCATTGGCCAGCACATGGCTGGGGCTCTGGCTCAATGCCAAGGATGAATAGGGCTCCCAAATGGCCCAGGCATCCACGCTGCCTTGTTCGAACGCGGCGCGCGCGTCGGCAGGTGGCAGGTACACCGGCTGGATGTCCTTGTAGCTCAGCCCGGTCTTGTTCAGGGCGCGCAGGATCAGATTGTGGGAGCTGGAACCCTTCTGGAAGGCGACTTTCTTGCCCTTCAGGTCCGCGACTGAATGCAATGGGCTATCGTTGCGCACCAGGATGGTTTCGGCGCTGGGCTTGGGCGGTTCAGCGCCGATGTAGACCAGGTCCGCCCCCGCCGCCTGGGCGAACAGTGGCGGGATGTCGCCGGTCGAGCCCACGTCCAGTGCGCCAACGTTCAGTGCTTCCAGCATCTGCGGGCCGGCGGGGAATTCGATCCACTTCACGGCGGTCTGCGGGAAGCGTTTTTCCAGCAGGCCATGTTCCTTGGCGAGTACCAGGGCGATGGAGCCTTTCTGGTAGCCGATGCGCAAGGTGGTGGGGTCGGCCGCCAGTGCGGTTTGAGTGACGGCCAGCAGGGCGAGTAACAGCGCCGGAATCTTCATGCATCATCCTTTTTGAAGCGGTTTTCGGGGCGTGCCAAACCAAGGTTTTCACGCAAAGTAGTGCCGCTGTATTCGGTACGGAACAGGCCGCGCCGTTGCAGCTCCGGCACCACCCCTTGGGCGAAATCCTCCAGCCCGCCCGGCAGGTGCGGCACCAGGATGTTGAAACCATCGGCGGCGCCGTTTTCGAACCAGCGTTGCAACTCATCGGCGATCTGCGCGGGCGTGCCGATCAGGCTGTAATGCCCGCGCCCGCCGGCAATCCGTCGGCCCAACTGGGCGAGGGTCAGGTGTTCGCGGTGGGCCAGGTCACTCAGCAATTGCTGACGGCTGCGTTGCCCGCTGTCGGTCAGCGGCAACTCCGGCAACGGCCCGTCCAACGGATAGCCGGACAAGTCGAAATTACCCAGCATGCGCCCCAGCAAGGCGACGCCCACTTGCGGCTCGACCAGGTCCTGGAACGCCTCGAATTTCGCCAGGGCTTCGGCCTCGGTCTGGCCGACCACTACGAACACCCCCGGCATGATTTTCAGCGAATCCGGCTCACGCCCGTATCTTTCAAGGCGCCCCTTGAGATCCGCATAAAACGCCTGGGCGTTCTCCAGCGACGTTTGCGCGGTAAACACCACCTCGGCGGTTTGCGCGGCCAGTTCACGGCCGGTTTCCGATGAGCCCGCCTGCACGATCACCGGCTGGCCCTGCGGCGAGCGCGCCACGTTCAGCGGGCCTTTGACGCGAAAGTGTTCGCCGACATGGTCCAGCACATGCCGTTTCGCCGGGTCGTAGTAGGTGCCGCTGGCCTTGTTTCGCACGAAGGCATCGTCTTCCCAGCTGTCCCACAACCCGGTCACGACCTGATGAAACTCCCTGGCGCGGCTGTAGCGCTCAGCATGGCCGAGGTGTTCATCGCGGCCGAAATTCTGCGCTTCAGCGGCGGCATCCGAGGTGACCAGGTTCCAACCGGCACGGCCGCCGGACAGGTGATCCAGCGAGGCGAATTTGCGCGCCACGTGGTAGGGCTCGTTATAGGTGGTGGTCGCCGTGGCGATCAGGCCGATGTGGTCCGTCACCGCACTCAGCGCCGAGAGCAAGGTCAGTGGTTCGAAGTGATCCGAACGCGCCATATGGCTGGCGATTTCACCCGTGGCTGCCGCAATGCTATCGGCCACGAACAGCGCATCGAACCTGGCCGCTTCAGCCACCCGCGCCAGGTGCTTGTACTGGGCAAAATCCAGCCCGGCATTGGCCGGCACGTCCGGGTGGCGCCAGGCGGCGACGTGGTGCCCGGTGGCCATGAGAAAGGCGCCGAGTTTGAGTTGACGGCTCATGCTTAGAAATCCTTGCGCAGTTGCACGCCGAAGTAACGTTCGTCGTCACGGGGCACGGCGCGGTAGATGTAGTTGCCGCCGCTGGCCAGCAGCGGTGAGTAGGATTTGTCGGCGAGGTTCTTCGCCAAGAATGCGACGCGCCAGCCATTGCTGTAGTCGGCCAGGGCCACGCTGGCGTTCCAGATGCCGTAGGCACCTTGTTTGGTGTCAAGGTTCTGGCTGATGTCGTACTGCACTTCGCTCTGCCAGCTGTAGTCGGTGCCCAGTTCGATGTCCAGGCCGTTATCCAGCGGGATGCTGTAGTCGGCGCGCACGTAGCTTTTCCAGTCCGGGCTGAAGGGCAGCGGCTTGCCATTCACGTTGCAGGTCGCGGCGGCACCGGCCGGGCAGGCGAATTCGTCGATGCGCGCGCGGGTGTAGGCCAGGGCACCGGACAGCTTGAGTTGCTGGGTGGCCTGCAAGGCGTAATCCAGCTCGACGCCTTCGGTGCTGACGCTGCCAGCGTTGATCAGGCGCGTCACCACTTGCCCGGCGACCGTGTCGAAAAAGTTGGCCTGGTAGTTGTCATAGTCGCTGTGGAACACCGCCAGGTTGGTGGTCAGGCGGTTGTTCCAGGCGGTGGCCTTGATCCCGGCTTCCCAGGTGTTGGAGGTTTCCGGCTTGAGCGCGTCGGTGTCACGCGGTTGCATATTGAAGAACACGTTGTACGCCGGGCCTTTGTAGCCGCGCGAATAGGTGAGGTAGCTGGTGACGCTGTCGCTGATGTCGTACTGCACACCCAGGCGCCCGGACCAACCGTCTTCGTCCACCGACCCGGAACTGGACGTGGCCGGCTGAATCCCGCTGACCGTGGTGGCCGAAGTGGAGACACGGCGGTGATCGTACTTCAGGTCATCGTGGGTGTAGCGCAGGCCGGCGATGCCACGAAAGCGCGAGGTGAAGTTCAGCGTGGTCTCGCCGAACACCGCGTAGCTGTCGTTGGTGGTGCTGTAGTCGGCGATGCCACGGTCGGTGCGCGTGGTGGTGGTGAGGGTGCGCTGGTAGGTTTCTTCATCCTTGCCATGCATGTAGAACAGGCCGCCGACATACTCCAGGAACTCACCTTTGGGCGAGGCCAGGCGCAGTTCCTGGGAGTACTGGTTGAACTCCAACTGGCCTTTGTCGGCGGTACCGGGAAACGCGGCGGTCACCGTGCCAAGGCGGTCGCCGTCCTGGTATTGGGTGTTGTCCCAGCCGCGCCAGGCGGTGATCGAGGTCAGGGTGTAGTCGCCGAGGTTCCAGTCCAGCTGGGCGGACAAGCCTTTGTTGGTGTCTTGCACGTGGCTGCGGGTGTCGGTGTTGATGTCGCGGTTGTCGCTGGAGGCCCGCACCGGGCTCAATGCGTTGGCGAACGCCGGGGTCAGGGACTTGCTGACCACGCCATTCGGCGCGTCGTCGTGGGACTGCATGTAGTCGGCGATCAGGGTCAGTTTCAGGTCGTCGTTGGGGGTGAATTCCAACTTGCCGCGAATGCCCTTGTGGTTGTAACCGTTGACCTCCTGGCCATTGTGCTGGTTGTCGACATTGCCGTCGTAGCTGCCGAACAGCGTACTGATCGAACCCTTGAGCACATCCGGCACCAGGCTGCCGCCGATGCCGAACCGGGTGCGGCTTTCGTTGCCGCTGTAGAAGGATTGGTCGATATAGCCGTGGGTTTCAGCAGTGGGCGCCTTGCTGGTGATGTTCAGCACGCCGGCCGAGGCGTTCTTGCCGAACAGCGTACCTTGGGGGCCGCGCAGTACCTCGATGCGTTCCAGGTCGAGCAGGTCGAGGGTGGCTTGGCCGGGGCGGGCATAGACCACACCGTCGATCACCGTGGCCACCGTCGGCTCGACGCCGGGGGAGGTGGAAATGGTGCCCACGCCGCGCACGAACAACGAGGTGTCCTTGTTCGAGGCGCCGGTGCGGAAGTTCAGCGACGGCACCTGCTGCGCGATGCTCGCCACGCCGTTGCGGTTGTCGCGCTCCAGCTGTTCGCCATCGAGGACCGAGACGGCCACCGGGACTTTTTGCAGCGATTCTTCACGGCGCGTGGCGGTGACGGTCACGGATTTCAGTGTCGGCTCCTGCGCATCGGCCGCAAAGGCGCCGGGGGCGGGCAGGGCGGTCAACCCGGCCAGGATCAGGAAAGTGTTGCGTTGGAAGTTGTGCATGCTGTGCCCGCTCGAAAAGAATGCCCTGAACCGCTGCGGTTCTTGCGACCGTCAGCGCCTGTGAAATGTCTTGGGCATTCGCTCGAGCGAGTAGCAGACAACGCGCCTTGTTAGCGCTAACATCGGCATTATTGGTAGGTCTGGTTTAGAACGTCAAATACTGAAAAATTAGTCCTATATTCTTTTTGGTTTTTAATAGGATCATCCCGTGAGCGAAGACAAACCGCGCAAACGCCGTGGCGCCGGGCGTGTCACCTTGAACACCGTGGCCCGCCAGGCCGGCGTGTCGGCAATTACCGTGTCGCGTTACTTCAACCAGCCGGAGCAGGTGTCGCCCGAGCGCCGCGAGCGCATCGCCGAGGTGGTGGCCGAGCTGGGTTATGTGCCCAACCTGGTGGCCGGCGGGCTGGCCTCGGCACGTGGGCGCATCGTGGCGATGGTGATCCCGAACATCTCGGGGCCGATCTTTGCCAATACCCTCCAGGGCTTCAGCGATACCCTCAGCCGGCATGGCTATCAACTGTTGCTGGCGTCCAGTTACTTCAGCGCCGAGCAGGAAGAGAGCGCAGTGCGTGCGTTCCTTGGCTGGTCGCCAGCGGCGCTGGTATTGACCAGCCGCTTCCACAGCGCGGCGACTGAAAAGATGATCGCCGACGTGGATATCCCGGTGGTAGAAACCTGGGACTACGTGCCCGAACGCGCACCGTTGCAAATCGGGTTTTCCCACTTCGAAGTGGGCGTCACCGCCGCGCGTTACCTGCATGGTCAAGGCTATCGGCGCATGGCGTTCGTGCAGAACAGTGCAGCCGGGGATTTCAGCGCCATGGAGCGGGGTGAGGGTTTCGCCGCGACCTTGATCGCGTTGGGTGTGCAGCCCTGGGTCTTCGCTCCCGACGCGGATCGCGCACCCTTCGAAGCGGGCAAACAGGCCATGGAAGCATTGATGAGCCATGCTACGCCGCCAGATGCGATCTTCTTCGCCAATGACAACCTGGCGGCCGGTGGTTTGCTGGCTGGGCAGCGGGCCGGACTGAAGATTCCTGAGGCGTGCGCGGTGCTCGGTTTCGGCGATTACCCGTTCGCCGAAATGCTGCTGCCGAGCCTGAGCACGATCAAACCGCCCGCATTGGAAATAGGTGTATTGGCCGCCACGCGTGTGCTTGAAAGTTTGGGGGTGCTGCCTGTAGAAGATGAAGTAACGCGTTTGAATTTATTGGAGTGCCGTTTGATTGCGCGTGAAAGCGCCTAAGTGGCTAATTGCAACTAGTGGAGTGATGGCTATTGGCTGCCAAGGCTCTGGCGTAAGGGTCTTGGTGATTATGTTTATTTTATTCCCCTCCTTCCGGAACTAGGTCTATAACTTCCAGTCGATAACCCCGGCTTACTCTATACAGAGTTATGGCTAACTAATGGCATGTTTCCGTAGTTTCAAATAGCCATACTTTCTCGCAACACTAGATACCTGAACATTATGTCGTCAGCGCCTATCGATGCCTGCCAGATGCAGATCCCGCACCCCGAACAGGTGTGCGCGTGGCTGATGCAGCATGCCGGGCTGAAAACGGTGGACCTGGAGCGCGCTCGACGCCTGTCCACGGACGACCTGCTGAGCCTGCTGACGCGCCTGGGCCTGGTCTCCGAAGTTGAACTGGCGCGTGCCTGGGCGGCGTTGCTCGGTGCGCCGCTGTTGCTGGCCGACGCGGCGCCGCCGTTGCTCGATCCCTTGCCTGCACTGACCGAACGCTTCATGCGTCACTATCAAGTGGTGCCCATGGGTTGGCACCACAACGGCTTGCGGGTGCTGGCGGCCAACCCGGCGCAACGGTATCCGTTCCAGGCCCTGGCCTATGCGTGCCAGGTGCCGGTGTGGCTGGCCATCGGCCCGCGCAACGAAGTCGACACCCTGATCGAGCGCTACTACGGCCAGGGCCGTTCGGCGATGGGCACGCTGATCGAGAACCTCGATGAGCAGGGCGGCACCCAGGAAGATATCGAACACCTCAAGGACATGGCCTCCGAAGCGCCTGTGATCCGCCTGGTCAACCTGATCCTGCAGCGCGCCGTGGAACAGCGCGCCTCGGATATCCATATCGAACCCTTCGAAAACCAGCTCAAGGTGCGCTACCGCATCGACGGCGTATTGCACGATGCCGAAGCGCCGCCGGCCAGTTCGTCGGCGGCGGTGATTTCGCGGGTGAAGATCATGGCGCGGCTGGACATCGCCGAACGTCGGCTGCCCCAGGACGGGCGCATCATGCTGCGCATCCAGGGCAAGGAACTCGACCTTCGCGTATCCACGGTGCCCACCAGTTTCGGCGAGTCGGTGGTGCTGCGCCTGCTGGACCGGCAAACCGTGCAGTTCGACTTCCCGAGCCTGGGCTTCGACGGCCAGCGCCTGGCCACTTTCCTCGACCTGCTGGAGCGGCCCCACGGCATTCTGCTGGTCACCGGGCCCACCGGTTCCGGCAAGACCACCACGCTCTACACCGCGCTGTCGCGGCTCAACACCGCCGAGCGCAAGATCATCACCGTGGAAGACCCGGTGGAGTACCAGCTCGAAGGCATCAACCAGATCCAGGTCAAGCCCGCCATCGGCCTGGACTTCGCCGGGGCGCTGCGCTCCATCGTGCGCCAGGACCCGGACGTGATCATGATCGGCGAGATCCGCGACCTGGAAACCTGCCGCATCGCCATTCAATCGTCGCTGACCGGGCACCTGGTGCTTTCCACCTTGCACACCAACAGCGCCGCGGCGAGTATCACGCGGCTGCTGGACATGGGGGTGGAAAGCTACCTGATCGCCTCGACCGTCAGCGGCATCCTCGCCCAGCGCCTGGTGCGGCGCCTGGACCCGGCCACGCGTGTGGCCTTTGCAGCGCCGCCAGAACTGATCGCAGAACATGGGCTGGATCGCCTGACCGAACAACGGCCGATCCTGCTCTATCGCGGTGACTATCACGGCCGCAGTGCCCTGACCGAGCTGCTGGTGATGAACGACGAACTGCGCAGTCTGTTGATGCGTCACGCCGATGCCGCCACCTTGGAGCAGGCGGCTCGCCGCGCCGGTTTGCGCACCCTGTATGAAGAGGGACTGCGCCAAGCGCTGGCGGGTATTACCTCGTTGGAAGAAGTGCTGCGCGTTACCCGTGGGGACGGCGTGTGAGCCTGTTCAAGTTCCGTGCCCTGGACAGCCACGGTGTGCCGCACAACGGTACGCTGCAAGCCAAGGATCAAGTCGCCGCCGTCGCGGCCCTGCACAAGCGCGGCTTGTTGCTGTTGCAGATTGAAGCGGCCGGCACTTCCTTGCTGCGCAACCCGCGCGGGCAGTTGAAGGGCGCGGCGTTGGTGAGTTTTACCCAGCAACTGGCCACGTTGCTGGGTGCCGGTCAGCCTCTTGAGCGTTCCCTTGGGCTGCTGCTCAAGCAACCCGGCCAACCCCAGGTGCGCGCACTGATCGAACGCATCCGCGATCACGTCAAGGCGGGTAAACCCCTGTCCGCCGCATTGGAACAAGAGGGCGGCAGCTTCTCACCGTTGTACCTGAGCATGGTGCGTGCGGGTGAAGCGGGTGGCGCGCTGGAAAGTACCCTGCGTCAGCTCAGCGACTACCTGGAGCGCAGTGAGCGGCTGCGCGGCGAGGTGATCAATGCGCTGATTTATCCGGCCTTCCTGGTGGTGGGCGTGCTCGGTTCCCTGGCGTTATTGCTGGCGTATGTGGTGCCGCAATTCGTGCCGATCTTCCAGGACCTGGGCGTGCCGATTCCGTTGATCACCGAAGTGATTCTGGCCTTGGGTGAGTTCCTCGGCGCCTATGGCCTGGTGGTGTTGGCCGGGCTGATCGTAGGCGGTGGGGGCTGGGCCGTACGTCTGCGCAATCCAGCATTTCGGGAACAATACGATCGACGCCTGCTCGGCATTCGCGTGGTCGGCCCGTTGCTGCAACGGGTCGAGGCGGCACGCCTGACGCGTACCCTCGGCACGCTGCTCAGCAACGGCGTGGCGTTGCTGCACGCCTTGGTAATTGCGCGGCAAGTCTGCACCAACCGCGCGTTGCAGGCTCAGGTGGCGCATGCGGCGGAATCGGTGAAAGGCGGCGGCACCCTCGCCAGCGCGTTTGGCAGCCAGCCGTTGTTGCCCGAACTGGCACTGCAAATGATTGAAGTCGGCGAACAGGCCGGCGAACTCGACCGCATGCTGCTCAAGGTGGCCGACATCTTCGACGTCGAAGCCAAGCGCGGCATCGACCGCCTGCTTGCCGCACTGGTGCCGTCCCTGACCGTGGTCATGGCGGTGCTGGTGGCGGTGATCATGTTGGCGATCATGCTGCCGCTGATGAGCCTGACCAGCAATATATGAAGGAGCTTGATCCATGAGAAAACCCCGCCGCCAAAGCGGTTTCACCCTGTTGGAAATGCTCGCGGTAATTGTGCTGCTGGGCATCGTTGCCACCATTGTCGTGCGCCAGGTCGGCGGCAATGTGGACAAGGGCAAGTACGGCGCGGGCAAGGCGCAACTGGCCAGCCTGAGCATGAAGATCGACAGCTACGCCCTTGACGTCGGCGCGCCACCCACCAGCCTGCAACAGCTGGTGGACAGACCCGGCGGCTATGCCAAACCGTCAGACCTCAAGGACCCGTTCGGGCATGCTTTCGGCTATCGCTTCCCCGGCGAGCACGGCGCCTTCGACCTGATCTTCTACGGCCAGGATGGCCAGCCGGGCGGCGAAGGCTATAGTGCCGACCTGGGCAATTGGGAGTAACGCCGCCATGTTCCAGCGCGGCTTTACCCTGCTGGAGATGCTGGTGGTGATCCTGTTGATCAGTCTCGCCGCCAGCTTGCTGGGGCTGGGCGTACGCCAGGGCCTGCAGGCGGCGAAAGAGCGCCGCGCGGTCGGGCAGATGGTGGAGGCGCTGCGCACCACGCGGGCGGGGGCGATAGTCAGCGGGCAGGCGGCACGGACTTCATTCGATATGCAAGGCCGTACGTTCCAGGCGCCGGGACGTGCGCTGCAACGGTGGCCGTCCGAGCTGCAAGTGACGCTGCACACTGCGGAGCAAGTGGGTCCTGGCGTCGAGTTCTATCCCGACGGCAGCTCCACCGGCGGCAATCTTCTATTGGCCAGTGGCACCCGGCGTTGGCGCATCGATATCGGCTGGCTCACCGGCAGCGTGCAATCCAAGGCGCTGCCATGAAGCGGCAAGGCGGTTTCACGCTGCTGGAAATGCTTGCCGCACTGACGCTGATGGCGGTGTGCAGCACGGTGCTGCTGGTTGCCTTCGGCCAAAGCGCGCGCTCGTTGTCCCAGGTGGCCCACAGTGATCGGCTTACCCATGCGGCGCTGACGATTTTCGATCAGGAGGCAGCAGGGCGATTGAGCAACGGCGTCAGCCAGGGCGAACTGGACGGCATCCGCTGGCAACTGATCAGTACCCGACAACAAACCCATATTTTCCGCCTCGACCTGGTTCTCCGTGAGGGCCCGCACCAGGCCCGTTTCAGCACCTTGAAGGCGCGCCTGTGAAGCGCCGCGAGCAGGGCTTTACCTTGCTGGAAATCCTCGTAGTGCTCAGTTTGTTGGGCGTTTTGCTGGTGCTGGTTGGGGGCGCATTGCTGGGTGCCAATCGTGCCGTATCCAAGGCCCAGGCCTATACCGTGAGCCTGGACGAAGTGCGCGCCGCCCAACAGTTTTTACGCACAGCGATCAGCGAGGCGTTACCGCTGGCGGTGGGCGAGGGCGATGGATTTTTTGTCGGCACGGCGCAGCGGCTGGAGTTTGTCTCGACCTTGCCCGGCGTGCTCGGTGGTGGAATCCACCGGTTCAGCCTGCAACAGGTCGAACAGGCGTTGCAGGTCGGGTTTTCTCAACGTGAACCCCAGGTGTTGCTGAACAACCTTGAGGACGTGCAGTTCAGTTATCGCGGTGTGTCTGCGCTGGGTCAGCCCACCGGTTGGCTCAGTGACTGGCCATGGCCCAGGCGTTTGCCTGCGGCCGTGCGCATCGCCGCCAACGTCGACGGCCCGGTGCCCTGGGTGACCCAGGTGATTGCCCTGCGCTTGAACCTATCCAGTGGGAGCGTGGAAGAGTGAGGCGCCAACGCGGTGCGGCCCTGCTGCTGGTGCTGTGGGGGCTGGCGTTGCTCAGCGTGTTGCTCGGCGGCCTGGCCGGCTGGGTGCAGCTGGAAAGCCGCCAGGCCCTGTGGCTGCGCCAGCACACACAAACCGTGCTGGCCGCCGAAGCCGGTATCGCCCTGGTCATGGCCGACCGTCGCTGGGTGGCCGATGGTCGCGAGATCCCCCTGACGTTTGATGATGCCCAACTGCACGTCAGCCTGCGCAGTGAGCGCAGCAAGCTCTACCTGATCAACGCCGAGGCGCAGGACTTCACCCGCCTGGCCCTGGCCTGCGGCGCCACCCCGGCCCAGGCGACGCAACTGTCCAAGGCTCTCCAAACACGCCGCCAACAAGGCCTGGCGCCGTTCCGGGTGCTGGAAGAAGTGCGCCAACTGCCTGGCATGACCCAAACCCTCTACAGCCAGTTGCTGCCCGAGATCACCTTGTGGAGCGACCTGGATCGCCCCGATCCCGCCTTCGCCAGCCCGCTGATGCGCAAGGCACTTAACCTGCCGCCCCAGAACGCCGAAGGTGCCGATCCGGGCGAAGTACTCGTCGTCGACAGCCGCGCTGAGCGCCCCGGTGGTTATCAGGCGCGGCTGCAAGTCACTGTTTTATTGAGCCCATCGGAGGACAGCGCACAACCCTATCGGGTGTTGCGTTGGCAAGAATGAATCGACTGGAACCCATCGCCCGACACTGGCGCGGTAGCCTGCTGCAACAGGGTTGGCGCTTGTGGCTCGCGGAGTTGCGCGCCTGTGTGCCGAGTTGGCTGGCACGGCCAGAACCGCCGGAGCAGATCCACCACTGGCCGTTGGCGGCGCCGGTTGCGTCGGACAGCACGCGCCAGGTGCTGATGCTTGGCGCGGATGACGTACTGCTGCAACACGTGCAACTGCCTTTGGCCGCCGCGCGTAACCTCAACGCGGTAGTGGGTTATGAGCTGGACCGCTACACCCCGTTCGAGGCCGACCAACTCTACTTCGTCGCACGCCAGGAACGGCGCACGTCCACCCACCTTGAGGTCACACTGGTGGCGATCCTGCGCGAACGCCTGGACCCGATCCTCACCGACTGCGCTGCACTCGGCCTGCACCCCCATCGCGTGGATGCAGCCAACCTCGGCATCGACCTGCTGCCCCCGCCGCTGCGCCCGCGCCAGCGTCTGCCGGGCATGGGTTTGCAACGCAGCCTGCCGTGGTTGTGCGGGGCCTTGCTGATCGCGGCGATGCTGCTGTGGCTCAACGACCGTCAACGTGTCATCGACGCCATGCATGCCAGTGTCCAGCAACAGAAAGACGAGGTCGCCGAGGTGCATGCCCTGCGTCAGCAACTGCTCAATACCCGTGGCGCCGCGCAGTACCTTGCCCGGCGCAAACTGGCGCAACCGCCCCTGGCCGCGTTGCTCAATGACCTGACCACTTGCCTGCCCGCCGACACTTGGCTGGATCAGCTGGACGTAAAAGACGGCGAGATTTCCCTCTCTGGCCAAAGCGCCAAGGCCAGCGCATTGATCACCCGCATCAAAGGCTGCCGCAGCTTGGAGAACGCTCAGTTCGAAGGGGTGATCCAACCCGATGCCCGCACCGGCAAGGACCAGTTTGCCTTGCGCGCCCACCTACGCCAGGAGGCCGCCGATGCGCCGACCCCTCACACCCCGTGAACGCCGCGGTGCTGCCTTGCTGGTGTTGGCGTTGGTGCTCGGCACGGCCTACTGGCTGCTGGTCGACAGCTGGTTCGCCGGCCCGCTGCGCGACATGGGCGAACAGGCCGAACAGTTGCGCGAGCAACAGCAACGCTATGCCAGCGTGTTGCGTCAACGTGATGCGCTGCGCCAACAGCTTGAGCAGGCCCGCCAGGACCCGGCCAGCAGCACCAGCCTGTTGCCGGGGGATGACCCCGACGTGGTGGCCGCCGACCTGATGCAGCGCCTTGCCGACCTGATCAACAGCCACGCCAACCTCGGCGGCGGTTGCAGCCTGACCCAGCGCAAGCCCATCACGCCGGAGCAGGACGACGGCGAGCCGTATCGCCAGGTCAAGGTCAGCCTGACCCTCGACTGCGCCATCGAACCCCTGGAAGCGCTGTTGCATGAGCTGGAGTATCAACCGCCGTTCTTGTTTGTGGATGAACTGCGCATCCGCCGCAGCCAACAGGCGCCGGCCAATGGCGGTGCAGGCAAGCTGGTGGTGCATCTATTGGTACGCGGTTACCTGCAACCGGCGCGGGTGACCCCATGATCAGCAAGTTACGCCCCGTGGAGTGGGGCCTGCTCGGCTTGTCGGGATTGCTGGGCGTGTTGATGGCGGTGATCCTCAGCAGCATCGGTGATGAGCCGCAATGGCTGCCTGACGCGCCCACGCGCGCCCATCCCACCGCCCAGGTGCAGGTCGCGCCGAGCGTCCCGCTGGAACACCTCGCCGCCACGTGGCAGGCGCCGTTGTTCAGCCCGGATCGCAGCCCGGATCGCGTCGTGGGCAAAGCCCAGGTCACCAGTCTGGCCAACCTGACCCTCAGCGGCATCATGATCACCGGCAACCTGCAAATGGCCATGCTCAAGCAGGCCGACGGCCGCGCCCTGACGGTCCGCCTCGGCCAGGCCTTGCCCAACGGCTGGCGCCTGGACCACCTGACCCCGCAATCCGCCCGATTCAGCCTGGACGGCCGCACGCAAACCTTGAGCTTCTACGCCAAGCGCCTGCCGCCGCCGTCCACCCGGCCCCCCATTACTTTGCCCCGCGAGCCTCTCCCTTGATCGACATGCGCACCTCAACGTTTTGCCTGGCGACCGCTCTTGTCCTGAGTGGTTGTGGATCCTTCCCCGACCGCCTCGATCCGGACGACGATCTGCTGCACGAAGCCCTGCAAGGCACCGGCTCGCAACGCCCGCCGACCGAGCAAACCGCGCCGGAAAGCCCACCGCCTGCGGTTAAAACGCCAACGCAGCGCCAACTGATCCGTGGCAACCAGCAGTTCGTGCGCGCGCCGGCAGCGCAGCCGGTGGCCAAAGAGGAGGGCGGCGATATCGTCTTCAACTTCGCCGACCAACCCATCGAGGCAGTGATCAACAGCGTAATGGGCGACCTGCTGCACGAAAACTACAGCATCACCCAGGGCGTAAAAGGCAACGTGAGCTTTTCCACCTCCAAGCCGGTGGACAAACAACAGGCGCTGTCGATCCTCGAAACCCTGCTGTCCTGGACCGACAACGCCATGATCAAACAGGGTGATCGCTACGTGATCCTGCCCGCCAGCCAGGCCGTGGCGGGCAAGCTGGTGCCGCAGATGAGCGTGGCGCAACCGTCCAGTGGCCTGTCGGCGCGGTTGTTTGCGCTGCGCTACATCTCTGCCACCGAGATGCAGAAACTGCTCAAGCCCTTCGCCCGCGAGAATGCGTTCTTGCTGGTGGACCCGGCGCGCAATGTGTTGAGCCTGGCTGGCACTCCGGATGAGCTGGCCAACTACCAGGACACCATCGACACCTTTGATGTGGACTGGCTCAAGGGCATGTCGGTGGGCGTCTTCGGCCTGCAACGGGCTTCCGTGGCCGAGTTGATGCCCCAGCTTCAAAGCCTGTTCGGTCCTGACAGCGGCATGCCCCTGGCCGGCATGCTGCGTTTTTTGCCGATTGAGCGGACCAACTCGGTGGTGGCGATTTCTTCCCAGCCGCAGTACCTCAGCGAAGTGGGCGACTGGATCCGTACCATCGACGAGGGCGGCGGCAACGAGCCGCAGATGTATGTCTACGATGTGCGCAACATGAAGGCCGCCGACCTGGCCAAATACCTGCGGCAGATCTACGGCACCGGCGCGATCAAGGACGACACACCGGCGAAGGTCGCGCCTGGCCTGCGCACGACGACCCTGTCATCACTCAATACCGGCGGGTTGCAGAACAACCCACCTGCCGCCGAAGCGCCGGAGCCGGAAGAGAAGGAAGTCGCCCCCACCAACGCCCTCGAAGCTGGCACCCGCATCACCGCGCAAAAGAGCAGCAACCAGTTGCTGGTGCGCACCCGTCCGGCACAGTGGAAAGAGATCGAAGCGGCGATAAAACGCCTCGACAACCCGCCGCTGCAAGTGCAGATCGAGACGCGGATTCTTGAGGTCAAGCTCACCGGTGAACTGGACCTGGGCGTGCAGTGGTATTTGGGGCGGCTGGCGGGCAACTCCTCCAGCACCACTGTGGCTAATGCCTCCGGCAGCCAGGGCGCGCTGGGCGGTGGTGGGGCGGGGTTGGGGGCGACGGATTCGTTGTTCTACTCGTTTGTCAGTTCGAATTTGCAGGTGGCGTTGCATGCGCTGGAAACCAATGGCCGCACCCAGGTGCTGTCGGCGCCGTCGCTTGTGGTGATGAACAACCAGCCGGCGCAGATTCAGGTGGGGGACAACATTCCGATCAACCAGACCACCGTGAATACCGGGGATGCGGACACCACCTTGAGCAGTGTCGAGTATGTGCAGACCGGGGTGATTCTGGATGTGGTGCCGCGGATCAATCCGGGTGGGTTGGTGTACATGGATATTCAGCAGCAGGTCAGTGATGCCGAGAGTCAGAGTGCCAATAGCGACACGCCGGTGAATCCGCGCATTTCGACGCGCTCGGTGTCGACACAGGTGGCGGTGCAGAGTGGGCAGACGGTGTTGCTGGGGGGGTTGATCAAGCAGGACAACGGGGAGAGTGTGAGTGCGGTGCCGTATCTGGGTCGGGTGCCGGGGTTGCGGTGGTTGTTTGGGAGTACCAGTAAGTCGAAGGATCGGACGGAGTTGATTGTTTTGATTACGCCTAAGGTGATTACCAGTAGTGGGCAGGCGCGGCAGGTGACGGATGATTATCGGCAGCAGATGCAACTGTTGCGGCCTGGTAGATAGGTGTACATATCCGTTATTTAGGTAACGGCCGCCTATGGTTCCGCTCTTACAGCGGGTCACTTTTGGAA
>NZ_JACART010000075.1:0-22713 GCF_013386445.1 Pseudomonas sp. P7759
CCGTAAGGGCGGAACCAATATCAGCCGTTACCTAAAAAACGGATATGTACTCAATAAAACCAACCCCAACCCAAACCTGGCCCAACTCTTGCTCTACCTCCCAATACTGCATCCCCGACCCCCATGCAGTGGAGACCTTTACCTATGCCAGTCGCCCCGAATTCGCTCCTTCAGGCTGCCCCCGCGGCCAAGCCTCAAGCGCCCGCCGCCAACCCACCGGCAGTGGCTGCGGACCCACGGGACAAGGGCCCTGGCTTCGCTCAAGTATTCGCCAACCAGGCTTCCAAACCCACGGTCAAGTCCGACGACAACTCGCCCAAGCCCACCGCCGGCAAGTCCTCCGACGCCAGCGCCAAGCCAGCGGCCAGCAGCGACAAACCTGCCGCCAGCACGCCAGCCGTTGCCGATAGCGGCAAACCCTTGCCTGCCACCCCGCCGGCCAAGACCGACGACAGCGCCAGCAAAGATGACGAGGCGCCAACCGACCCGACCCTGGTGCAGCAGCCTCCGGCTGACCCGGTGGTCGACCCGGCCCTGATTGCGACCGTCACTCCGGTAGCTGTGCCAGTGCCAGTGGAAACCCCGGCGCCAGTCACCACGGCCAAGGATGACAAGGCCCAGCCGGTGGTCGCGGCTCCGGTAGCGGCGACCGAGGAAGCCAAGCCAGTCTTCGATCCGGAAGCCGATCCTTTGGACGCCATGCCCGCCGTGCGCCTGGCGATGGAGCAGGGCGGTCACGTCTCGGCCAGCAGTCAGGCCCAGGCCAAAACCGCCCCGGCAGCGACCCAGGATCAACCCACCGCCGCCCAGAACTTTGCCGCCGGCCTGGCCAATATGGTCGACCAGCAAGCCACCAAGGACAGCACTGACACGGGCGGTGACAAGGCCTTCGGCGGGTTGATCGAAGACGGCCTCAAAGACCTGAAGAACGCCAGCAGCGATACCCGTGTCGATGACTTCGCCAACCGCCTGGCGGCATTGACCCAGGCCGCCACGCCGAAAACCGCCAACGCTTTGCCGCCGGTGACCAATGCGCCATTGGCCATGCACCAGAGCGGCTGGACCGACGAAATCGTCAACCGCGTGATGTACCTGTCCAGCGCCAACCTCAAGTCGGCGGAGATCCAGTTGCAGCCGGCCGAGCTCGGTCGCCTGGATATCAAGGTCAACATGACCGCCGACCAGCAAGCCCAGGTCAACTTCATGAGCGCCCACCCGGTGGTGCGTGAAGCGTTGGAAAGCCAGTCCGGCCGCTTGCGCGAGATGTTCGCCCAGCAGGGCATGGGGCAGGTGGACGTCAACGTATCGGACCAATCCCGTGGCCAGGAGCAACAGCAGCAACAGGCCCAGACCGGTGGCGTGAGCCGCAGCGGTGGGCGTAGTGACAGCGGTGACAACGGCGCGCACGTTGACGTGGCTGAAGCCGTGGCGCCGGTCACCTCAACCGTGATCGGTACCAGCGCCGTCGACTACTACGCCTGATTTGAACATTGCGCAGGCCCAAATGTGGGAGCGGGCTTGCTCGCGAATGCGGTGGATCAGTCAGCATATCTGTTACTGATAAACCGCATTCGCGAGCAAGCCCGCTCCCACAGGGGATCTGTTGCGTGGCAGATATCGGCACGCACTTCCAAATCCACCAGACAACTCTGGCATAACACTTGCTCTTGCCTTTCCGTAGATCTATGAATCCCCGAATAGTGACGGATTATTGGCATGGCGAAGAGCGACGACGCAGCAAAAGCACCCGCAGGCAAAGGTAAGCTCAAGCTTATCCTGTTGATAGTCCTGGGCCTGCTCCTGGCTATCGGCGCCTCGGTCGGCGGCACCTGGTACATCATGCACAGCAGTGCCAGCAAGCCGGCACCTGCCGCCGAAACCGCCAGTAACGTCAAGCAACCGGCAATCTTCGGGCCGATGCTTCCGGCCTTTGTCGCCAACTTCAATCAGAACGGTCGCCAACGCTACCTGCAGGTGAGCATCACCTTGCTGGCGCGTAATGCCTCGGACCTGGACGCCCTCAAGGTGCACATGCCGGTGATCCGTAACAACCTGGTGATGCTGTTCTCCAGCCAGAGCTTCGACACACTTGCCACCCCGGTGGGCCAGGAAATGCTGCGCCAGAAGGTCACCGCCAGCGTGCAGGAAGTGGCCCAGAAGGAACTCGGCAAAGTCGTGGTCGAGCAGGCGCTCTTCACTAACTTCGTATTGCAGTAGGATCACGACATGGCCGTGCAAGACCTGCTGTCCCAGGATGAAATCGACGCGCTGCTGCATGGCGTCGACGATGGTCTGGTACAGACCGAAATGGCTGCCGAGCCCGGCAGCGTCAAAAGTTATGACCTCACCAGCCAGGATCGTATCGTCCGTGGACGCATGCCGACCCTGGAGATGATCAACGAACGTTTTGCCCGCTACACCCGCATCAGCATGTTCAACATGCTGCGCCGCTCGGCGGACGTGGCGGTAGGCGGCGTGCAGGTGATGAAGTTCGGTGAATACGTGCACTCGCTGTACGTGCCCACCAGCCTCAACCTGGTCAAGATCAAACCCCTGCGCGGCACCGCGCTGTTCATCCTGGATGCCAAGCTGGTGTTCAAGCTGGTGGACAACTTCTTCGGCGGCGACGGCCGTCACGCCAAGATCGAAGGCCGTGAGTTCACCCCGACCGAATTGCGGGTGGTGCGCATGGTGCTGGAACAGGCCTTCATCGACTTGAAGGAAGCCTGGCAGGCGATCATGGAAGTCAATTTCGAGTACATCAACTCGGAAGTGAACCCGGCCATGGCCAACATCGTCGGCCCCAGCGAAGCCATTGTGGTCTCCACTTTCCACATCGAACTCGATGGCGGTGGCGGCGACCTGCACGTGACCATGCCGTACTCGATGATCGAGCCGGTGCGCGAGATGCTCGACGCTGGCTTCCAGTCCGACCTGGACGACCAGGACGAGCGCTGGGTCAAGGCCCTGCGCGAAGATCTGCTGGACGTCGACGTGCCACTGAGCGCCACCGTGGCCCGTCGCCAGTTGCGCCTGCGCGATATTTTGCACATGCAGCCGGGGGACATCATTCCCGTCGAATTGCCGGACGAAATGATCATGCGCGCCAACGGCGTGCCGTCATTCAAGGTCAAGCTCGGTTCCCACAAGGGCAACTTGGCTCTTCAAGTGGTCGAACCGATCAATCGTCGCTGATCAACACTAATTTCTGCTCCGCCGAGGACATGTAATGGCTACCGAACACGAAAACACTTCCGCCGAAGACCAGGCTCTGGCTGACGAATGGGCGGCTGCCCTGGAAGAAACCGGCGATGTCGGCCAGGACGACATCGACGCGCTGTTGGCCGCTGATGCCGCCACCGCGCCGGCCGGCAACCGCCTGCCGATGGAAGAATTCGGCAGCGTGCCGAAGAACAACGACCCGGTGACCCTCGATGGCCCGAACCTGGACGTGATCCTCGACATTCCGGTGTCGATCTCCATGGAGGTCGGCAGCACCGAAATCAACATCCGCAACCTGCTGCAACTCAACCAGGGCTCGGTGATCGAGCTGGACCGCCTGGCCGGCGAGCCGTTGGACGTGCTGGTCAATGGCACCCTGATTGCCCACGGCGAAGTGGTGGTGGTCAACGAGAAGTTCGGCATCCGCCTGACCGACGTGATCAGCCCGAGCGAACGCATCAAGAAGTTGCGCTGAGATGAAGTATTCGATGGCGGGACTGTTTCTGGCGCTGCCATTGAGCGCCCTCGCGGCTGAGCCGGTCGCGCAAGCCACCGCAGCCGCAGCGCCGGTGGTGAGCAGCGGCATCGGCGGGCAATTGACCCAGTTGGTGCTGGGCCTGTTGCTGGTGGTGGGTTTGATCTTCGCACTGGCCTGGCTGCTGCGCCGGGTGCAGCGCGTGGGGCCGGGCAATGGCCAGGTAATCGAGATGATCGGTTCCCGCGCCCTCGGCCCGCGTGATCGGCTGGTGCTGGTGCAAGTGGGCGAGGAGCAGATCCTGCTCGGCATCACGCCCGGTCGCATCACCCCGCTGCATGTGCTCAAGACCCCGGTGAGCGTGGATCAGAGCCAGTCCGCCACGCCAGAATTCGCCCAGCGCCTGATGGAGTTGCTGGGCAAGGATCAGAAGGATAAGAAGTAATGCGCGTTTTATTGACGCTCATGCTGTTGCTGGCGGCGCCATTGGCGTTTGGCGCCGATCCGCTGTCGATCCCGGCGATCACGCTGGGCACCAACGCGGCCGGCGCGCAGGAATATTCGGTCAGCCTGCAGATCCTGCTGATCATGACCGCGCTGAGCTTTATCCCGGCGTTTGTCATGCTGATGACCAGCTTCACGCGGATCATCATCGTGTTCTCGATCCTGCGCCAGGCCCTGGGCCTGCAGCAGACGCCGTCGAACCAGATCCTCACCGGCATGGCCTTGTTCCTGACGCTGTTCATCATGGCGCCGGTGTTCGACAAGGTGAACCAGCAAGCGCTGCAACCCTACCTGGCGGAGAAAATGACCGCCCAGGACGCGATCGACAAGGCCCAGGGCCCGATCAAGGACTTCATGCTGTCGCAAACCCGCTCCAGCGACCTTGAGCTGTTTATGCGCCTGTCCAAGCGCACCGACATCGCCACCCCGGACCAGGCGCCGCTGACCATCCTGGTGCCGGCGTTCGTCACCTCCGAATTGAAAACCGCGTTCCAGATCGGCTTCATGATCTTCATTCCGTTCCTGATCATCGACCTGGTGGTGGCGAGCGTGTTGATGGCCATGGGTATGATGATGCTGTCGCCGTTGATCATCTCGTTGCCGTTCAAGATCATGCTGTTTGTGCTGGTGGACGGCTGGGCGCTGATTATCGGCACGTTGGCCGGCAGTTTCGGCGGGGTATAGCGCGATGACGCCAGAAGTAGCTGTCGACCTGTTCCGTGAAGCGCTGTGGCTGACCACCGTGATGGTCGCCGTGCTGGTCGTGCCGAGCCTGTTGGTGGGCCTGCTGGTGGCGATGTTCCAGGCCGCGACCCAGATCAACGAACAAACCTTGAGCTTTTTGCCGCGTCTGTTGGTGATGCTGGTCACCCTGATCGTGGCTGGCCCGTGGCTGGTACAGACCTTCATGGAATACATCCTGCAGTTGTACGGCAGTATTCCGCAGTTGATCGGCTGACCGGATGCAGTCGTTGCTGGCATTGACCGACACCCAGATCAGCACCTGGGTGGCGTCCTTCATCCTGCCGCTGTTTCGCGTGACGGCGATGTTGATGGCCATGCCTGTGTTCGGCACCACCCTCGTACCACGTCGCGTGCGCCTGTACTTCGCGGTGGCGATTACCGTGGTGATCGTGCCGGGTTTGCCGCCGATGCCAGCGGTCAATGCCATTGACCTCAGCGCCTTGCTGCTGATTGCCGAACAGATCCTGATCGGTGCGCTGATGGGCTTTTCCCTCACGCTGTTTTTCCAGGCCTTTGTGGTGGCCGGCCAGATCATCTCGATCCAGATGGGCATGGGCTTCGCCTCCATGGTCGACCCTACCAACGGTGTGTCGGCGGCGGTGATCGGGCAATTCCTGACCATGCTGGTGACCTTGCTGTTCCTGGCGATGAATGGCCATCTGGTAGCGTTCGAGGTGATGACCGAAAGCTTCACCACCTTGCCGGTGGGCTCGGGGCTGGTGGTCAATCATTTTTGGGAAATCGTCGGGCGCCTGGGCTGGGTGTTCGGCGCGTCGCTGTTGCTGGTGTTGCCGGCGATTACCGCGCTGCTGGTGGTCAACATCGCGTTCGGCGTGATGACCCGTGCGGCGCCGCAGCTGAACATCTTCTCGATTGGTTTCCCGTTGACCCTGGTCTTGGGCATGGGGATTTTCTGGATCGGCCTGGCCGACATTCTCAATCAGTATCAACCGCTGGCGACTGACGCCTTGCAGTTCTTACGTGATCTGGCACGGGCGCGCTGAGCCATGGCCGAGAGCGAGAGTGGTCAGGACAAAACAGAAGACCCCACGGAGAAGCGCAAAAAGGACTCCCGGGAAAAGGGCGAGATTGCGCGCTCCAAAGAGCTGAACACTGTTGCGACCATGATGGCCGGTGCCGGCGCCTTGCTGATCTACGGCGGCGGCCTGGCGCTGGACTTGATGGAGCTGATGAAGCACAACTTCACCTTGCCCCGTGAAGTACTGCTCAACCCCGATGCCATGGGTCAGTACCTGTTGCACTCGGGCAAGATCGCGATCCTGGCGGTGCAGCCGATTTTGATCACGCTGCTGCTGGCCGCGCTGATCGGCCCTGTCGCCCTCGGTGGTTGGCTGTTTGCCGCCGGCAGCCTGGCGCCGAAGTTCAGCCGCATGAACCCGGCTGCAGGGCTCAAGCGCATGTTTTCCGCCAAGGCCTTGGTGGAACTGCTCAAGGCCCTGGCCAAATTCATCCTGATCCTGTTTGTGGCGTTGATGGTGTTGTCGTCCGACATTGACGACCTGCTGCGCATCGCCCATGAACCGCTGGAGTCGGCGATCATCCACAGCGTGCAGGTGGTGGGCTGGAGCGCGCTGTGGATGGCCGCCGGGCTGATCATCATTGCCGCGGTGGATGCGCCGATCCAGTTGTGGGAAAGCCACAAGAAACTGCTGATGACCAAGCAGGAAGTGCGCGACGAGCACAAGGACCAGGAAGGCCGCCCAGAGGTCAAACAGCGTATTCGCCAACTGCAACGGGAAATGTCCCAGCGCAAGATGATGGGCGCAGTGCCCGACGCCGACGTGGTCATCACCAACCCGACCCACTACGCCGTGGCGCTCAAGTACGACCCAGAGAAGGGCGGCGCGCCAATGCTGCTGGCCAAGGGCAGTGACTTTACCGCGCTGAAGATCCGCGAAATCGCGGTGGCCAATGACATTCTGCTGCTGGAATCGCCGGAGTTGGCGCGGTCGATCTTCTATTCCACCGACCTTGACCAGGAAATCCCCGCCGGGCTCTACCTGGCCGTGGCTCAGGTGTTGGCGTACGTCTATCAGATTCGCCAGTACCGCGCGGGCAAGGGCAAGCGTCCGGATCCGCTCAAGGATCTGCCGATTCCGCCGGATTTGCGCCGCGACTCCTGATTTCTCACGTCCTACCACTCGTCGTGAATGCCTGTCTACCTGTCAACTTTGACAGTAGGCAGAGGGGCGTTCTCGCGGTTCTATTGCCTGAAGAACTGCGCGAACGCTGTAGATGAGAGGCAGGGAGAGTGGTTTTGAAGGCGGTCAGAGGTGCTGTCAAATATTACGACCAGCAATCCGGGGTGGGTTGGATTGTCCTGGAAAATGGCGAAGATGACGTGCGAGTGAATTTCATCGGTTCGCGAGGCATTCGGCTAGCCGTGGGCCTACGGGTGGAAGTCCGGAGAGTCCATGGGCCCGACGCGGTCTATGCATCCGACGTTCGCGTTATCCCGTAAGTCAGGAGAACGGCAATGGCAACAGGTACGGTGAAATGGTTTAACGCGGCGAAGGGGTTTGGGTTTATTACTCAGGAGGGCGGGGGCGATATTTTTGTCCACTTTTCCGCCATCAAGGGCGACGGTTTCAGGACGCTTGAAGAGAACCAAAAAGTGGAGTTCGAGGTGGGGCAGGGGGCCAAAGGCGCTCAGGCCGAGAACGTCCGCGTCCTATGAGCTTGATGATCGTTCCCGCAGGGTGGTGCAGGAACGATCGGTCATCAGGCCATCAAGTGCTCGCTGTCCTCCAGCACTCTGTCAGCCAGCAGCTTCGCCAGCCCGATCAACTGCGCAACGCCCAGCGCACCTTCGCGTTTTGTCCCATCCAATTCAAACGCAAAGTCGCTCATCAGTGCTTCGGCCGAGGCGAGGGTTTCGGTGAGGTTGACCAGCAGGTCTTCGGTGTTGAGGTGGTCTGCGACGGTGAACAGGCTGATAGGGGGATTTGGGGTGGGTTTAATCATTGTGAGGCTCCTTAAAAGTGGAGCTGCCACTGATCGCCGCGACGCGATGGGGTGACAGCTGTGCGCAGGTTCGCGGACCGGTCAAGGAGCAACCCGGCATACCCGAAGGTATCCCGCGCACAGCCGCCATAGCGCCGCACAGTAGACGCTAAAAAAGCGTCAACTGAAAGCGGGCGATAGTGCTTTTGCTCTTTGAAAATCCGGGCCGCGACGCCCGACCACTGCGTTTGCAGCGGTGTGCGGAGACTAGAGAGCGGCTTTCCTAGGGGCAACCTCAAAACCTTGTCAGAAGTTTCCTCGGTAGCGGCCGGTGAACACAAATCCAAAATGTGGGAGCGGGCTTGCTCGCGAAAGCGGACTATCCAGTCGCCGAATGTGCTGTCTGACCCACCGCTTTCGCGAGCAAGCCCGCTCCCACAGTTGAATTGATTTACAACCCGCTGGCTTGGTCGCTTGGGAGGTCATCGAAGGGCCAAAGCAAAAGTTGGAAGGCTTCTTGCAATACCGCCTGCAAGACGCCCAATTGCGTCAAAACTTTGCTTCAAAGGACACGAGGAATACCGGTGGTGGATCGCTCTCAAATGCTCGGCAACGCCCGCAGCACCCTGACTGACCTCTCGCGAGGCAATCTGGGTGTGCCGTTGTTGTTGCTGGTGATGCTGGCAATGATGATGTTGCCGATGCCGCCGTTCCTGCTGGACGTGTTCTTTACCTTCAACATTGCCCTGTCCGTCGTGGTCCTGCTGGTGTGTGTATACGCCCTGCGGCCATTGGATTTCGCGGTATTCCCGACCATTCTGCTGGTGGCGACCCTGTTGCGGCTGGCGCTGAACGTGGCGTCGACCCGTGTGGTCATGCTGCACGGCCAGGACGGCCACGCCGCCGCCGGTAAGGTGATCCAGGCGTTCGGTGAGGTGGTGATCGGCGGTAACTACGTGGTCGGTATCGTGGTGTTCGCGATCCTGATGATCATCAACTTCGTGGTGGTAACCAAGGGCGCCGGGCGGATTTCCGAGGTGAGCGCGCGGTTTACCCTCGACGCGATGCCCGGCAAGCAGATGGCCATCGACGCCGACCTCAACGCCGGCCTGATCGACCAGAACCAGGCCAAATCGCGCCGCCTGGAAGTGGCCCAGGAAGCCGAGTTCTACGGTTCCATGGACGGTGCCAGCAAATTCGTACGCGGTGACGCCATCGCCGGCCTGCTGATCCTGTTCATCAACCTCATCGGCGGCATGGCCGTGGGTATCTTCCAGCACGGCATGACCTTCGGCGATGCGGGCAAGGTCTACGCCTTGCTGACCATCGGTGACGGTTTAGTGGCGCAATTGCCATCACTGTTGTTATCAACAGCGGCGGCCATCATGGTGACCCGTGCTTCGGGCTCCGAAGACATGGGCAAGCAGATCAGCCGGCAGATGTTCGCTTCGCCCAAGGCCCTGGCCGTGGCGGCGGGCATTATGGCGATCATGGGCATTGTGCCGGGCATGCCGCACGTGTCGTTCTTGAGCATGGCGGCCCTGGCTGGCGGTGCTGCCTACCTGTTCTGGAAGAAGCAGAACCAGGTCAAAGTCATCGCCCAGCAAGAGATCGCACGCCAGCAGGAATTGCTGCCATCCCCGGCCCGCGCCCAGGAAACCAAGGAGCTTGGCTGGGATGACGTCACCCCGATCGACATGATCGGCCTGGAAGTCGGCTACCGCCTGATCCCACTGGTGGACCGCAACCAGGGCGGCCAACTGCTCGCGCGGATCAAGGGGGTGCGCAAAAAACTGTCCCAAGACCTGGGCTTTTTGATGCCTACCGTGCACATCCGCGACAACCTCGACCTGGCGCCGAGTGCCTACCGCCTGACCCTGATGGGCGTGATCCTGGCCGAAGCCGAGATTTACCCGGACCGCGAGTTGGCGATCAACCCAGGGCAGGTGTTTGGCAGCCTCAACGGCATCACCGCCAAAGATCCGGCTTTTGGCCTGGACGCAGTATGGATCGAAATCAGCCAGCGCAGCCAGGCACAATCCCTCGGCTACACCGTGGTGGACGCCAGCACCGTGGTCGCGACGCACCTCAACCAGATCCTGTACAAGCACTCCCACGAGCTGATCGGCCACGAGGAAGTCCAGCAATTGATGGGTTTGCTGGGCAAAGCGTCGCCGAAACTGGCCGAAGAGCTGGTGCCGGGCATTCTGTCGCTGTCGCAATTGCTCAAGGTGTTGCAGGCGCTGCTGGCCGAACAGGTGCCGGTACGCGACATTCGCAGCATTGCCGAGGCCATCGCCAACAATGCCGCCAAGAGTCAAGATACTGCCGCCCTGGTGGCCGCGGTGCGCGTCGGATTGTCGCGCGCAATCGTCCAAAGCATTGTAGGGCTTGACTCCGAGCTGCCTGTGATCACCTTGGAACCCAGGTTGGAACAAATATTGCTCAATAGTATTCAGAAGGCAGGACAAGGCCAGGAAGAGGGCGTTCTGCTGGAGCCAAGCATGGCTGAGAAGCTGCAGCGTTCGTTGATCGACGCCGCACAACGCCAGGAAATGCAGGGCCAACCGGTGATCCTGCTGGTGGCAGGCCCCGTCCGGGCGATGTTGTCGCGGTTTGGACGCTTGGCAGTACCGAATTTGCACGTATTGGCTTATCAGGAAATTCCTGACAACAAGCAAGTGACTATCGTCGCGACAGTAGGGCCCAACGGCTGAGGGTAGTGGGTTATGCAAGTGAAGCGTTTTTTCGCCGCCGATATGCGTCAGGCCATGAAACTGGTGCGTGATGAGCTGGGCGCCGACGCCGCGATTATCGGAAACCGTCGTATTGCCGGCGGTGTCGAGCTGACGGCTGCCCTGGATTACACCCCCCAGGCCCTGGCGCCGCGTGTGCCGAACATGGAGCTCGAAGACGAGTTGCGCAAGACCGCTTCGCGCATTGTCTCGGCCCAGGCTGAACTGAGCATGCGCGGCGACAGCGATGCCACCACCAATCGCCAGTTGTTCGCCGGCTTGCCGCTGACCGCTGCCGAGCCGCTGGTCGAGCCAACGTTCAAAGAACCGCCGCGTCCTGCTGCGCCTGCCCCGGCGCCTGCGGTTGACCAGCGGGTGTTTGATTCGATGCGCTTTGAACTCAACGGCCTGCGTGAACTGCTGGAAGTGCAGTTGGGCTCGCTGGCGTGGAACCAGCTGCAAGGCAGCAAGCCGCAACAGGCCAACCTGTGGCGTCGCCTGCAACGCATCGGCCTGTCCGGCCCGTTGTCCCGCGACCTGCTGGCGCTGACCACCGAAATCGAAGAACCTCGCCAGGCCTGGCGCATGTTGCTGGCCCACCTGGCGCGGATGATCGTCACCCCGGAAATCGAACCCCTGGAAGAGGGCGGCGTGATTGCCATGGTCGGTCCTGCCGGCATGGGCAAGACCACCACCCTGGCCAAGCTCGCGGCTCGTTATGTACTCAAATACGGCGCACAGAACATCGCGCTGGTGAGCATGGACAGCTACCGTATTGGGGCACAGGAGCAACTCAAGACCCTGGGGCGCATTCTCAATGTGCCGGTGACCCACGTCGACCCGGGCCAGTCCCTGGCCAATGCCCTCGACCCGCTGCTGCGCAAGCGCGTGGTCTTGATCGATACCGCCGGCCTGCAAGCCAGCGATCCGGCATTGCGCATGCAGCTGGAAAGCCTGGCCGGGCGTGGCATCAAGTCGAAAAATTACCTGGTGCTTGCAACCACCAGCCAGAAACAGGTTCTTACCGCTGCGTATCACAGCTACAAGCGCTGCGGCCTGGCCGGTTGCATCCTCACCAAGCTCGATGAAACCGCGAGCCTGGGCGAGGTGCTGAGCCTGGCCATCAGTCATGAATTGCCGGTCGCCTACCTGACCGACGGGCCGCGGATCCCGGATGATCTGCATCTACCGCGCCGTCATCAGTTGGTCAGCCGTGCAGTCAGCGTGCAAATGCAAGAAGAGCCTAGCGAGGAAGCGATGGCCGATATGTTCGCCGACCTCTACCACAACCCGGCAAAACGGGTGGGTTGAGGCAGGATGAACACCGTGAAATGTATCTACATCGATGGTCTGCAAGCGATTCACGCGGCCAAGCCATGTAGCCTGCGTCTAAGCAAGACAAGGTAAAGAAATAAAATGGGCAGCATGCATCCCGTACAGGTGATCGCGGTGACCGGCGGCAAAGGTGGCGTCGGGAAAACTAACGTGTCAGTGAATTTGTCCCTGGCCCTGGCAGAGCTTGGCCGTCGTGTCATGCTGCTGGATGCTGACCTGGGCTTGGCGAACGTGGACGTTCTGCTGGGACTGACACCCAAACACACGCTTGCCGATGTGATCGAAGGTCGCTGTGAGCTGCGCGATGTGCTGCTGCAGGGGCCCGGTGGCATCCGTATCGTGCCGGCCGCTTCGGGCACCCAGAGCATGGTGCACCTGAGCCCGGCGCAGCATGCCGGCCTGATCCAGGCGTTCAGTGATATCGGCGACAACCTCGACGTGCTGGTGATCGACACCGCCGCCGGGATCGGCGAGTCCGTGGTCAGCTTCGTGCGCGCCGCGCAGGAAGTGTTGCTGGTGGTCTGCGATGAACCCACCTCGATCACCGACGCCTACGCCCTGATCAAACTGCTTAACCGTGACTACGGCATGAACCGCTTCCGCGTCCTGGCCAACATGGCCCAGAGCCCGCAGGAAGGGCGCAACCTGTTCGCCAAGTTGACCAAGGTCACGGATCGCTTCCTCGATGTCGCCTTACAATACGTCGGCGCAGTTCCCTACGATGAGTGTGTGCGCAAGGCTGTGCAAAAGCAGCGTGCAGTCTACGAAGCGTTCCCTCGTTCCAAATGCGCATTGGCGTTCAAGGCTATTGCCCAGAAGGTCGATACCTGGCCGTTGCCTGCCAACCCGCGTGGGCATCTGGAGTTTTTCGTCGAGCGATTGGTGCATCAGACGAGCGCAGGACCCGTGCTATGACAGCAACCGGCTACAACGCGTACAAGAAGTCTGCCCGTGACAGCCAGGGCGAGTTGATCGAGCGCTACGCGCCCTTGGTCAAGCGCATTGCCTATCACTTGCTGGCACGCCTGCCCGCCAGCGTCCAGGTCGAAGACCTGATCCAGGCGGGCATGATCGGCCTGCTCGAAGTGTCGACTAAGTACGACGCGAGCAAGGGTGCGAGTTTCGAGACGTATGCGGGTATCCGCATCCGTGGCGCGATGCTTGATGAAGTGCGTAAAGGCGACTGGGCGCCGCGTTCAGTGCATCGCAATACGCGCATGGTCAGTGACGCAATTCGAGCAATTGAAGCAAAAACCGGTCGCGACGCTAAAGATCACGAAGTTGCAGCCGAACTCCAATTGAGTCTCGACGATTACTACGGGATTTTGAACGATACCTTGGGCAGCCGCCTGTTCAGTTTCGACGACCTGTTGCAGGACGGCGAACACGAAGGGCTGCACGAGGACGGCGCGAGCGCTCATATGGAGCCATCGCGTGACCTGGAAGATGAGCGTTTCCAGGGGGCGTTGGCGGACGCGATTGCCAATTTGCCGGAGCGTGAGCGGCTGGTGTTGGCGCTGTACTACGACGAAGAGCTGAACCTCAAGGAAATCGGTGAGGTCCTGGGGGTCAGCGAGTCGCGGGTCAGCCAGTTGCACAGCCAGTGCGCAGCCCGCTTGCGGGGGCGTTTGGGAGAGTGGCGAGCGCGCTGACAGGCAGTGTGGGGACACTGCAGACGAGACCGCGAGGGCAACCAGCCTTCGCGGGCTAGACCCGTGGTGCCCCCGGCAGTCCTTTTTGTGTAATGCCTGTTGATTGAAATGGCGCGTCCAGGTGCTGGGCGCGTTTAAGACTGCTTGGAGGTCGAATTGGACAAGAACATGAAAATCCTCATCGTTGATGACTTCTCAACGATGCGGCGGATCATAAAAAACCTGTTGCGTGACCTTGGGTTCACTAACACGGTCGAGGCGGATGACGGCATTACGGCGATTCCGATCCTCAACAGCGGGAGCATCGACTTTCTGGTAACGGACTGGAACATGCCGGGCATGACCGGTATCGACTTGCTGCGCCACGTGCGCGCCGACGAAAAACTGCGCAGCCTGCCTGTGCTGATGGTGACCGCCGAAGCCAAGCGTGAGCAGATCATCGAAGCCGCCCAAGCTGGGGTAAACGGTTACGTGGTCAAGCCATTCACTGCATTGGCCTTGAAAGAGAAGATCGAGAAAATCTTCGAACGCATCCACGGCTAATGCCATCGCGGGGGAGCTATGGAGCATAAAGAAACGTCACAGGGAGACTTCGAGTCGACCCTGAAAAAGCATGCTCACCAGTTGGTCGACAGCCTTGAAAAAGGCCAGTTCGGCGACGCGGTGCAGTTAATCCATGAGCTCAACCAGACCCGTGACCGCGGCCTGTACCAGGAAGTGGGCAAGCTCACACGCGAGCTGCACAGTGCGATCGTCAATTTCCAGATTGACCCGCACATGCCCCAGGCCGAGGAAATCTCGCAGATCACCGATGCCACCGAACGCCTGTCCTATGTGGTCAGGCTGACTGAGGCGGCGGCCAACCGCACCATGGACCTGGTGGAAAACGCCACGCCCCTGGTCAACGGCATGGCCAACGAAGCCCAGGCCCTGAGCAACGACTGGGGCCGTTTCATGCGCCGCGAAGTGGGCGCTGAAGAGTTTCGTGAATTGGCGCGTCGGGTCGAAGGGTTCTTGTCACGCAGCGAGCAGGAAAACCGCACGGTTTCCAGCAACCTCAACGACATTCTGCTCGCCCAGGATTACCAGGACCTCACCGGTCAGGTGATCAAGCGTGTGACCCAGTTGGTCACCGAAGTGGAAAGCAACTTGCTCAAATTAGTGCTTATGGCAGGCCAAGTTGACCGTTTTGCCGGTATTGAACATGACCGCGAAGCGATCCTCTCGGAAAAAGATCCAAAAAAACATCTCGCCAAGGGTGAAGGTCCGCAGATTCATGCCGATAAACGTGAAGACGTTGTATCGGGTCAAGATGATGTCGATGACCTGTTATCCAGTTTAGGCTTCTAAGGAGCACCCACATGAGCTTCGGCGCCGATGAAGAAATCCTTCAGGATTTCCTTGTAGAGGCCGGCGAAATTTTAGAGCAGTTGTCCGAGCAACTGGTCGAGCTGGAAAGCCGACCGGATGATGCGAACCTGCTCAATGCAATTTTTCGCGGTTTTCACACTGTAAAAGGGGGCGCCGGCTTCCTCCAGCTCCATGAGCTGGTGGAGTGCTGCCACATCGCCGAGAACGTGTTCGACATCCTGCGCAAGGGTGAGCGTCACGTTGATTCGGAATTGATGGACGTGATTCTCGAAGCACTGGATGCGGTCAACGGCATGTTCAGCGAGGTGCGCGACCGTGCACCGATTACCGCTGCCACCCCGGAGCTGCTGGCCGCCCTGGCGCGCCTGGCGGAACCGGCGGATACCTCGGCTGCGCCTGTGGTTGAGGCGGCGCCCGAGCCTGTGGCCGAAGCCGAACCGGATGTGACCGACAGCGAGTTCGAACAGCTGCTCAACTCCCTCAGTGCCGTGAAGGCCGAGGCAGAAGCGCCAAAGGCGCCTGTGGCTGCGCCAACCAGCGAAGACATTACCGACGCTGAGTTCGAATCCCTGCTCGACCAGTTGCACGGCAAAGGCCAGTTCGCGGCCGACGCCGTGGCGCCTGCCGCTGCGCCCGAGGCGCCTGCTGCTAAAGCCAGCACCGACATTACCGACGACGAATTCGAAGCACTGCTCGACCAACTGCACGGCAAGGGCACCTTCGTGGCCGACGCCTTGCCGGAAGTCGCCGCCACGGCTGCGGCGCCTGCCGCAGCCAGTGCAGCACCGGCTGGCGATGGTTTGATCTCCGATCACGAGTTCGAATCGCTGCTGGACGAATTGCACGGCAAGGGCAAGTTCAGTGAAGTGGCTCCGGCCGCTGCTGCTGTTGCCACGGCTGCACCGGTTGCTGCCAAGGCAGCCGCCCCGGCTCCGGCCGCCAAGCCTGCGCCTGCAGCGGCGCCTGCTCCGGCACGTGCCGCCGCCGCACCGGTGGCCGAGAAGCCCGCCAGTGAAGCCGAAACCACCGTGCGGGTGGATACCGCACGGCTGGACGACATCATGAACATGGTCGGCGAACTGGTACTGGTGCGTAACCGCCTGGTGCGCCTGGGCCTGAGCAGTGGCGATGAAGCCATGCAAAAGGCCGTGTCGAACCTCGACGTGGTCACCGCCGACCTGCAAACCGCGGTGATGAAAACCCGGATGCAGCCGATCAAGAAAGTCTTCGGCCGCTTCCCACGCCTGGTTCGCGACCTGGCGCGTCAGCTGAAGAAAGAAATCAACCTGGAACTGGTGGGTGAAGAAACCGACCTCGACAAGAACCTTGTCGAGGCCTTGGCCGACCCGCTGGTCCACTTGGTGCGCAACGCTGTCGACCACGGCGTGGAAACCCCGGAAGAACGCGAAGCCTCGGGCAAGTCCCGTAACGGCAAAGTGATCCTGGCGGCGGAGCAAGAAGGCGACCATATCCTGCTGTCGATCACTGACGACGGCAAAGGCATGGACCCGGCCATATTGCGCAACATCGCGGTCAAGCGTGGCGTGATGGACAAGGACGCCGCCGACCGCCTGACCGACACCGAGTGCTACAACCTGATCTTCGCTCCGGGCTTCTCGACCAAGACCGAGATTTCCGACGTGTCCGGCCGTGGCGTTGGCATGGACGTGGTGAAGACCAAGATCAGCCAGCTCAACGGCTCGATCAACATCTACTCGACCAAGGGCCAGGGCTCGAAGATCGTGATCAAGGTGCCGTTGACCTTGGCGATCATGCCGACCCTGATGGTGATGCTGGGCAACCAGGCGTTCGCCTTCCCGCTGGTCAACGTCAACGAGATCTTCCACCTCGACCTGTCGCGCACCAACGTTGTGGACGGCCAGGAAGTGGTGATCGTGCGCGACAAAGCGTTGCCCCTGTTCTACCTCAAGCGCTGGCTGGTGGCATCGGCCAAGCATGAAGAGCAGCGCGAAGGCCATGTGGTGATTCTCTCCGTGGGCACCCAGCGCATCGGCTTTGTGGTCGATCAACTGGTGGGCCAGGAAGAAGTGGTCATCAAGCCTTTGGGCAAAATGCTGCAGGGAACCCCGGGCATGTCGGGTGCGACCATCACCGGTGACGGTCGGATCGCGCTGATTCTCGATGTTCCGAGCATGCTCAAGCGTTACGCCGCTCGGCGTATTTGATTCTGGTGGGGCAGGGCGGTATTGCCCGCCCCGCCTAACGGAGTGTTTATGGCAGTCAAGGTCCTGGTGGTGGACGATTCGGGTTTCTTCCGCCGCCGCGTCTCGGAAATTCTTTCCGCCGATCCAAGCATCCAGGTGGTCGGCACGGCCACCAACGGCAAAGAGGCGATTGATCAAGCCATTGCGTTGAAACCGGACGTGATTACCATGGACTACGAGATGCCGATGATGGATGGCATCACCGCAGTCCGGCACATCATGCAACGCTGCCCGACCCCGGTATTGATGTTCTCCTCGCTGACGCACGAAGGCGCCCGGGTCACCCTGGATGCGCTGGACGCTGGCGCGGTGGACTTCCTGCCGAAGAATTTCGAAGACATCTCGCGCAACCCCGAGAAGGTCAAGCAACTGCTGTGCGAGAAAGTGCACAGCATTTCGCGCAGCAACCGTCGTAGCTTGTTCAGTGCGCCCGCGCCGACACCTGCACCGGTTGCGGCACCGGCTGCGCCGACGTCATCGTTTGCTCGCCCTGCGCCTGCGCCGGTTGCACGGCCTGCCGTGGCGCCGGTTCGCGCTGCTGCGCCTGCGACTGCCCATTCGCCTGCGCCGAAGCGCAAGGCCTACAAACTTGTGGCTATCGGCACCTCCACCGGCGGCCCGGTGGCCCTGCAACGCGTGTTGACCCAACTGCCGGCCAACTTCCCGGCGCCGATCGTGTTGATCCAGCACATGCCCGCTGCGTTCACCAAAGCGTTCGCCGAGCGCCTGGACAAGCTGTGCCGCATCAGCGTCAAGGAAGCCGAGGATGGCGACATCCTGCGTCCTGGCCTGGCGTTGCTGGCGCCGGGTGGCAAGCAAATGATGGTGGACGGCCGTGGCGCGATCAAAATCCTGCCGGGTGACGAGCGCCTGAACTACAAGCCGTGCGTGGATATCACTTTCGGTTCGGCGGCCAAGTCCTACGGCGACAAAGTTCTGGCGGTGGTGCTCACCGGCATGGGCGCCGACGGCCGTGAGGGCGCGCGCCTGCTCAAGCAGGGCGGCAGCGCCATCTGGGCCCAGGATGAAGCCAGCTGCGTGATCTATGGCATGCCCATGGCCATCGTCAAGGCGGACCTGGCCGACGCCGTCTACAGCCTGGACGACATCGGCAAGCATCTGGTGGAGGCCTGCCTCTGATGGATGTCTTGAGCCTGATCGGTATCATCATGGCGTTTGTCGCGATCATTGGCGGCAACTACCTCGAAGGCGGTCACCTTGGCGCCCTGGCCAACGGCCCGGCCGCGTTGATCGTGATTGGCGGCACCGTGGGCGCGGCGTTGTTGCAGTCGCCCATGAGCTCGTTCAAGCGCGCCATGCAGATCCTTATCTGGATCATTTTCCCGCCGCGTGTCGACTTGCCGGGTGGCATCGACCGTGTGGTCAACTGGAGCCTCACCGCCCGCAAGGAAGGCCTGCTGGGCCTGGAAGGCGTGGCCGATGCGGAACCCGACAGCTACGCACGCAAAGGCCTGCAATTGCTGGTCGATGGTGCCGAACCGGAAGCGATCCGCAGCATCCTTGAAGTGGATTTCTACACCCAGGAAAGCCGCGACATCAACGCCGCCAAAGTCTACGAAAGCATGGGCGGCTACGCGCCGACCATCGGCATCATCGGTGCGGTGATGGGCCTGATCCACGTCATGGGCAACCTGGCCGACCCTTCGCAACTGGGCAGCGGTATTGCCGTGGCGTTTGTCGCCACTATCTATGGCGTGGCCAGTGCCAACCTGGTGTTGTTGCCGGTGGCGAGCAAACTCAAGTCGATTGCCATGCGCCAGTCGCGTTACCGCGAAATGTTGCTCGAAGGCATCTTGTCGATTGCCGAGGGCGAGAACCCGCGCTCCATCGAATTGAAGCTCCAGGGCTTCATGGATTGATGGGAGGTATTCATTGTGAGCCGTCGCCGTCGCGAGCCTGAAGAACACGTCAACCACGAGCGGTGGTTGGTGTCCTACGCGGACTTCATCACCTTGCTGTTCGCGTTTTTCGTGGTGATGTACTCCATCTCGTCGATCAACGAAGGCAAGTACAAGGTCATTTCCCAGGCGCTGATCGGTGTGTTCAACGACGCCGACCGCTCGCTCAAGCCAATTCCCATCGGTGAAGAGCGGCCCAAGACCGTGACTCCGGCCAAGCCGCTGGTCAACGACAGCGATGAAACCGCTGCCGGCGTGGGCGGCACCAGCGATCCGCTGAAAAGCATCGCCGATGACATCAGCGCGGCGTTTGGCGACCTGATCAGCTCCAACCAGATGACCGTGCGCGGCAATGAGTTGTGGGTGGAGATCGAGCTTAATTCCAGCCTGTTGTTTGCCAGCGCCGATGCGATGCCCAGCGACCAGGCGTTCACTATTATCGACAAGGTGGCGGCGATTCTGCGGCCGTTCGAGAACCCGATCCACGTCGAAGGCTTCACCGACAATTTTCCGATCAGCACTGCGCAGTACCCGACCAACTGGGAACTGTCGTCAGCGCGTGCCGCGAGCATCGTACGCATGCTGGCGATGCAGGGCGTGAACCCTGGGCGCCTCGCGTCGGTGGGGTATGGCGAGTTCCAGCCGGTGGCCAATAACGCCACGGTAGAGGGCCGCGCGAAGAACCGCCGGGTGGTGTTGGTGGTGTCGCGCAACCTGGATGTGCGCCGCAGCCTGACCGGCACCGGCACCGCCAATGCAACACCGGATGCGGCCCTGAAGCGGGCTGGCACACAAACTGCACCGCCCCCTGTAAAACCGCCGGTTCGTCAGAGCGCCGTCAATTCTCCGTCGCCGGCTCAATAACTTTATGCAATGTCTCGGTCGCGCCTGTGCCTGCCGGGAGGAACCAACCGAATGAGAGTCTGGGCAGTTGCCAATCAAAAAGGTGGGGTCGGCAAGACCACCACGTCCATCGCCTTAGCCGGCTTGCTGGCCGAGGCGGGCAAGCGCGTGGTCGTGGTGGACCTGGACCCGCACGGCTCCATGACCAGCTATTTCGGCTACGACCCGGACGCGCTGGAACACAGCAACTACGACCTGTTCCTGCACAAGGGCAGCGTGCCGGCTGATCTGCCGGGGCAACTGCTGCTGCCTACCAGCAACGAAAGCATTTCCCTGCTGCCGTCCAGCACCGCCCTGGCCACCCTTGAGCGCCAGTCGCCGGGGCAGAGCGGGTTGGGCCTGGTGATCGCCAAGACCCTGGCGCAACTGTGGCAGGACTTCGACTACGCAATCATCGACAGCCCGCCGTTGCTGGGCGTGCTGATGGTCAACGCCTTGGCGGCCAGCCAACAGCTGGTGATTCCGGTGCAGACCGAGCACCTGGCCGTCAAAGGCCTGGAGCGCATGGTCAGCACCCTGGCGATGATCAACCGTTCGCGCAAACAGGCGCTGCCGTTCAGCATCGTGCCGACCCTGTTCGACCGCCGCACCCAGGCGTCCCTCGGCACCCTGCGCGTGCTGCGCGATGCCTACCCGGACACCATCTGGAACGGCTACATCCCGGTGGACACGCGCCTGCGTGACGCCAGCCGCGCAGGTCTCGCGCCGTCGCAGTTCGACGGCAAGAGCCGTGGCGTACTCGCCTACCGCGCGCTGCTCAAGCACCTGTTGTCGCAACAGCTTGTGGCGCAGGTGGCGTGATGAACCGTCCTGTCGAACTCAAGACCCGGCCGCAACTGGCGCTGGAATCCTACCTGGATGCCCTGCTGCAGGATGCGACCGCCGAAGAATTGCCGGAACCGATCCTGGTGCTCGAACCGGCTGTCGAACCCGAAGCCGCGCTGGATGAATTCCAGTTGGCCGTGCGGGAAGAACAAGCCCGTGATGCGCAGGTCGTGGTGCCGATTACACCGGTCGTGGTAGCGCCTGTGGTGGTTGCCCCTGCTCCTGTCGTGGTCGAGCCGGTGGTGGAAGTGCATCTGCCGCCGAGCATCACGCCGCCGCCGGTGACCGGTGATGGTCGACCGAGCTGGGCTGCCGAGCCGTTCGAATGCCTGCTGTTCGACGTCGCCGGCTTGACCCTGGCAGTGCCGCTGGTGTGCCTGGGCTCGATCTATTCGCTGGAAGGCCAGGAGTTGACGCCGCTGTTCGGGCAACCGGAGTGGTTCCTCGGCATCCTGCCCAGCCAGGCCGGTAACCTCAAGGTCCTGGACACCGCGCGCTGGGTCATGCCCGACCGCTACCGCGACGACTTCCGGCAGGGCCTGCAATACGTGATCTCGGTGCAGGGCTACGAGTGGGGGCTGGCGGTGCATCAAGTCAGCCGCTCGTTGCGCCTGGACCCGAACGAAATCAAATGGCGCAGCCACCGCGGCCAACGGCCTTGGCTGGCGGGCACCGTGATCGAACACATGTGCGCGTTGCTCGACGTCGCCGAATTGGCTGAGTTGATCGCCAGCGGTGCCGTCAAGTCGATGCCACTGCACAAACACAGTTGATTGAACAATAAGGGCCGCATGCGAATGCGGTCAGTGAAGCACACACGCCGTGTCATGCGGCATTTGAAGGGGTCAGGGGTATGAACAAGTCAGCGTCCGCACAAGGTTTGGATGATCCGATCCTGCAATGGGTGACCTTCAAACTGGACAACGAGTCCTACGGCATTAACGTGATGCGCGTGCAGGAAGTGCTGCGCTACACCGAGATCGCCCCGGTGCCGGGTGCGCCGAGCTACGTGCTGGGCATCATCAACCTGCGCGGCAACGTGGTGACGGTGATCGACACCCGCCAGCGTTTCGGCCTGGTGCCGACTGAAGTCAATGACAACACGCGTATCGTGATCATCGAGGCCGACAAGCAAGTGGTCGGGATCATGGTCGACAGCGTGGCCGAAGTGGTCTACCTGCGCCAATCGGAAGTGGAAACCGCGCCGAACGTGGGTAACGAAGAGTCCGCCAAGTTTATCCAGGGCGTGTGCAACAAGAACGGCGAGCTGCTGATTCTGGTTGAGCTGGACAAGATGATGAGCGAAGAAGAATGGTCGGAACTGGAGAGCATCTGATTGTTCCTTGAGGCCGCGGTGATTGTCCTGGCCCTGTTGTGGGCTGGGACTTTGGCATTTCTGTTGCGCTATGTGCGTCAGCAGCGTGAACTGTTGTTGCAGCAGGCTGAGCGTGATGCTCTGCGTGATCGGCGGGTGCTGGAGCTGGTCAAGCGGGTTGATCACTTTCAGCAGAGTGCGGTGAAGGTCGGGGACGAGGTGCATGAATTGCGCGCGATTCTTGCGCCGTTGCCTGACAAACTCGCGCAGATTGAGCAGCGGGATCCTTCGAGTCTTTCGTTTGCCCAGGCTGCCAAGCTGGTGGGGATGGGGGCTACGGTGGATGAGTTGACGCAGTCTTGTGGGTTGACTCAGGCTGAGGCGCAATTGATGAGCAAGTTGCATAAGGGTTGATTGGGTTTTGAGTACATATCCGTTGCTGCGGTAACGGCTGCTTATGGTTCCGCTCTTACAGCGGGTCACTTTTGGAAAGGCCCAAAAGTAACCAAAAGGCCTTCGCCCCA
>NZ_JACART010000076.1:0-1822 GCF_013386445.1 Pseudomonas sp. P7759
TTGGCGCCCAGGGCGATGGTGAAGTGCTGGTTGATGTCGTAGGCGGCGTCGATATCGCTGATCCACTTGGCGCTGAACGTGCGGTCGTTGATCGGGTTGTTGTCGCCTTCGGTGTAGCTGCCGAAGCGGGTCAGGGCCAGGTTGAGGGTGTAAGCGGTGACTTTCCAGTTGGCTGCCAGGATCAATTTGGATTGCGGTGTGGCGACGGTCAGGTCCTTTTGCAGGCGGCGGTCGAAAATCTGGTAGTTGGCGCCCAGGCCGGCCAGCGCGGGCGGGGTGTCCTGGAGTTTTTCGATCTTGGTCTGGTTCCAGTTGTACGCCAGGCTCCAGCGCACTTGGCCGTACTGGTCCAATTGCTGGCGGTATTCGTTGATGATGTCGACGCCACGAGTGCGGGTGTCCACCGCGTTGGTGTAGTACTGCGCGTACAACCCGGGCGACAGGCCGTTGGCGACCAGCACCTGTGACACCGCCGGCCCGCCGAGCAGGCTGGTGGACACGATGCGGTCGCGGATGCCGATCTGGTACAGGTCGGTGGTCAACCGGTAGTTCTGCGTGGGTTCGTAGGTGAAGCCGAAGCTGTAGTTCAGCGATTTCTCCGGCTTGAGTTTCTCGGCGCCCAACGCCTGGGCTTCAGGCGTGTCCACCGGCAACACCTTGACCGGCACCGAGACCTGCTGGCCGTTGACCACGCCGCCGGAGGTAAAGGTGGATGACGCGTAAATCGTCTGCGCCAGCGAGGGCGCACGAAAGCCGTTGTTGATCGTGCCGCGCAGGGCAAACTCAGGCGTGAGCTTGAAGCGTGTCGACAACTTGCCGCTCCAGGTGCTGCCGATGTCCTGGGTGTAGCGCTCGTAACGCGCAGCGGCGCCGACGTACCAGCGGTCGGTCACGTCCAGGCCCAGGTCGACATAGCTGGCGACGTTGCTGCGGCTGATCTCCCCGGCATCCGCTGTGCTGGTGCCGTTGTACGAGGCCAGCCCCGGCAGTGGCGTCTGCCCGGCGAACGGCCCGCTCGGCAGAACGTAGTTGCCGGGCGTATAGGACGCATAGTCACCGGCTTCGATCTGGTACTTCTCCCAGCGGTACTCAAAGCCGAACGCGGTTTGCAGCGGGTGGGCAAGGCCAATATCAAAGCTGCGACTGAGGTCCAGGTTGTTGGTCCACTGGTCGAAGATCTGCGAGGCCAGGTTGAACGAGGTCGGGCTGGTGGGACCCCAGGACGGGTTCAGCGTGTTGTTGGCATTGAGCGTGGAGTCGTCTTCGCCCCAGGTCGAGCTGATGTCGTAATCCCAACCGCCGACCAAGCCTTTGAAGCCACCGGCCACCTGGAAGTCCTTGGTGCGGTTGCGCCGTTGCGCGTGGATGCCGTCGGGGTAGGGCGTGTTCGGGTCGCCGGCGAGGGAGGTGATCTCGTTGGGGCGGTAGTTGCCGGTGACCTTGGTGGTTTCCAGGTAGCTGGCGGTGGAGAACGAGTAGAACTTGAGGTCGTCCTGCAGCGGCAGTTCCAGGTTGTAGCTGGCGTTGGTGACCTTCTCGCGGCCCAGGCCATAGCTGGGGTTCCAGCCGTGGCGGTTGACGGTCTGGTCGCGGCTGTCGGGTGCGGCGGCGGTGCCGTACAGGCGGCCGGTGGCGCTGCCGGTACGGTCGAAGGGTTCCTGTTCCTTGACGTCCAGCGCCAGGTTGGCGAAGCCGTCGTTGGGCAGCGCCAGGCCGTAGTTGACGGTCTGGTGCACGGTGTCGCCATCGCCCGCACCGTAGCGGCCGAACGAGGTTTCAGCGCTGCCACCGCTGTCGTTTTCCTTGAGGATGATATTGATCA
>NZ_JACART010000076.1:1850-2793 GCF_013386445.1 Pseudomonas sp. P7759
GACCAGCACCAGCACCTGGTCACCGGACAGGCCGCGCATGGTCACGCCGCGGACCGACCATGAGGTGCCGCCGCCGTTGATCGCCGGCAGGTTGAAGGACGGCAACAGACGCGCCAGCAGTTCCTTGAGGCCGACCTTGCCACTGGCTTGCAGCTGCTCGGCGCTGATCACGTCGATGGGCGAGGGGCTGTCGGCGAGGGTGCGGGCCTGGTTGCCACGGTTGCCGGTGACGACGACGGTGCCGAGGGTTTTGTCGGGGTCTTCGGCTTGGGCCGGGAAGTTGATGGCGAGCAGGCTCAGCGCTGCTGCGCAATAGTGAAAGCGCGATGGAGGCATGGGACTATTTCCGAAGGACGAGAGAGCGCCGCCGACCCTTTGTGGGAGCGGGCAAGCCCACTTCCACAGGGGATCTTTGTTGTGGTTGAAAGGGCGTCAGGCCGCGTTGGCCGCTCTTACCCGATGCGGAATATCGTCATAGGCAATCAGCACCCGCTCCATGCGACGTGGGTAGTCGCCATAGTTGTAGACCGGATAATGCAGGGTGGAGCGGTTGTCCCAGAACGCCACCGAACCGGGGCGCCATTTGAAACGCACCTGGTGTTCCGGCTTGTTGAATTCCAGCAGCAGACGGTCGATCAGTTGCTTGCTCTGTTGCGGCGTCCAGCCGCTCACCGACGGGTTCTGCGAGAAGTTGATGAACAGGCCGTCTTCGCCGGTTTCCGGGTGGGTGCGTACCAGCGGGTGGGCGAGGATCGGGTAATCGTAGCCGACCTTGTCCAGGGACTTCTTGAAGTCGTGCACCACGTGCAGGTCGTCGATTTCGGCGCGCAGTTCATCCGGTAAGGCCCGGTACACCGCACCGACATCAGCCCACAGGGTGTCGCCACCGACTTCTGGCAAGTCCACCGCACGCAAGACCGCGCCAAGGGTGGGTTGCAGCAAC
>NZ_JACART010000077.1:0-23233 GCF_013386445.1 Pseudomonas sp. P7759
GCGGCGAACGTGCAGGATATCTACCCACTGGCGCCGCTTCAGGAAGGCATGCTGTACCACCATCTGTCGGCCGAGCAGGGCGATCCGTACGTGCTGCACGCGCAGTTCGAGTTCGACAGCCGTGGGCGTCTGGAGGCGTTTGCCGAAGCGCTGCAATGGGTGATCGATCGTCACGACATCCTGCGCACCTCTATGGTCTGGGAGCGTCTCGACGAGCCGTTGCAGGTGGTGTGGCGCAACGCGAGCCTGTCTTGCGAGGCGGTTGATTTCGATCCGCGTTGTTATCGCATGGACCTGGGCCAGGCGCCGTTGCTGCGCCTGGTGTTTGCCGAGGATTCGCTCACTGGGCGGGTGGCCGCGACCCTGCTGTTCCATCACACCATCCTCGATCACACCGCCCTGGACGTGGTGCGCCATGAAGTCCAGCTATACCTGGCCGGCGAGCACGCCCAGGCCGGTGAGCCGGTGCCGTTTCGCAGCTATATCGCCCAGGTGCGCCATGGCGTCAGCGAGCAGGCCCACGAAGCATTCTTCCGCGAGATGCTAGCGGATATCGAAGAGCCGACGCTGCCTTTCGGTTTGCAGGATGTACAGGGTGACGGCCTGGGCATTGACGAGGCACGCATCGCCGTCGACAGCTTACTGAGCCGCCGCCTGCGTACCCTGGCACGCCCCCTTGGCGTCAGCGTGGCGAGCATGATGCACCTGGCGCTGGCCCGCGTATTGGGCGTGGTCTCCGGGCGTGATGCAGTGGTGTTCGGCACCGTGATGCTCGGCCGCATGGGCGCGGGCGAGGGCGGTGAACGGGCCCTGGGTATGTTCATCAACACCTTGCCCTTGCGTGTGGATGTGGGCGAACAGGGCGTGCGTGCCGGGGTCAAGGCCACCCATGAACGCCTCACGACCTTGCTCAACCACGAACATGCGTCCCTCGCGCTGGCCCAGCGTTGCAGTGGCGTGGCCGCACCGACGCCGCTGTTCAGCGCCATGCTCAACTACCGCCACAGCGCCGCCACGGACATGGCCGAGGTGATCGAGGTGGCCGAGGGCATCCGTGTACTGGGCGCCGAGGAGCGCACCAACTACCCGCTGACGGTCAACGTCGATGACCTGGGTGAAGACTTCGCGCTGACCGTGATGGTCGACGCGTCCATCGGTGCCGAACGGGTCGCCACGTACCTGCACACCGCCCTGGCAAGCCTGGCCGACGCGCTGGAGCAACGACCGGACATGCCGCTCAGCGGCCTGAACATCCTGCCCGACACCGAACGCCACACCCTGCTGCACAGCCTCAATCAAAGCTCCGCGCACTACGCCGACACCGCCCTGATCCATCAGCAAGTCGAAACCCACGCCGCCGCCCAGCCCGAAGCTATCGCCTTGCGCTTCGACAACCAGCGCCTCACCTACCGCCAGCTCAACGAGCGCGCCAACCAGGTTGCCCACCGCCTGCTGGCCCAAGGCATCTGCCCGGATGACCGCGTGGCGATCTGCGTGGAGCGCGGCCCGGAGATGATCATCGGCTTGCTGGGCATTCTCAAGGCTGGCGCGGGCTATGTGCCGATCGACCCGGCTTATCCGCTGGAGCGCATCGCCTATACCTTGGCGGATAGCGCGCCTGTGGCCGTGCTGGTGCAAGCCAACACCCGTCATCTGGTCGGCGACCTGCCGCAGATCGACCTCAATGGCTTGCGCGGTGAGTCCCTCGTCAACCCACGAGTCACTGTCAGCCCGGCTCACCTGGCCTACGTGATCTACACCTCCGGCTCCACCGGCCAGCCCAAGGGCGTGATGATCGAGCACCGCCAGGTGGCTCGCCTGTTCACGGCCACCGAGCATTGGTTCGGCTTCAACGCCAACGATGTATGGGCGTTGTTCCACTCCTTCGCCTTCGATTTTTCGGTGTGGGAAATCTGGGGCGCGCTGATGCACGGCGGCCAGTTGCTGATCGTGCCGCAACTGGTCAGCCGTTCGCCGGATGAATGCTATTCGCTGCTGTGCGAAGCGGGCGTGAGCATCCTCAACCAGACGCCGAGCGCCTTCCGCCAGTTGATTGCTGCGCAAAGCCAGAACCCGCAATCCCACTCCTTGCGCCAAGTGATCTTTGGCGGCGAAGCGCTGGAACCGGGCATGCTCAAGCCGTGGTACGCCCGGGCGATCAATGCCGGCACGCAACTGGTAAACATGTACGGCATCACCGAAACCACCGTGCACGTGACCTATCGCGCCTTGGAAGCGGCGGATGCGCAATTGGTTGGCGTCAGCCCGATTGGCGTGCGTATTCCCGACTTGCAGCTGTACGTGCTGGATGCGCGTCGCGAGCCGCTGCCGTTGGGGGTGGTCGGTGAGTTGTACGTCGGCGGCGCCGGGGTGGCGCGCGGTTACCTCAACCGTGAGGCGCTGACCGCCGAGCGCTTCCTGGCCGACCCGGCCACCGGCCAGCGCCTGTACAAGACCGGCGACCTCGGCCGCCTGCTGGCCGACGGCAGCGTCGAATACCTGGGGCGCAACGATGACCAGGTGAAGATCCGCGGTTTCCGCATCGAACTGGGCGAGATCGAAGCGCACCTGGCCACGGCTCCTGGCGTACGTGATGCCGTAGTGATCGCCCGTGAGGACGAATCGGGCGATAAGCGCCTGGTGGCCTACGTGATTGCCGAAGGCGAACTACAGGCAGCCGATCTGCGCGACCATCTGCTCCAGAGCCTGGCCGAGCACATGGTGCCCAGCGCCTTTGTGCAGCTGGATACATTCCCGCTGACCACCAACGGCAAGCTCGACCGCAAGGCACTCCCCGCGCCGGATGCCGACGCCCTGGCCCGTCGCGGCTATACAGCGCCACAAGGCGCGGTGGAAACCGCCATCGCCGCGATCTGGCAAGACCTGCTCAAGCTCGACCAGGTCGGCCGTGACGACAACTTCTTCGAACTGGGCGGCCATTCGCTGTTGGCGGTCAAGCTGATCGAACGCATGCGCCAGGTCGACCTCAGCGCCGACGTGCGTGTGCTGTTCGGTCAACCGACCCTGGCGGCACTGGCCGCCGCCGTCGGTGGGCAACAGGAGGTGCAGGTCCCGGCCAACCTGATTACCCAGGCCAGCCAGCACATCACCCCGGACATGGTGCCGTTGGTGGAACTGGACCAGGCGGCGCTCGACCACATCATCCAGAGCGTACCCGGCGGCCTCAGCAACGTGCAGGATATCTACGGCCTGGCGCCGTTGCAGGCCGGCATTCTCTACCATCACCTGGCGACCACCGAGGGCGATCCCTACGTGTTGCAGGTGCAGTTCAGTTTCAACGATCAGGCAGCGGTGGACGCATTCATCCAGGCATTGCACAGCGTGATCGAACGCAACGATATCCTGCGCACCGCGATTCTCTGGGAAGGCCTCAACGAGCCGGTGCAGGTGGTCTTGCGCCAGGCGACCTTGGCCGTTGAGCGTAGCGACGAGTCGCTTGCCCAACTGCAGCAACGCTTCGATCCGCGTCACTTCCGCCTCGACCTGACCCGCGCGTCACTGATGCGCTTCGCCTACTCAGAAGAGCAAGGCCGTTTTGTCGGCATCTTGCTGTTGCACCATATCCTGCTGGACCACACCGCGTTGCAGGTGCTGGTGGACGAAATGAGCGCCAGCCTGTCCGGCAACAGTGCGCAATTGCCCGACGCCGTGCAGTACCGCAACTACGTGGCCCAGGCGCGACTTGGGGTCAGCCAGGCGCAGCACGAAGCGTTCTTCAGTGAAATGCTCGGCGATATCGATGAGCCGACCTTGGCCTTCGGCCTGCAGGACGTGAATGGCGACGGCAGTGGCATCCTTGAAGCTCACCTGCCGCTGGAACCGGCACTCAGCCTGGGCTTGCGCGAACAGGCGCGGCAACTGGGGGTGAGCACCGCCAGCCTGGTGCATTTGGCCTGGGCCCAGGTGCTGGGGCAGGTGTCTGGCCAACAGGATGTGGTGTTCGGCACCGTGTTGCTGGGCCGCATGCAGGGCGGCGAGGGCGCCGACCGCGCGTTGGGCATGTTCATCAACACCTTGCCGCTGCGGGTCAGCCTCGGCACGGTCGGCGTGCAAGCCGGCGTGCGCGCCACCCATGCGCGCCTGGCGCAATTGCTCGGGCATGAGCACGCCTCGTTGTCCCTGGCCCAGCGTTGCAGCGGCGTGCCGGGTTCGCTGCCGCTGTTCAGCACCTTGCTCAACTATCGCCACAGCGCACCGGGGGAAGCGCCGGGGGACAGCCCGTTCGCCGCCTCCGGTATCCAGATTCTCAGCTCCGAAGAACGCAGCAACTACCCGCTGGTGCTCAACGTCGATGATCTGGGTACGGGCTTCGCACTCACCGTACAGGGCGTCGCGACCCTCGATGTACAACGCGTGGGTGAGTACATGCTCACCGCGTTGCGCCACCTGGTGACCGCGTTGCAGCAGGCGCCGACCACACCGTTGCAGGCGGTATCGATCCTGCCAGCCGCCGAGCGTCACCAATTGCTGGTGGACTTCAACGCCACCGCCCGTGAATACCCGTCGCAGCTCACCGTACACCAGTTGTTCGAAGCCCAGGCGCTGGCCCGTCCAGAGGCCGTGGCGGCCGTGCATGGCCAGCTGTCCTTGAGTTACCGCGACCTCAACCGGCATGCCAACCGCCTGGCCCATCACTTGCTCAGCCAGGGCGTGCAACCGGGCGAAAGTGTGGCGATTGCGTTGCCGCGTTCCCTGGATTTGCTGATCTGCCAGCTGGCGATCCTCAAGTGCGGCGCGGTGTATGTGCCGCTGGACGTCAACGCGCCGGTCGAGCGCCAAGCGTTTATCGTGCAGGACAGCGGTGCGCACCGGGTGCTCAACAACCTGGCCGACCTGAACCTGGATGCCCAGTCGCCGCGTAATCCTGAACTGCCGCAGACTGCCGAAAGCGTCGCCTACATCCTCTACACCTCCGGCTCAACCGGGGCGCCCAAAGGCGTGCAAGTGCCGCACCGCGCCATTTCGCGGCTGGTGCTCAACAACGGTTACGCCGAATTCAATGCGCGCGACCGCGTGGCGTTTGCCTCTAACCCGGCGTTCGATGCGAGCACCCTCGACGTGTGGGCACCGTTGCTCAATGGCGGCTGCGTGGTGGTGGTCGAGCATGGCGTGCTGTTGTCCCAGGCGGCGTTTGCGTCGTTATTGCAGGAGCAATCCGTCAGCGTGTTGTGGATGACCGCCGGGTTGTTCCACCAGTACGCCGACGCGTTGATGCCGGTGTTCCGCCAACTGCGTTACCTGATCGTCGGCGGCGATGTGCTCGACCCGCAGGTGATTGGCCGCGTACTTGAACACGGTAAACCTCAACACCTGCTCAACGGCTATGGTCCCACCGAAGCCACCACCTTTTCCACCACCTTCGAGATCACCTCGGTGGGCGAGGGCGGCATTCCCATCGGCCGGCCGATAGCGAATGCCCAGGCCTACGTGCTCGACCCGCGCCAGCAACCCGTGCCGTTGGGCGTGGTGGGCGAGCTGTACATCGGCGGCGCGGGCGTGGCCAAGGGGTATCTGAACCAGCCGCAACTGACCGCCGAAAAATTCATCCCGAACCCGTTTGGTGAAGGCGTGCTGTACCGCACCGGCGACCTGGCCTGCTGGCAGGTCGACGGCACCTTGCTGTACCAGGGGCGCAATGACCTGCAGGTGAAGATCCGTGGTTTCCGGATTGAGCCCGGCGAGATCGAAACCTGCCTGGCCAGCTTCCCTGGCGTAAAAGACGCCGTGGTGCTGGCCCGTGAAGACGAGCCTGGCGACAAGCGCCTGGTGGCCTACTACACCGCCAGCGAGCCGTTGGACATCGAAACACTGCGTGCCCACCTGCAAGGCCAACTGCCGGATTACATGGTGCCGTCGGCCTATGTGTGGCTGGAGCTGCTACCGCTGACCGCCAACGGCAAGCTCGACCGCAAGGGCCTGCCGGTGCCGGACCCGAGTGCGCTGCTCAGCCGTGGGTTTGAAGCGCCGGAAGACGAAGTGGAAACCCAACTGGCGCAGATCTGGCAGGACGTGCTCAAGCTTGACCGCGTTGGTCGTCACGATCACTTCTTCGAATTGGGCGGGCATTCATTGCTGGCGGTCAGCCTGATCGAGCGCATGCGCCAGGTCGGCCTCAGCTGCGATGTGCGTGTGTTGTTCAGCCAGCCAAGCCTGGCGGCGCTGGCCGCCGCCGTGGGCAGTGGTCGGGAAGTCGTGGTGCCGGCCAATGGCATTCCAGCGGGTTGCACGCAGATCACGCCGTCCATGCTCACGCTGGTACAGCTCGACCCGACGGCGATCGCGCGTATCGTCGCGAACGTGCCGGGCGGGGCGGCGAACGTGCAGGATATCTACCCACTGGCGCCGTTGCAGGAAGGCATTCTTTACCACCACATCAGTGCCGAACAGGGCGATCCGTACCTGCTGCAATCGCGCATGGCATTCGACAGTATTGAGCGCCTGCACGCGTTCATGGGCGCGTTGCAAAAGGTTGTGGCCCGCCATGACATCTTGCGTACCGGCGTGGTCTGGGAAGGCCTGGACAGCCCGGTGCAAGTGGTTTGGCGTGAGGCGCAACTGGTTGTCCAGGAGGTTGCCTTGGACCCGGCGGACGGCGACGTCATCGAACAATTGCACGCGCGCTTCGATGCCCGCCATTACCGCCTGGACATCACCCAGGCGCCGCTGCTGCGCATGGTTTACGCCCAGGATCCGCAACACAACCGCGTCGCGGCAATCCTGCTGTTCCACCACCTGGCGCTGGACCACACCGCCATGGAAGTAGTGGGCCAGGAGATGCGCACGTTCCTGTTCAACCCGGCGCAGGACTTGCCCGAGGCGGCACCGTTCCGCAACTACGTGGCCCAGGCGCGCCTGGGTGTGAGCGTGGAGGAGCACGAAGCGTTCTTCCGCGACATGCTCGCTGACGTGGATGAGCCGACCCTGCCATTCGGTGTGCAAGACGTGCAGGGCGATGGGCGTGAGATCGAAGAAGCCGAATGGCCGGTGGATGCCGTGCTGGCCCAGCGCGTGCGCGAACAGGCGCGGCAGTTGGGCGTCAGCGCGGCAAGCCTGATGCACCTGGCCTGGGCGCAGGTACTGGGCCTGGTGTCCGGGCGTGACGACGTGGTGTTCGGCACCGTATTGATGGGCCGCATGCAGGCCGGTGACGGTGCGGACCGTGCGCTGGGCATGTTCATCAACACCTTGCCGCTGCGGGTCGATGTGGCGGCGCCGGCGGCGGTTGCGGTCAAGGCGACCCATGGGCGCTTGAGCGCCTTGCTTGGCCACGAACATGCGTCCCTGGCGCTGGCCCAGCGTTGCAGCGGCGTGGCGAATGCCTCGCCGCTGTTCAGTGCCTTGCTCAACTACCGCCACAGCACGCCTGGCGAAATGGCCCGCGACGGCCATGGCATATGGGAAGGGGTGCAACTGCTCGGCGGTGAGGAGCGCAGCAACTACCCGCTGACCTTGAGCGTGGATGACCTGGGCGAAGGCTTCGGCCTGACCGTCTTGGCACTGCCGCAGATCGGTGCCCAGCGCATGTGTGCCTATATGCATAACGCCGTCGAACAGTTGGTCGAGACGCTGGAAAACGCACCGAAGACTGTGCTGACCCAGCTATCGATCCTACCGACAGCGGAGCGCGAAAGCCTGCTGCGCGAGTTCAACGCCACCGCCAGCGATTTCCCCAAGGGCCACACGGTGCATGGGGCATTCGAGGTCCAGGCCGAGCGCCAACCTCACGCCATCGCCGTGGTGCAAGACGGCGAATCGCTGACCTACCAGCAGCTCAATATTCGCGCCAACCAGTTGGCCCATCATCTGTTGCAACAGGGCGTGCAGCCCGACGATCGCGTCGCCCTGTGCTGCCGTCGCGGCCCGCAGATGCTGGTGGGCTTGCTGGGCATCCTCAAGGCCGGTGCCGGCTACGTGCCTATCGACCCGGCGTATCCCGCGGAGCGTATCGCTTACTTGCTGCAAGACAGCGCCCCCGTGGCGGTGTTGGCCGAAGCCAGTACCCGCGACCTGTTGGGCGCGGTTGCCACCCTCGACCTGCACGATCCGCGCGTGCAGCAGCAGGCCGTCAGCAACCCGCAACTCAGCGCATTGACCCCGGCGCACTTGGCTTACGTCATCTACACCTCCGGCTCCACCGGCCAGCCCAAGGGCGTGATGGTGGAACACCGCACCGTGGAAAACCTGGTGCACTGGCACTGCGAGGCCTTTGGCCTGGATGCGACGGGCCACACCAGCAGCGTCGCCGGTTTCGGTTTTGATGCGATGGCCTGGGAGGTCTGGCCGGCGCTGTGCGTGGGTGCCACCCTGCATCTGCCACCGGCCGATGTGGGCAATGAAAATATCGATGAACTGCTCGCCTGGTGGCTGGCGCAACCGCTGGACGTCAGCTTCCTGCCAACGCCTGTGGCCGAATACGCCTTCAGCCAGAACCTGCAACACCCCACGTTGCGCATTCTACTGATTGGCGGTGATCGCCTGCGCCAGTTCACCCAGGAACGCCGCTTTGCAGTGATCAACAACTACGGCCCCACCGAAGCCACGGTAGTTGCCACCTCCGGCCGCGTGCGCGCCGGGCAGGTGCTGCATATCGGCCGGCCCATCGCCAATGCCAGCGTCTACCTGCTGGATGCGCACTTGCGGCCGGTGCCGGTGGGGGTGGCGGGCGAGTTGTATGTGGGCGGCAGCGGCGTGGCGCGCGGTTACCTGAACCGTCCGGACCTGAGCGCCGGACGCTTCCTGCACGACCCGTTCAACGAGGGTCGCATGTACCGCACCGGCGACCTGGCGCGCTGGTTGCCGGATGGCAATATCGAGTACCTGGGGCGTAACGATGACCAGGTGAAAGTGCGTGGCGTGCGGGTTGAGCTGGGTGAAATCGAAAGCCGCCTGGCTGCACTGGACGGCGTCGGCGAAGCCGTGGTGCTGGTGCGCGAAGGGCGCTTGATTGCCTGGTTCACCGAACAGCAACCGTTGGATATCGACACCCTACGCGCGCAACTGCAAGCCCAATTGCCGGATGCCTTGGTGCCGGTCGCCTATGTGAAGCTGCAGACCTTGCCCCTGACCGCCAACGGCAAGCTCGACCGCAAGGCGTTGCCGGAACCGGATCAGGCGGCGTTGCTGACGCGCGATTATGAAGCACCCCAAGGCGAGGTTGAGAGCATCCTGGCGCGCATTTGGGCCGAGGTTCTGCAAGTGGAGCAGGTCGGGCGCCATGACCATTTCTTCGAGCTGGGCGGCCATTCGTTGCTCGCCGTCAGCCTGATCGAACGCATGCGCCAGGTCGGCCTGAGTGCCGATGTGCGCGTGCTGTTCAGCCAGCCGACCCTGGCCGCGCTGGCGGCTGCCGTGGGCAGTGGGCGCGATGTGTCGGTGCCGGAAAACCGTATTCCGGCGGGCTGCCAGCGCATCACCCCGGACCTGTTGTCCCTGGTGCAACTCGACCAATCGACCATCGACCACGTCGTCGCCCAGGTGCCCGGCGGTGCTGCCAATGTGCAGGACATCTACCCGCTGGCGCCGCTGCAGGAAGGCATTCTCTACCACCACATCAGCGCAGGGCAGGGCGACCCTTACCTGCTGCAATCGCACCTGGCGTTCGACAGCCTCGACCGCTTGAATGCCTTCGCCCAGGCGCTGCAACAGGTGATCGACCGTCACGACATCCTGCGCACCGCCGTGGTCTGGGAGGGCCTGGCCCAGCCGCTGCAAGTGGTGTGGCGCAAGGCACGCTTGCAGGTGCAGGCGGACGTGATCGACCAACTGCATCAGCGCTTCGACCCGCGCCAGTACCGTGTGCCGATGAATCAGGCGCCGCTGATACGCCTGGTGTACGCGCCGGACCCGGCCAATCAGCGCGTGGTCGCGATCCTGTTGTTCCACCACATTGCCCTCGATCACACCGCCCTCGACGGTGTGCGCCACGAGATGCAGGCCAGCCTGCTCGGGCAGCCACAACCTGCCGGCGACGCCACGCCGTACCGTAACTACGTGGCCCAGGCGCGGTTGGGTGTCAGTGAAGAGGAACACGAACAGTTCTTCCGTGGGATGCTCGGCGATATCAACGAACCGACCTTGCCATTCGGCCTGCAGGACGTGCGCGGCGACGGCAATGCTATCGAAGAGGTCCAGCTGAACCTGGCCCCAACTCTCAACCAGCGCCTGCGGACCCAGGCGCGCTTGCTCGGCGTAAGTGCCGCCAGCCTGTTCCACCTGGCCTGGGCGCGAGTCCTCGCCAGCACTTCAGGCCAGGAAAACGTGGTGTTCGGCACCGTGTTGCTGGGGCGCATGCAAGGCGGCAAAGGCAGCGACCGGGCGCTGGGCATGTTCATCAACACCTTGCCGCTGCGCGTGGACATCGATGGCAGCGGTGTACGTGTGGCGGTCAAGCAGACCCACGCGCGGTTGACCGCGCTGCTCGGGCATGAACACGCATCCCTGGCGCTGGCCCAGCGTTGCAGCGGTGTCGCCGCGCCGCAGCCGTTGTTCAGCGCCATGCTCAACTACCGCCACAGCGACAGCCAGCAGGCGCCAGTGTCCCAGGCCTGGGAAGGCATCCAGACCCTGGCCAGCGAGGAGCGCACCAACTACCCGTTGACGCTGAACGTGGACGACCAGGGCGACGGCTTCCGTCTCACTGCCATGACCGCGAAGTCGATTGGCGCGCAACGCCTCTGCGGTTATCTGCAAGTGACCTTGCAAGGGCTGGTCGACGCACTGGAGCAGGCGCCGCAGCTGGCGGTCAATCGCTTGCCGGTGCTGGAGGCCCAGGAACGTCAGCAACTGCTGTCGGGTTTCAACGCCACTGAGGTCGCCTATGACCTCGACCAGACCTTGCACGGCCTGTTTGAAGCGCAAGTGATGCGCACACCGGACGCCATCGCCGTCAAGGCAGGTGAGCTGACATTGACCTACGCCGAACTGAACGCGCAGGCCAACCAACTGGCGCATCACCTCATAGATATGGGCGTGCAAGCCGATTCGCGGGTCGCGATCTGCGTGGAGCGCGGCCTGGACATGGTGGTCGGACTGTATGCGATCCTCAAGGCCGGTGCCGCCTATGTGCCGCTGGACCCGGCGTATCCGCTGGAACGTATCGCCTACATGCTGGAAGACAGCGCGCCTGTTGCGGTGCTGGCCCAAGGCGCCACGCGTGGTTTGCTGGGCGACGCGCCGGTGATCGATCTGGACCGGCCGACCTGGCAGCACCAATCTATCGATAACCCACAGGTGCAGGCCCTCAGCGCCTACGTGATCTACACCTCCGGTTCCACCGGTCAGCCCAAGGGCGTGATCAACGACCATCCTGGCGTGGTCAACCGCCTGTTGTGGATGCAGGACGCCTACGGCCTCAAGGCCCACGACCGGGTGTTGCAGAAAACCCCGTTCAGCTTCGACGTGTCGGTGTGGGAGTTCTTCTGGCCGCTATTCACTGGAGCGTGCCTGGTCATGGCGCGTCCTGGTGGGCATAAAGACCCGGCCTATCTGTGCGAGGTGATCGCGAACGAACAGATCACCACGTTGCACTTTGTGCCGTCGATGCTCGATGTGTTCCTCGCCCATGGTGATGTCAGCCAGGCGGCCGGTCTGCAACGGGTAATGTGCAGCGGCGAAGCCTTGCCGGGCAGCCTGGTGCGGCGCTTCAAGCAGCAACTGCCGGGTATCGGCCTGTACAACCTGTACGGCCCGACCGAGGCGGCGGTGGACGTGACCGCCTGGAACTGTGCGCGGCCGGACGTGCCGGACAACACGCCGATCGGCAAACCCATCGCCAACACCCGGATGTATGTGCTGGATGCGCAGATGCAGCCGGTGCCCCTGGGCGTGGTGAGCGAGTTGTTCATCGGCGGCGTGCAGGTGGCGCGCGGTTACCTCAATCGTCCTGAGTTGACCGCCGAACGTTTCCTCAAGGACCCGTTCACCGACGGCCGCCTGTATCGCACCGGCGACCTGGGGCGTTACCTGCCCGACGGCACTATCGAGTACCTGGGCCGCAACGACGACCAGGTGAAGATCCGTGGCTTGCGCATCGAGCTGGGCGAGATCCAGGCACGCCTGTTGGAACATCCGCAGGTCAACGAGGCCGCCGTGCTGGCTCGCGAAGACCGGCTCGTCGCCTACTACACCGGCGTTCGGGCAACGGACCTGCGCGAACACCTGCTGCACCACCTGCCGGATTTCATGGTGCCCGCTCTGTTCGTGCACCTCGACGCGTTGCCGCTGAGCCCCAATGGCAAGCTCGACCGCAAGGCCTTGCCGGCGCCGGGCAGCGAAGCCTTGACCGTGCGCGAGTACGAAGCCCCGGTGGGCGACACCGAAATCCTCCTGGCGCAACTCTGGGCCGAGCTGCTCAACGTGGAACGGGTAGGGCGCCAGGACAATTTCTTTGAACTGGGCGGGCACTCGCTGCTCGCCGTGAGCTTGATCGGGCGCTTGCGCCAGGAAGGCATGGAAGCCGATGTGCGTGCGTTGTTCGAACAGCCGACCCTGGCTGGCTACGCCGCGATGACTGAACGAATGGAGATCGTCCTGTGAGCATTCTCGAACTGCTGGCGACGCTGAAAACCAAGGACGTGCAACTCGCGCTCAAGGGCGAGCAGTTGTCGGTGCAAGGCAACAAACAAGCGCTGAGCGACCCGGTGATTCTTGCCGCCTTGCGCGAACACAAGCCGGCGTTGATCGAACTGATCAAGGCCGGCGAGTATTCGGCCGCCAACGAGGTGCCGGCCAATGGCATCCCGGCCAATGCCGAACGGATCACGCCGGCCATGTTGACCCTGTCCGACCTGAGCCAGGATGAGATCGACCGCATCGTCGCTACGGTCGACGGCGGCGTGGCGAATATCCAGGACATCTACCCGCTGGCGCCGCTGCAGGAAGGCATTCTGTTTCACCACGTCAGCACCGAGCAGGGCGACCCCTATGTGATGCAGTCGCAGTTCGCCTTCGACAGTGTCGAGCGTTTCGAGGCGTTTGCCCTGGCCCTGCAAGGGGTGATCGACCGTCACGACATCCTGCGCACCGGCGTGGTCTGGGACGGATTGCAACAGCCGTCGCAAGTGGTGTGGCGCAGCGCGCAGCTGCCGGTGCAGGCGCTGGAACTCGACCCGGCCGACGGTGATATTGCTGCCCAACTGCACACGCGCTTCGATGCCCGCCATTATCGGCTGGACGTGACCCAGGCGCCGCTGCTGCGTCTGGCCTGGGCGAAGGACCCGGCGCAGGGGCGCATCGTCGCCATGCTGCTGTTCCATCACATGGCCCTGGATCACAGTGCCCTGGAAGTGGTGCGCCATGAAATGCAGGCGTTCCTGCGGGGCGACGCCGGGCAACTGGGTCATGCCGTGCCGTTTCGCAACTATGTTGCGCAGGCGCGGCTGGGTGTCAGCGAGCAACAGCATGAGGCGTTTTTCCAGCAGATGCTTGGCGATGTGGTCGAGCCGACGTTGCCCTTCGGCTTGCAGGATGTGCAGGGCGATGGCCGCGGGATCAATGAACTGGATTGGCCGCTGTCGGACGCGCTCAACCAGCGCCTGCGCGCCCAGGCCCGCTTGCTTGGCGTCAGCGTCGCCAGCCTGTTCCACCTGGGCTGGGCCCAGGTGTTGAGCGTGCTGGCCGGCAAGTCCCAGGTGGTGTTTGGCACCGTACTGATGGGCCGTATGCAAGGTGGACATGCCACGGACCGCGCCTTGGGGATCTTCATCAATACCTTGCCGTTTCGCGTGGACGTGGCTGGCGACGACCTGCGCAGCGCAGTCAAGGCCACCCACACGCGCCTCACCGCGCTGCTGCGCCACGAACACGCGCCCCTGGCGCTGGCGCAACGGTGCAGCGGGGTGGTGGCGCCGACGCCGTTGTTCAGTGCGTTGCTCAATTATCGCCACAGCGGCACTGGCACCAGCAGCGAAGCCGTGGCCGCGTGGCAGGGCATCGAGACGCTGCGTTCGGATGAGCGTACCAACTACCCGCTGACCTTGAGCGTGGATGACCTGGGCGAAGGGTTTATCCTGCGTCTGCTGGCGACCACCCAGGTCGATCCACAGCGTGTCTGCGCTTACCTGCAAACCGCCCTGGACAACCTGGTGACCGCGTTGGAACAGGCGCCGCACACCGCGCTCAACCAAGTGTCGGTGCTGCCTGCCGATGAACAGCGTTTGCTGCTGGAACACTTCAACGCCACGCAAGCGGATTTTCGCCAGGGCACCACGCTGCACGCTCGCGTCGAAGCCCAGGCCGCGCTCACGCCGGACGCGATTGCCGCTGTGCATTCGGGCCGTCAGCTGACCTATGCCGAACTCAACCAGCAAGCCAACCTGCTGGCCCATCACCTGCTGGCGCTGGGGGTCAAGCCGGACGACCGCGTTGCCATCGTTGCGCGCCGAGGCCTGGACACTCTGGCCGGCTTGCTGGCGATCCTCAAGGCCGGCGCCTGTTATGTGCCGGTGGACCCGTCGCACCCGGCCGAGCGCCTCACCTACCTGCTGACCGACAGCGCCCCGGTGGCGGTGTTGACCCAGCAGGTCTTGCTGGAGCGTTTACCGGCCCTTGACGTGCCGGTGATCAACCTCGACCGCTTCACCTGGCAACACCATTCGGCGAGCAACCCCAAGGTGGTGGTCACCCCGTTCAACCTCGCCTATGTGATCTACACCTCCGGCTCCACCGGCCTGCCCAAAGGCGTGATGGTGGAGCATCACACCGTGGCCAACCTGGTGGACTGGCACTGCAACGCCTTCGACCTGTGCGCCGGGCGCCACACGGCCAGCGTCGCCGGGTTCGGCTTTGATGCGATGGCCTGGGAAGTCTGGCCGGCGCTGTGCGTGGGCGCGACCCTGCACCTGCCACCGGCCCATGACGGCACCGAAGATATCGACGCGTTGTTGGCCTGGTGGTGTGCGCAGCCGTTGGACGTGTGTTTCCTGCCTACGCCAGTGGCCGAGTACGCCTTCAGCCAGCAGATCGAGCACCCGACGCTGCGCACCCTGCTGATCGGTGGCGATCGCCTGCGCCAGTTCGGCCGGGCGCAGCGCTTTGACTTGATCAACAACTACGGGCCGACCGAGGCCACGGTGGTTGCGACCTCGGGCAAGGTCGAGGCCGGCCAGCCGCTGCATATCGGCAAGCCTATCGCCAATGCCACGGTCTACCTGCTGGATGAGCAACAGCGGCCGGTGCCATTGGGCGTGGCCGGTGAGTTGTACGTGGGCGGCAACGGCGTGGCGCGGGGTTACCTGAACCGCCCGGAACTGACCGCCGAACGCTTCCTGCAAGATCCCTTCAACACTGGGCGCATGTACCGCACCGGCGACCTGGCGCGCTGGCTGCCGGATGGCAACATCGAGTACCTGGGGCGCAACGATGACCAGGTAAAAATTCGCGGCATGCGCATCGAACTGGGCGAAATCGAAACCCAGCTCAACCAAGTGGCGGGCATCCAGGAAGCCGTGGTACTGGTGCGCGAAGAGCGGCTGGTGGCGTATTTCACCGAAAACCGCCAACTCGACCCGTTGGTCGTGGGCGATATCCGCGCCCATCTGGTGGCGCACCTGCCGGACTACATGGTGCCGGTCGCCTACGTAAAGCTGGACGCGTTGCCCCTGACTGCCAACGGCAAGCTTGACCGCAAGGCCTTACCGGCGCCGGACATGGCCGCCGTGTTTACCCGCGAGTACGCCGCCCCCGAAGGTGAAATCGAGAGCGTGCTGGCGCAGATCTGGGCCGATGTGCTGCACGTGGAGCGCGTTGGGCGTCGCGACCACTTCTTCGAACTGGGAGGGCACTCGTTGTTGGCGATGCGCATGGTCTCGCAGATCCGCCAGCGCCTGGGCGTCGAGTTGTTGCTCGGCGATTTGTTTGCCAACGCCGAACTGGCCGCCGTCGCCGAGGTGCTGGCCCGGTCCGGTCGCAGCACCTTGCCGGATATCCTGCCGGCCAATCGTGATGAGCAGGTGCCGCTGTCCTTTGCCCAGCAGCGCCTGTGGTTCCTGGCGCTGATGGAAGGCGCCAACACCGCCTACAACATTCCTATCGGCCTGCGTTTGCGTGGGCAGTTGCATGTCGAGGCGCTGCAACGGGCGCTCGCCCGCATCGTCGCGCGCCACGAAACCCTGCGCAGCCGCTTCGCCCAGCACGGCGATGACGCCCAAGTGTTGATCGTACCCGCCGAAGACGTTCTGCCCCTGCAAGTACAGGACCTGCGCCGCCACCCGCAACCCCAGCAGGCGCTGGATGCGTTGATCCACGGCGAGGCCTCGGCGCCGTTCGACCTGGAGCGTGGCCCGTTGTTGCGCGGTCGCCTGATGGTCATGGCCGACGACCACCACGTGTTGCTGCTGACCCTGCACCATATCGTCTCCGATGGCTGGTCCATGGGCGTGCTCACCCGCGAGCTGATGGCGTTGTATCAAGCCTTCAGCCACGGCCAGCCCGATCCATTGCCGCCGCTGCCGATCCAGTACGGCGACTTCGCCGTATGGCAACGCCTGTGGCTCAGCGGCGAGGTGTTGCATCGCCAGAGCACCTATTGGCAGCAGGCGCTGGCCGGTGCGCCGGCCTTGCTGACCTTACCGACTGACCGCCCGCGCCCGGCGCAACAGGACTACGCCGGCAGCAGCGTCGAAGTGCGCCTGGACGAACGCCTCACCGCCGGGCTCAAGGCCTTGAGCCAACGCCACGGCACCACCTTGTACATGACCTTGATGAGCGCCTGGGCCTCACTGCTCGCGCGGCTGTCCGGGCAACAGGACGTGGTGATCGGCTCACCCGTCGCCAATCGCACACGCAGCGAGGTGGAAGGGCTGATCGGCCTGTTCGTCAACACCTTGGCCGTGCGCATCGACACCTCCGGCGAGCTGAGCACCGAGGCGCTGCTGGCGCGGGTCAAGGCGCTGGCGCTGGAAGCCCAGGCCCATCAAGACCTGCCGTTTGAGCAGGTGGTAGAAATCACCCGGCCGCCGCGCAGCCTGGCCCACAGCCCGCTGTTCCAGACGCTGTTGACCTGGCAGGACAGCAGCGCGCCGACCCTGGCCTTGGGCGACCTAGCCCTGGAAGGCATCGTCGAGAACAGTCATTTTGCCAAGTTCGACCTGTCCCTGGACTTGAGCGAAGTGCAGGGCACGATCATCGGCGCACTGGAGTACGCGGTAGCGCTGTTCGATGAGTCGACGGCGCAGCGTTACGTCGGCTATTTCACCCGCGTGTTGCAGGCCATGGTCGATAACGATCAGGCGGTGCTGGAACAGGTACCGCTGGTGGATGAGAGCGAGCGTCAGCATTTGCTGTTCGACTTCAATGCCACCGAGGTGACCTACGACCTCGACCAGACCGTGCACGGTATGTTCGAAGCGCAGGTGGCGCGGACACCGGATGCCATCGCCGTCAAGGCGGATGACCTTGTATTGACCTATGCCGAGCTGAACGCACGGGCCAACCAGTTGGCGCATCACCTGCTGGACATCGGCGTTCAGCCGGATTCACGGGTTGCGATCTGTGTGGAACGTGGCCTGGAGATGGTCATCGGCCTGTACGCGATCCTCAAGGCCGGCGCCGCCTATGTGCCGCTGGACCCGGCGTATCCGCTGGAGCGTATTGCCTACATGCTGGAGGACAGCGCGCCGGTCGCGGTGCTGGCCCAGGGCGGGACACGCGGGTTGTTGGGGGATGTGCCGGTGGTCGATCTGGACCGGCCGACCTGGCAGCACCCACGTGAAGACAATCCCGCTGTGCAGGGCATCAGCGCCTATGTGATCTACACCTCCGGCTCCACCGGCCAACCCAAGGGCGTGATCAACGACCATCCCGGCGTGGTCAACCGCCTGTTGTGGATGCAGGACGCCTATGGCCTGCAAGCCCATGACCGTGTCTTGCAGAAAACCCCGTTCAGCTTCGACGTGTCGGTATGGGAGTTCTTCTGGCCGCTGTTCACCGGCGCTTGCCTGGTGATGGCGCGTCCTGGCGGGCATAAAGACCCGGCGTACCTGTGCGAGGTGATCGCCGCTGAGCAGATCACCACGCTGCACTTCGTACCGTCGATGCTGGATGTGTTCCTGGCCCATGGCGACGTTAGCCAAGCGGCCGGTCTGGTGCGGGTGATGTGCAGCGGCGAAGCCTTGCCGGGCAGCCTGGTGCGGCGCTTCAAGCAGCAGTTGCCGGGCAGCGAATTGCACAACCTGTATGGCCCGACCGAAGCCGCCGTCGATGTGACCGCGTGGAACTGCGCCGGCCCGGTGACGCCGGACAACACGCCGATTGGCAAACCGATCGCCAACACTCGCATGTATGTGCTGGATGCACAGATGCAGCCGGTGCCCTTGGGCGTGGTGGGCGAGTTGTTCATTGGCGGCGTGCAAGTGGCGCGCGGTTACCTGAACCGGCCGGAATTGACCGCCGAGCGTTTCCTCAAGGACCCGTTCACCGACGGTCGCCTGTACCGCACCGGCGACGTGGGCCGCTACTTGGCAGACGGCACGATTGAGTACCTGGGGCGTAATGACGATCAGGTGAAAATCCGTGGCCTGCGCATTGAACTGGGGGAAATCCAGTCACGCCTCACTGAGTATCCGCCGGTCAACGAAGCCGCCGTGATCGCCCGCGACAATCGTTTGATCGCCTACTACACCGGGGCTTTCAGCGAGATCGACGGGTTGCGCGCGCACCTGTTGCAGCACCTGCCGGAGTTCATGGTGCCGGCGATCTTTGTGCACCTCGACAGCTTGCCCCTGAGCCCCAACGGCAAGCTCGACCGCAAGGCTTTGCCTGCGCCCGGCCTGGAGTCGGTGGTGGTACGCGAATACGAAGCGCCCCAGGGCGACACTGAAATCACCTTGGCCAGCCTGTGGGCCGAGTTGCTCAACGTGGAGCGTGTGGGCCGTCACGACAACTTCTTCGAATTGGGCGGGCACTCGTTGCTCGCGGTGAGCCTGATGGGGCGCATGCGCCGCCTCGGGTTGTCGGCTGATGTGAAGGTGTTGTTCGGCCAGCCGACCTTGTCAGCCTTGGCGGCGGCCTTGGGCGGTGGCCGGGAAGTGGCGGTGCCGGCCAATCGCATTGCGCTTGATTGCACCGCGATCACCCCGGATATGTTGCCGTTGATCCAACTGGACCCGCCAGCCATCGAGCGTATCGTCGCCTGCATTCCGGGCGGCGCAGCCAATGTGCAGGACATCTACCCGTTGGCGCCGTTGCAGGCGGGCATGCTGTATCACCATCGTGCGGTACAGGGTGCTGATGACTATGTGCTGCGCGCGCAGTTTGCGTTCGACAGCCCACAGCGCCTGGAGGCGTTCGCCCTGGCCTTGCAGGCGGTGATCCAGCGCCACGACATCCTGCGTTCGTCGTTCCATTGGGACGGCCTGGAAGAACCGGTGCAGGTGGTTTGGCGCGAGGCGTCGCTGCGTGTCGAACGCGGCGTGGTGCCGGAACGGCTTGATCTGTCGCAAGCCCCGTTGATGCGCCTGGTGGTCAATGCGCACAGTGCGACGTTGCTGTTCCACCACCTGGTGATGGACCACATCGCCCTGGAGATCCTGCAACAGGAGATGCAGGCGTTCCTCATGGGCACTCAACACACCTTGGGCGTGGCTGTGCCGTATCGCAACTATGTGGCCCAGACCCGCGTCGGTGCAGAGGACCACGAAGCGTTCTTCCGCGAAATGCTCGGTGATATTGATGAGCCGACCCAGGTCGAACGCTTGGGCCGCAACGAGCCGATTCAACGCCCACTGGATGCGCAATTGAGCCAACGCCTGCGCACCCAAGCGCGGCAATCCGGCGTCAGCGCCGCCAGCCTGATGCACCTGGCCTGGGCCCAGGTGCTGGGCAAGGTTTCGGGCCGCGACAACGTGGTGTTTGGCAGTGTGATGCTCGGCCGCTTGCAAGGTGGTGAAGGCGCCGAGCGGGCCATGGGGGTGTTTATCAATACCTTGCCGCTGCGGGTCGACCTGGGTGAACACTCGGTGCGCGACGCGCTGCGGGCTACCCATGCACGTCTCAACCAATTGCTCAGCCATGAACAGGCGCCGCTGGCCTTGGCCCAACGCTGCAGCGGCGTGCCGGCGGCGACGCCGCTCTTCGACACATTGTTCAACTATCGCCACAGTGCGCCGCAGGCTACCAGCGAAGCATGGCAGGGCATTCGGCTGCTCAAGGCTGAAGAACACAGTAACTACGGCCTGTCAGTGAGCGTGGATGACCTGGGCGAGGGGTTCTCGCTGAAAGTCGTGGGGCAGGGCGCACGCCGGTTGTGCGGCTACTTGCAGGTTGCCGTGGAACAGGTGGTGCAGGCGCTGGAACAGGGCAGCGCGGTGGGCATCAGCCACTTGCCGATCCTGCCTGACGTCGAACGCCAGCAACTGCTGGAGTTCAACGCCACCACGCGTGCATTCCCGCGTGAACACAACGTGCAACGCCTGTTCGAAGCCCAGGCCCAGGCGCGTCCTGGCGCATTGGCCGCTTTGCATGGCGGGCAGTCATTGAGTTATGGCGAACTGAATATCCGTGCCAATCGCCTGGCCCATCACCTGCTGGGCCTTGGGCTGCGTCCCGGCGATAACGTGGCGATCCTGCTGCCGCGCGGCCTGGACCTGCTGACCAGCCAACTGGCCGTGCTCAAATGCGCCGCCGCCTATGTGCCGCTGGATATCAACGCACCCGTCGAGCGCCAGGGCTTCATGGTGCAGGACAGCGGCGCGGCCTGGTTGTTGACCCATAGCGATAGGGCCGTCGACTACGCTGTGCAACGCTTGGACCTGGACACCCTGGCCCTCGATCCACAACCCAGCCACAACCCGGACCTGTCGCAGTCCTCGGACAGCGTGGCGTACATCATGTACACCTCCGGTTCCACCGGCACGCCCAAAGGTGTGTTGGTGCCCCATCGCGGTATCACGCGTCTGGTGATCAACAACGGCTACGCCGACTTCAATGCCAGCGACCGCGTGGCCTTCGCCTCCAACCCGGCGTTCGACGCCAGCACCATGGATGTGTGGGGCCCGCTGCTCAATGGCGGCCAGGTGCAGGTGATCGACCACGCCACCTTGCTGGATCCTGCGGCCTTCGGCGTGGCTTTGGCGGACGCAACGGTGCTGTTCGTCACCACGGCCTTGTTCAACCAGTATGTGCAGCTGATTCCCCAGGCCCTGGCGGGCTTGCGCATTCTGCTGTGCGGCGGCGAGCGTGCCGATCCGGCTGCATTCCGCAGCTTGTTGCACCAGGCGCCCGCGTTGCGCCTGGTGCATTGTTATGGGCCGACCGAAACCACCACTTACGCCACCACCTATGAGGTGCGCGCGCTGGCCGAGGCCGCTGACAGCGTGCCGATTGGTCGCCCGATTTCCAATACGCGGATCCATGTGCTGGATGCGCACCTTCAGCCAGTGCCTGTGGGCGTGACCGGTGAAATCTGCATTGGCGGGGACGGCGTGGCCCTGGGGTATCTGAATCGACCAGATCTCACCGCTGAAAAGTTTGTACGGGATCCGTTGAGTGAGGGCGCCTTGATGTACCGCACCGGCGACCTCGGCCGTTGGACGGCGGACGGCCTGCTGGATTGCATCGGGCGCAATGACGACCAGGTGAAGATCCGCGGTTTCCGCATCGAACTGGGCGAGATCGAAGCGCGCCTGGCGACCTTCGCCGGTATCCAGGACGTGGTGGTGCTGGCTCGCGAAGACGCACCGGGCGACAAGCGCCTGGCGGCGTATTTCACCTGGGCCGGTCAGCCTGTCGACCTCGACAGCGTGCGCGCCTATCTGCAAGGCCAATTGCCGGAATACATGGTGCCGTCGGCCTTTGTGCCGCTGGATCACCTGCCGCTGACCGCTAACGGCAAGGTCGACCGCAAGGCCTTGCCGGTGCCGGCCCTGGAAACGTTCAACCGCCGTGAGTTCGAGGCGCCGGCCGATGGGCTGGAGCACACCCTGGCCCAGCTATGGGCCGAGGTGTTGAAGCTGGAGCAGGTTGGTCGCCATGACAGTTTCTTCGAGTTGGGCGGGCATTCATTGCTGGCGATCCGGCTGGTCAACCTGATGGAAGAAGCGGGGTTGCAGGTGTCACTGGCTGAGCTGTTCCAGCATGCCAGTGTGGCCTCCGTCGCCGCGATGCTGCGCCAGCGTACGGATGAGCCGGTGCGTGACACGTCGGTGATCACGGTGCGCAGGGGTGGATCGCAAGCGCCGCTGTTCCTGGTCCATGAGTTCAGCGGCATGGACGTGTACTTCCCGGCGCTGGGCCAGCATCTGCCGGGTGACTATCCGATCTACGGCTTGCCAGGCGTGGCGCTGGGCGAAGCGCATCTGAACACGATGGAAGGTCTGGCTGCGCGGCTGGTCGGGTTGATCCGAGGCATTCAGCCCCATGGGCCTTACCGGGTTGCCGGGTGGTCATTCGGCGGGGTGCTGGCCTATGAAGTGGCGATGCAACTGCTGGGGCTGGATGAACCGGTTGAGTTCCTCGGCTTGATCGACAGCTACGTACCGCGCATGACCGACCAGGGCAAGGCGCGATGGAGCGGGGCGGATGCACTCAAGCGGCATTTGCTGTTGCAGTGCTCGGCGTATTGGAAAGCACAGGGAGGTGTGGATGAGTTGGCGAGCCTTGGGCAGTTGGAGGCGCAGGTTGGACAGTTGGACTTTGCAGGCCTGCTGCAACGTTGTCGCGATGAAGGTGTGTTGCACGCGCAAATGGCAGCGGCGACGGATGCGGACCTCTTGAACTACATCGAGCGGGAAGTGGGTCACGGGCATGCTTTGGCGCATTACAGCCTGTTTCCGTTGCCGATTGCGGTGCATCTGTTCAGTGCGAGTGAGCGGCCTACCGAGTTGTCGCGGCGCAGTGAAGCACTGGGTTGGAATGAGGTGTTGGCGCCGGGGCAATTGCTTCAGGTGGCGGTGCCGGGGGATCACCAGAGCATGATGCAGGCGCCGTATATCCAGGCGCTGGGTCAGGCGATGGCTGAGGCCTTGGTGACGTGCACGCCGCAGGTTCAGGCTCAGCACCAGCCGTTGCTGCGGATTCAGAGTGGCCGGGCGGGGTATGCGCCGGTGTTCTGTGTGCCGGGGGCGGGGGACAGCGTCACCGGGTTTATTGGCTTGAGTGAGGCGCTGGGGCGGGATTGGCCGTTGTTTGGCTTGCAGCCGCGTGGGTTGGACGGTGAGGCGGTGCCCCATAGCCAGGTGGAAGCGGCGGCGGCTTGTTACTTGAAGGCGTTGGAGCAGGA